>NZ_JAERWM010000040.1:0-914 GCF_016918125.1 Aeromicrobium sp. YIM 150415 | reverse complement strand
CTGCCGTACTTCACGATCGTGTATTTCGGCATTCTGAAGGCTGGTGCCACGGTGGTGCCGCTCAACATCCTGCTGACCGCGCGTGAGGTCGCCTATCACCTCGACGACTCCGATGCGAAGGCGTATTTCGCGTTCGAGGGCGCGCCGGGTGTGCCGATCGGCGACCATGCCTGGGAGGGCTTCAACCAGGTCGAGGGCGTCAAGGACTTCTTCCTCATCAAGCTCGATTCGGCCGCTCCGGCGCCGTTGGAGGGACCGGAGTACTACGCCCCGTTGGTGGCCGAGCAGTCGCCGGTCTTCGAGAGCGTGGCGCGCGATGACGATGACACGGCGGTCATCTTGTACACGTCGGGGACCACGGGTCAGCCCAAGGGCGCTGAGCTGCGGCATCGCAATATGTACGACAACGCGGCGTTGGGCGAGTCGACCTTCCAGGCCGATGAGAACAACCCGGACACCTATCTCGCTGTCCTGCCGCTGTTCCACATCTTCGGCCAGACGGTCATCCAGAACGGCTCGCTGCTGTATGGCGGCACGATGGTGATGTTGCCGCGTTTCGAGGCCGAGCCGGCGATCAGGCTGCTGTTGAGTGAGAAGGTGACCTTCTTCGCCGGGGTGCCGACGATGTACTGGGGTCTGCTGGGTGCGCTCGATGAGACGGTCGATGTCGCTGAGATCGCCAGGAACCTGCGGGTGGCGGCCGCTGGCGGCGCGGCGCTGCCCGGCGATATCCACCGGCAGTTCGCCGAGAAGTTCGGTGTCACGATCCTGGAGGGCTATGGCCTGTCGGAGACCTCGCCGGTCGCCTCGTTCTCGCCGTGGGGTAAGCCGCCGGTGGTGGGTTCGATCGGCACGCCGGTCAAGGGGGTGGAGATGAAGCTCATCGACAACGAGTGGAACGAGATTGCCGATGA
>NZ_JAERWM010000039.1:0-974 GCF_016918125.1 Aeromicrobium sp. YIM 150415 | reverse complement strand
CCTTTGGGGAACCAGTGCCGTAGGAGCCGGTTGGTGTTCTCGTTCGATCCGCGTTGCCAGGGTGAGCGGGGATCGCAGAAGTAGACCCGCATGTCCAGAGCGGTCTGGATTCGGGCGTACTCGGCGAGTTCGGAGCCACGGTCCCAGGTCAGCGACCGTCGCAGGTGCTCGGGGAGCCGGCGCATTTCGCGGATCATCGCGTCGGCGACTTCGGCGGCGGTATGCCGGCCAGGCAGGTGCAGCAGGATCGTGAACCGGGTCGAGCGTTCGACCAGAGTCCCGATCGCCGAACGACCGAATGCCCCGACGATCAAGTCCCCTTCCCAGTGCCCGGGAACAGCCCGGTCATCGGCCTCAGCGGGCCGCTCGCTGATCGTGAACGCCTCGGCGAACGGGCTGTTGGCCGCCTTCGCAGCCCGTGACTGCTGGCGCCGCCTGGGCCGGCGGGTCGAGAGGTGCTCGTGCAGATCTGCCCGCAGCAGACCCCTGCCCTGGACGTAGAGCGCCTGGTAGATCGTCTCGTGACTCACATGTTCATCATCGCCGCCGGGGCGTTCGAGCTTCATCATCCGCGCGATCAGCTGCGGCGACCACCCCTGCTCGAGCCGCTCGGTCACATGCACGGCCAGGCGAGGATCACCGAGCTTGAAACACTTCGGCCTTGTTCTGGCCGCCATCGCCCTCAGCTGCGCCGCGGCCGCCGAGTACAGGCCATCAGCGCACCGGTTGCGGCCCAGCTCACGGGTCACGACCGAGCGACAACGCCCGATCCGCGCCCCGATATGAGCCGGGCTGTGGCCGTGCACGAGGCCGTACTCGATCATCGCCCGGTCCGCGAACGTCAACACCCGCCGCGACCGGACCCGCCCATCACTGACATCGACATCACGCGCAACACCGATCCGTGGTCCCCCATGAACACCCTTGCTGACCTCGATATCCATACCGAAAGCCTGCCGCCACCACCTCGTCGA
>NZ_JAERWM010000004.1:0-363356 GCF_016918125.1 Aeromicrobium sp. YIM 150415 | reverse complement strand
CGCCCAGGACAGCCTGAACGCACGTCCCCGACCTACCCTTGACCTCGACACCCCAGCCACCCGGCTGAACAGGCTCCTCACCCAGGCAGCCTGACCACCCGTTGCTTCGACCACTAGAACCAGCCCGCCCAAGGTGCGGGATAGCTCACCGCCAGGCGAACGTCAGCTGGTGAGCTCGCGCAGTTGAGCGGCGATCTCGGCGGCCATCGCGCGGGCGAAGTCCTCGGCCGGCTCCCCGGGGACCTCGGCGACGAGCGCCTGCACGGTGCCCTCGGCGAGGAGATGGGCCGAGGACACCTTCTGCTGCTCGGCCATCTGGGGCGCGTGGTCGATATCGCGGTGGACGATCGCGCTGGCACCCTCGGGAGGGAGGGGCGACAGCCAGGCGTTCTCGGCCGCGATCGTCACGTCGGCGGGCAGCATGGCGAGAGCGCCACCGCCACAGCCCTGTCCCAGGATCACGCTCACGGTCGGCACCTTCAGGGAGGACTGCATCGCGATGCAGCGGGCGATCTCACCGGCGATCGCTCCCTCCTCGGCCTCCTTCGACAGCGCCGCACCGGGTGTGTCGATCACCGAGACCAGCGGCAGGCCCAGCTGCTCGGCCAGGGACATGCCACGACGCGCCTCGCGCAGCGCCGCCGGTCCCATCGGATGCTCGTCGGTCTGCCGCTTGCGGTCCTGGCCGATGACGACACAGGGGACGCCGTCGAGACGCGTCAGGGCGAGCATCATCGCCGAATCGCGCTGGCCGTCCTGCGTGCCGCGCAGCGGCACCACGATGTCGCTGCCGTAGCGGATCAGCTCGCGTACGCCGGCGCGGTCGGGCTGGCGGGTGATCTGGATCGACTCCCAGGCCGACCGCTCGCCCACCACCGGTGCCGTCCGTCGTGTCTGCACGGGCTCGGTGGGGCCGTCGGTCAGCAGAGCGAGCGTCTGGTCGAGGATCGCGCTGAGATCCTCATGCGGCACGACTGCGTCGATGATGCCGTGTTCGGCGAGATTCTCGCTCGTCTGCACACCCGCGGGGAAGGGCTCGCCGTAGAGCGCCTCGTAGACCTTCGGCCCGAGGAATCCCAGCAACGCACCGGGCTCGCCGACGGTCATATGCGCGAGCGATCCCCAGGACGCGAAGACGCCGCCCGTCGTCGGGTGGCGCAGATGCGCCAGGTAGGGGAGCCCCGCGGCGCGGTGGTCACCGATCGCCCGGGAGATCTCGATCATGTGCACGAAGGCGGTGGTGCCCTCCTGCATGCGCGTGCCACCCGAGCAGGTCGACGCGACGAGCGGCAGTCCCTCGGCGGTCGCCCGGCGGACCGCGGCGGTGATACGCCGCGCGGCGGCGACGCCGATCGAACCGGCGAGGAAGCCGAACTCATTGGCGATGACGGCGATCGGACGACCGTGCACCGTGGCGCGGCCGGTGATCACCGACTCGTCGGTTCCTGCCCGTTCGGCGGCTCGCTCGAGGGTGGCGCGGTACTCGGCGTCCACGCCGGTGAGGTCGACCGGCTCGTCCCAGGAGGTGAAGGATCCTTCGTCCAAGACGAGGTCGAGCAGCTCGTGAACCGGCATGATGGTGGGCTTGCGCTCGCTCATGACCGCACGTTACCGGGGATTTCAGGCCGACCCGGCCGGGAAGCGCGTCTGGGCACGATTTGGTCAGAACTCGCTCGGATGACAGGAAAGAACTGTCACGACTCGACCTGGACGCGAGGCGAATCCAGCGGCGGATTCCGCCACATGGGAGGTGCCGCTGCTCCGGGCGGTGGGGAGGCGTCCGTTCGTGATCGTCGCCGGTGGGCTGGCGTCCGTTATGGGCTGCTGAATGGACGCTATCGCACCGTTCCCGGGGTCAGCGCGTCGGCACGGGGCCCGACGCGCTCCGGCGGCGGTGTACGTGGTTGATGGCTCACCGCCCTCAAAGGGGAGCGAGATCGGAAAGACGACGCGGAGGGACGGTCGGTACCGTCCCTCCGCGTCGTGGTGGATGCGATCGCTCAGCGGCGCGAGCGGGTCCTCTCGGCGAGCGCCGACAGTGCCGCCGGGAAGATATTCGCCGGAGGCGTCACCAGGCCGGCGCCGACCTGCCCGACCCCCGCCACGCGACCGGCCATGCCGGTGTTGATCTGCGGCAGGATGCCGGTCCGGCAGACCCGCGAGACGTCGATACCGGTCGGCGTGCCCATGAAGTCCAGCACAGGGATGGACCAGCGCGGGTTCTCGCCGATGGTGATCTCACGCATACGGCGCGAGGTCGCCAGCGCATCCGGGACCGAGCCGCCGACGAAGCGCACGATCGCCGGAGCGGTCGCCATCGCGAAGCCGCCGATGCCGGCCGTCTCGGTGATGGCCGAGTCGCCGATATCGGGGTTGGCATCGTCCGGCCCGTAGTCGCCCAGGTACAGACCCTCGGCGACCTGCGCCGGACCGGTGAACCACTGGTCGCCGGTGCCGGCGGTCTGGATGCCGAACTCCGTGCCGTTGCGGGCCATCGCGACCACCATCGTCGAGCCCTCGATGCCGCGCGCCGCGTCGAGCGCGAGCTTGCAGGCGGGCATCGCGATGTTGAGGAAGAAGTGGTCGTTGCCGCCGACGAAGGAGAACACCTCGGCGATGTCCTTGGCGTCGGCACCGGACTGCGCGAGAGCGGGAGCGATGTCGCGCAGCAGCATCAGCGTGCCCGCGCGATTGCGATTGTGCGCCTCGTCGCCCATCTGCAGCATCTGCGTGAGGATGCCGGTCGCATCGATCGGTCCGGTCGCGCGGACCGCCTGACCGAGCAACGGGCCGAGCACATCGGACATCCAGCGCAGCCGCTGCAGCACCTCGGGCGAGTAGGCGCCGTAGCGCAGCACCTTGCCGAGGCCCTCGTTGAGGGTGCAGTACGTCCGGCGGCCGTCGGTCTGATCCTCCAGCACCCACATCCACATCGAGGGCGACACGACGCCGGCCATCGGGCCGACGGCGCTGCGGTGGTGGCAGGGCTCGAGGGAGACCGAGTCGCCGGACTCGAAGAGCGCCACGGCGTCCTCGGGATCATCGACCAGACCCTCGAGCGCGGCCGCGCCCTGGAGCGCGCCGCGCATCGGGCCGGACGCGTTCTCCCACTTCAGCGGGGGACCGGCGTGCAGGAACTGGCCGCGCTCGAGGCCGAGCAGCTCGCTCGCGGGCGCCACATCGACGACCATCGCCTGAGTCGAGGTCATGGCATCCACGGCACGACGGTTGGCATCGAGACGCAGCGGATCGGTGGCGACCGTGACGAGATCGTCCTCGGTGCCCTCCATCGGGGGGCGCCAGTCGACGCGGTTCACGCCGACGGCCTGGGCGTCGAGCGCGTCGGCGAAGAGGCCGACGCCGCTGGTGACGACTCCGTCGGAGGGTCGGTGGGTGCTCGTCATCGTGCGGCTCCGATCAGCGAAAGGGCCCGGCGGGTCGCCTGGGCATTGGACAAGAACACTTCGGCGCCGACCGCGGCGAGGGCCTCGGCCTGGCGATCGGTCTGCTGGGGGTCGTCCTGGGTGCCCACGCAGGCGACCACCACGGCCAGCTCGCGACCGCCCGCCTTCGCGGTCTCGACGGCCGAGGAGATGGCCGGTGCCAGCGAACCGGCGGGATCGTCCTCGGCACCATGCCCGAGCACGACATCCATCAGCACGACCGAGGCGTCGCCGTCGCGGGCGGTGCGGGCGAGGTCCTCCAGGCGGAGGGTCGGGTCGATCATCGGGTGGGCGCGGCCTGCCGTCATGCCGTCATCGCCGAAGTCGATCATGACGGTGCCGTCGGCGCGCCGGTCGGCCCCGAGCTCCAGTCGCGGCTCCAGCGGGATATTGCTGTAGACATCGCCCACGGCGTCGGTGGCGATGAGCATCGCCTCGTCGCAGAGCGTGCCGCCGACGAAGAGGCCACGCAGGCGCCCACCCTCGACCTGCGCCGTCTCGCCCCGGTGGGGCCACTCGGGCACCGGGCGGCCGAGGGTCTCCAGCACGGCCTCGGCCGTGGTGGTGAGATCCGGCTGGCCGGAGCCGAGGAGCGCGAACTGGACGGGAGTCGTCAGCGTCGCGGCGTACTCGCGCAGCTCCTCGGCGACCTTCGCCGCCGGAGGCTTGGAGACCACGACGATCAGCTCGGTCGAGGCGTCCTCGTCGAGGCGGCGCATGGCCTCGCGAGTGGACAGCGCGGAGACGGCCTCGCTGAGGTCGCGGCCGCCCACACCGAGCGCGGCGCTGACGCCGACGCCCGCGTGGTCGAGGAGGCACAGCAGCTGCTGGCAGCCGGTGCCCGAGGCGGCGACGATGCCGACCGGTCCGGGGCGGACGGCATTGGCGAAGCCGAGGCCGATGCCGTCGATGACCGCCGTGCCGCAGTCGGGACCCATCACCAGCAGGCCGCGCTCGGTTGCCAGCTGCTTGAGGGCGATCTCGTGCTCGACCGGCACGTTGTCGCTGAAGATCATCACGTCGCGGCCCGCGTCGAGGGCGTCGGCCGCCTCGACGGCGGCGGAGGCGCCGGGCACCGACACGAGGGCCAGGCCGGCGTCGGTCCGGTCGAAGGCCGACAACGTGGTGCGCGGGGGCTCGATCTCGCTGGACGCGCCGTCATCGCTGCGCCGCGAGGCGCGGGCGAGGGCCGCGTCGACGGCCTCGAGGGCGGCCGGCAGGGTTCCCTCGTCATCGAGCCGCACCGCCACGATCATGTCGTTCGGTGTGGACTCGGGCAGCGTGAAGCCCATCTGCGCGATGACATCGCGGTTCAGGTCGGTCGCCATCGCGACCTGGGCCGCGGTGACACCGTCGACGGCGGCGACATCCTTGCTCACTTGCAGCAAGGCCACCGAGTCGGCATACGCGCCGCGGCGTAGCTCGACGTGCTCGAAGCCGGTCGTGGTCATGGGCAACTCCTCGTGACAGATGGGGTGGACGTGTGCGAGTCGGTGGTGGGGTGGTGGAGCTCGCGAGCAGCAGGCGGTGAGCTATCACGCACCCGAGGAAAGGTCGGTGAGTTATCACGCACCTGAGCACCTAAAGTGCGGGATAACTCACCGCCCAGGGGCGGGTGGGCGGTGAGGTGGTCCAGGGCCAGGCTCAGGCCGAGGACGAGCCCGGCACCGGAGGTGTGACCGATGCGCAGCATGGTCGCGGCTGCGTCGGCGGGCTCGAGACGGGACTGCGTGGCCCGCAGCGAGTCGAGCAGCTGCGCGAACTCGGGGATGACGAAACCCTCGAGCGCGCAGCGGACGAGTGTCGCGGACAGTGAGGTCGTGCGGGCGAGTAGCGGGGCGTCGATCGCGTCGAGCACCGGGCTCTGCGCGAGGCGTCCGGCGGCGACCATCGTCGCGATCCAGCCGCAGAGGACGTCATCGCCGAGCGGAGTCAGGCCGCTGCCCAGGCCGGCGAGGGCCAGGGGCGCGGTGGGGTCGGCTGCCCGCAACCCGTCCAGCGCGTCGGCAGGCAGCTCGGCCGCGATCGCGGCGGGCACGGCGTCGCCGAGGCGATCGCGTGCCGAGGCCGCCGAGGCGGGATCGAGGGATGGGACGTGCTGGTCGACCGTGCGGGCGATGCGGACCTCGCCACCGGCGAAGACCATCCGGCCGTCGCCCACGGTGACCGTCGATCCCGCGCCGGTGAGCCCCTCCAGCGAGGAGAGGGTGGTCTGGGCCGCGCAGGGCACGCGGACCCCCGCGGCCCCGACGACCGCGAGCACATCGGTGCCGTCGTCGAGGTAGACGGCGTGACCGCCGCGGTGGACGATCTCGGCCGGACGGCTCGGGCGGGCGATCCGCTCGCGGACCCACGTGGTGGCCGCCGCGGCCACCGAGCTCCGCTCGCTCATGCCGCCACCGCCTGGGGGAAGAGCAGGGTAGGCAGGCGGCGGCATGAGGTGATCCTCATGGTTCGCTCGCTGCGCTCGCTCATGCCGCCACCGCCTGGGGGAAGAGCAGGGTAGGCAGGCGGCGGCAAGAGGTGGTCCTCATGGTTCGCTCGCTCCGCTCGCTCATGGATCTCCCCGGGTAGAAATGAGGCGTCTTTCGGACCCTAATTGCTGCTGTTACGCTGAGCCGATGTCAGAAGTTGCCAAGGATCAGCCCAGAGGTGCCCAGACTTTGATGAAACATGCCTATCGCGTCCCCCTGCGTGAGGTGCTCAAGGTGGACGCCCTCGCTGGAACGACGGTCCTGGCGGGCAGTCGCGGTCTCGATCGCGTCGTGACGCGTCTCAACGTCATGGAGGTGCCCGACATCGTCGAATGGGTGCGCCCGCACGCCTTGCTCGTGACGAGCGGCTATCCGCTGGTCGATCTCGACGCGCACGACGACGAACGGCACTCGCGCTTCGTCGACCTGGTGCGCCGACTCGACGAGCTCGATGTCGCCGCTCTCGGCATCAAGGTCGGCCGATTCCTCGCCGATGTCCCGGACGAGGTACTGGAGTTCGCCGACCGGCGAGGCTTCCCCATCCTGGGGCTGGCGCCGCACGCGGCCTTCGACGACCTGCTCGAGGAGGTGCACGTACGCCTCACCGACGTCCAGGCGGATGTCCTGCACCGCACCGACGCCCTGCACGCCGCCCTGGAAGGACTCGTGCTCGAGGGGGCCGGGCTCCAGGACGTCGCGAGCCGGATCGCCGACGTGCTCGGCATCGGCGTCCTCATCACCTCGATCGACGGGCGGGAGAAGGTCGGCGCCCTCGACGACCGGATGCGCCAGGCGCTGCACGATGCCGAGTTATTCGACCCCACCGGGCGGTTCCGGGTCGAACGCCCACGGTTGCAGCCCATGGACCTGGGTGACGGGCAGGTGCTGGTGCAGCCGATCGTGGCCGGCAGCAGCGATCTGGCCCGCCTCGTGGCCTATCACCCGACCCGCAAGATCGCCCAGGACGATCTGAACGCCCTCCAGCGCGCCTCGACGGTCGCCGCGCTGCTCGTCACCCAGCAGCAGGCGCTCAACGCCGTCGAGAGCAAGTACCGCGGCGACTTCCTCCGCGATGTGCTCGCCGGCCGGGCCGGGGACGTCGAGCACGTGCTCGACCACGCCTCGACCCTCGGCTGGCGCATCGACTTCCCGGCGATCGTGGTGACCGCCGAGCTCGATCCGCCTGGCGAGCGCCAGGAACGGCCCCCGGCGCGCGTACGACGCTCCTGGCAGGAACGCTTCTTCGCCGCCTGGGAGCAGGTGCTCGGCGGCTACGTGCCGATGGCCCCCACCGCGGACTTCTCCGAGGAGGTCGTCACGATCGTCCCAGCGCCGGAGAGCCTGCGCGACGACCCGGAGGCTGCGGTCGCCGCTCTGCGGGATCTGGTCGCGCGGCTGGTGCGCGCGGTCGCGGGGGATCGCGGCGGCGGCCGACGTCCCTTCTCGGTCGGTACGAGCCGCCTCGTACATGGCGTCGAGGGGTTCCCCGATGCCTACCAACAGGCGCGACGGGCGACGGAGGTCGGCCGTCGCTTCACCGGCGGCAGCAGCACCTTCCACTTCGACGATCTCGGCGTGCACCGCCTGATCGGCCTGATCCCGGACCGCAGCGAGCTGACGGGCTTCGCCCAGGACGTGCTCGGCGAGCTCAACGACGAGACCCCGGACGCCGAGGAGCTCCGCGAGACCTTGCGGGTGCTGCTGGAGAACAATCTCAACGTGGCCGAGGCCTCCCGGGTGCAGTTCGTGCACTACAACACGATGCGCTATCGGATCGGCAAGCTCGAGCAGATCCTCGGACCGTTCACCGGGGACGCGAATCTCCGGCTGAACCTGGCCGTCGCCCTGCAGGTCCGCGAGATCAAGCGCTGAGCGCCACCGAGGCGGGGCGCGCCGGTGATTCGGCCCGGTGTCGCAGGCGTTACCGATAGATGACACCGTCGGGTGGTAACACGATGCGGCGCGAGAGGGGCACAATCAAGTGACAGTGATCCGGGTGATTGTTCGGCACATGTCGCTCATGAGCTCCTGTGATGCAGCGCACTAGGATCGCTCAATCGGGGCATCACCGGGTGGTATCGACGGGTGTGAGGAGAACACATGTCGGGCATGTTCAGTTGGAAGGTCGTCTACGACGGCAAAACACCACCGCCGGGCAAGGCGGTAGGACCACATGAGCGGATGAGTTGGGGCCGCACCGCGGGTATCGGCATCCAGCACGTCGTCGCCATGTTCGGTGCGACCTTCGTGTTCCCGGTGGTCATGGGACTCGATCCCAACCTCGCGATCCTCTTCTCGGGCATCTGCACGATGCTCTTCCTGGTCATCGTCAAGAACTGGGTGCCGAGTTATCTCGGCACGTCCGCGGCCTTCGTGGGCGCGGTCGCCGCGATCCGCGGCCAGGGCGGCGACTCCGCCGATGTCACCGGCGCGATCCTGGTCGCCGGCCTGGTGCTGCTGGCGATCGGCATCGGCGTGCACTTCGCCGGTCCGGGCATGCTCAAGAAGGTGCTGCCGCCCGCCGTCACCGGCGCGGTCGTCATGCTCATCGGCTTCAACCTGGCCCCCGTGGTGGCGGGCATCTACTGGCCCCAGGATCAGTGGGTCGCGCTCGCGACCGCGGCGTTCCTCATGCTGGGTGCCGTGCTCCTGCCGGGCTTCTGGGCACGTATCGCCGTCTTCCTGGCGCTGGTCTTCGGCTTCCTGCTGTCGTGGGTCCTCGACATGCTCAGCGGCGGGATCGCCGATCCGGAGACCGGTGAGATCGCCGACCGCGTCAACTTCTCCGGCATCGGCGACGCCGCCTGGTTCGGTCTGCCGAGCGGCACCCTGGCCGACGGCGTCTCGGCCGTGCACGGGCCCAGCTTCTCGCTGACCTTCACGCTGCTCGTTCTCCCGGGCGTCATCGCGCTCATCGCCGAGAACACCGGCCACGTCCGCGGCATCGCCGACATGACCGGCGCCGATCTCGACCCCTACATGGGCCGTGCGCTCGGTGCCGACGGCTTCGCCACGGCCCTCGCCAGCTCCTTCGGCGGCTCGCCGACCACCACCTACGCCGAGAACATGGGCGTCATGTCCGCGACGCGGATCTACTCGACGGCGGCCTACTGGTTCGCGGCGGGATTCGCGATCATCCTCGGCCTGTGCCCCAAGTTCGGTGTGATCATCAACGCGATCCCCGGCGGCGTGCTGGGCGGCGTGACCGTGGTGCTCTACGGCATGATCGGCCTCATCGGCGCCAAGATCTGGGTGGACAACGGAGTCAATTTCGGCAACCCGGTCAACATGGTGCCGTTGGCTGCCGGCCTGGTGGCGGGCATCGGTGACGTGACCTTGAAGATCACCGATGACTTCCAGCTCAGCGGTATCGCCTTCGGCACCCTGCTGCTCGTGGTCATGTACCACCTGGTCAAGGGCAAGGAAAAGTCCCTCGAGAACACCGACGACGACAAGACGGATCCGACTTTCACGTGAAACCTGCTGCATTCACCTTCCAGCGACCAGCCGAGCTCTCCGAGGCACTCGCGGCGTATGCCGCGAACCCCGGGGCGAAGATCCTCGCCGGAGGACAGAGCCTCATCCCGTTGATGTCGATGCGGTTGACCACCGTGTCCGAGCTCATCGACATCAACGGGATCGGGGAGCTCTCGTTCATCGACGTGAGCGAGGCGGGGGTGCGCTTCGGTGCCCTCGCCCGCCACGCCGAACTCCACGCGCACGAGGAGGCGCGGCGAGTCCAGCCCATGCTGCACGCGGCACTGAGCCACGTCGCACACGCCACCATCCGCAACCGCGGCACCACCGTGGGCTCCATCGTCCACGCGGATGCCTCGGGCGAGATGCCGGTCGTCCTGACGCTGCTCGGCGGCACCCTCACGGTGGCGTCCACGGAAGGCCGGCGCGAGATCGCCGCGGACGACCTGTTCATCGGGCCGCTCGAGACGGCGCTGGAGAGCGGTGAGATCGCGGTCGAGGCCTTCGTCCCCGCCCTCCCGGCGCGACACGGCATCGCCTTCGACGAGATCGCCCGCCGCCACGGCGATTACGCCCTGTGCGGTCTCGGCGTGGTCCTCGGTCTCGCCGAGGACGGGGGGATCGAGAGCGTCCGCGCCGGATACCTCTCGGTCACCGAGACGCCGATCGTCGTCGACCTCACCGAGTGCTTCGCCGACGGAATCGACGCCTCGTCGCTCGTCGCCGCGGGCGAGAAGGCGCTCGAACAGCTCGAGCCCGAGGGCGACATCCACGCCAGCGCGGAGTACCGGGCGCAACTCGCCCGCACGCTCACGGCACGCGTCATCACCGCGGCGCATGCCGATGCGAAGGCCCGTTCTTCCCAGGAGGCGACCGCATGACGACGACACCCACCACCGCCGAACCCGTCGAGACCGTCCGCCTTCGGGTGAACGGCGTCACGCACGAGACCCAGGTGCCGCCGCGCCGGCTGCTCAGCGACGCGCTGCGTCATGATCTCGGCCTCACCGGCACGCACGTCGGCTGCGAGCATGGCGTGTGCGGCGCCTGCACGATCCTCGTCGACGGCCAGCCGATGCGCTCGTGCCTGATGTTCGCCGTCTCGGCGCAGGACTACGAGCTCACCACCGTCGAGGGACTCACCCGCCCGGACGGTTCGCTCGGCCCGGTCCAGCAGGCCTTCAAGGACTGCCACGGTTTGCAGTGCGGCTTCTGCACGCCCGGCTTCCTCACCACGATCACCGCCGGGATCGCTGAGAACCCCGACCCGGACCGTGCCGAGGCACGCGACATGATCTCGGGCAATCTCTGCCGGTGCACCGGCTACCAGAACATCGTGGCCTCGGTGCTGCGCGCCGCGGAGATCCAGCGCGAGGACGCCCAGGACGAGGAGGGCCAGAGCTGATGACCACCAAGATGATGGGCGAGCCGGTCGCCCGCGTCGAGGACGATCGGCTCGTCACCGGACACGGACGCTACTCCGACGACCTCGCCCCTGAGGCACTGGAGATGGCGGTGCTGCGCAGCCCGCACGCCCACGCCCGCATCGTCTCCATCGATGTCGACGCCGTGCTCGATGTCGCGGGCGTCCACGCTGTCTACACCTACGAGGATCTCGAAGGTCCGCTGGCCGAGCCGCTGCCGCTGCTCATCCCGCACCCCAATCTGACCCACGGCCGCACGCAGTACGCCCTGGCCAAGGACGAGGTCAACTATGTCGGCGAAGCGATCGCGATCGTCGTCGCCGACAACCGTTACCTCGCCGAGGACGCCGTCGGCCTGATCGAGGTGCAGTACGAGTTCCTCGCTCCCGTCGTCGGCATCGACGCCGCGCGCGCCGCCGACCATCTCGTGCACGAGGACGTTCCCGGCAATGTGGCCGCCACGATGGAGCAGTCCTTCGGCGATCCTGAGGCCGATATCGGCGGTGCGCCGCACCGGCTGACCTTCGACCTCGAGATCGAGCGCAGCGCCTCCATGCCGATGGAGGGCCGCGGAACCGTCGCGCGCTGGGACGAGGACCTCAAGCGCATGAGCGTGTGGTCGTCGACCCAGACCTCCACGGGTGTCCGCGCCGCGGTCGCCACCAAGCTCAGCCTCGATCTGAGCCAGGTCGACGTCATCACCCCCGATGTCGGCGGCGGCTTCGGCGCCAAGATCGTGCACCCCTGGCCCGAGGAGGTCCTGGTGCCGATGGCCGCCAAGGTCCTCGGCCGGCCGGTGAAGTTCACCGAGGACCGTCGCGAGCACTTCATCTCCTCGGCCCACGAGCGCGGCCAGCAGCAGCACATCGACGTCGGCTTCGACGACGACGGACGCATCCTGGGCCTGTCGGTGCAGTTCTGGCACGACAACGGCGCCTACACCCCCTATGGCCTGATCGTGCCGATCATCACCTCGACCCAGCTCATCGGCCCGTACAAGCTGCCCAGCTACCGCGTGGTGTTCCAGAGCCTCTACACCAACACGGTCATCGTGACGCCGTACCGCGGCGCGGGACGTCCGCAGGGTGTCTTCGCGATGGAGCGCACGATGGACGCTATCGCCGCCTACCTCGGCAAGGACCGCACCGAGGTGCGCGAGGCGAACTTCATCCAGCCCGATGAGTTCCCTTACGCGCACGGCGAGCTGTCCTTCCAGGACGGCCGCCCGCTCATCTACGACTCGGGCAACTACCCCGAGATGATGCGCAAGGCCAAGGCGCTCGTGGACTGGGACGAGTTCGAGAAGATCCGCGACGAAGCACGCGCTGAGGGCCGCAAGGTCGGCATCGGCATCGCCTGCTATGTCGAGGGCACCGGCGTCGGGCCCTATGAGGGCGGCCACGTGCAGATCGAGACGAGCGGCAAGGTCAAGGTCTCGACCGGCCTCACCACGCAGGGTCAGGGACACGAGACCGCGTTCGCGCAGATCGTGGCCGATGAGCTCGGCGTGCGCTTCGAGGACATTCAGGTCGTCACCGGCGACACCCGCCGTTCGCCGTACTCGGTGGGCACCTTCGCGTCGCGTGCCGCCGTCATGAGCGGCTCGGCCGTCGCGCTCGCTGCCCGGGCGGCGAAGGCGAAGGCTCTGCGCCTGGCGGCAGATGCGCTGGAGGTCGATGTCGACGATCTGGAGATCGTCGACGGTATCGTCCGCGTCAAGGGCGCGCCCGCCAGCCAGATCGCGCTCGGCACGCTCGCCGTGCTGTCCAATCCGCTGCGGTACGCCTTCGACGAGGCATCGCGGGCCGCCACTCAGTTCGCGGTCGGCGACCCCACCAAGCCCCCGGTCGCCGAGGACGACGAGCCCGGCCTGGAGGGCAAGGACTACTACTCGCCGATGCGCTCCACCTTCGCCAGCGGCATCCACGTGGTGATCGTGGAGACCGACCCGGAGACCGCCGAGATCTCGATCCTCAAGTACGCGGTGGTGCACGACTGCGGCACCCTCATCAATCCGCGGATCGTCGAGGGACAGGTGCACGGCGGTGTGGCGCAGGGAGTCGGCGGCGCGCTCTACGAGCGGATGGCCTACGACGAGACCGGCCAGCTGCAGAACGCCTCGTTCATGGACTTCCTCATGCCCTATGTGACGGAGGTCCCCGAGAGTATCGAGATCGACCATCTGGAGACCCCGTCGCCGCTGAACCCGCTCGGGCTCAAGGGCGCGGGCGAGGCCGGGGTCATCCCCACGGCGGCTGCCTTCGCGGCCGCCATCGAGGACGCCGAGGGCTTCACCATCACCTCGATGCCGATCTCGCCTTCGGAGCTGTATGCCCTGCGGCTCGAGAAGGCCACTGACACAGCGACCGAAAGGACGAACACATGAAGGTAGCGGGAACCGCCACGCTGGACGCAGGAGTCGAGAAGGTCTGGGACGCCCTGCTCTCGCCCGAGGTGCTCGTCCGCACGATCCCCGGGTGCGAGCGCCTCGAGGAGACCGGTGAGAACAGCTACTCCGCGGTGATCACCGCCGGTGTGGCCTCCATCAAGGGCACGTACAAGGGAGCCGTCCAGCTCTCGGACCTCAAGCCGCACGAGTCGCTGCGCATGCACGCCGAGGGATCGGGCGCGCCCGGCACCATCTCGGTCGATGTCGACGTGCGCTTCGAGCCGGCCGAGGACGGTACGACGCAGATCAGCTACGAGGCGGATGCGGTCGTCGGCGGCATGATCGGCGGCGTCGGCCAGCGGATGCTCACCTCGGTCAGCAAGCGGATGGCCAAGGAGTTCTTCGGCTCGGTCAACAAGGTGCTGGCCGGTGAGCCGGTCGCCGCTGCTGCCGCCCCGGAGGCCGCTGCCGTGGCCGAGGGTCAGCCCGCCGCCGCGACGGCCACCACCGCGCAGCCGGCAGCCGCGGGTGTCGTGACGGCCGCCCCGGCGGCGAGCCCCGATGCCTTCCTCAAGGGCGTCGTGACCGGTGCCGCGATCGCACTGCTCGGCGTCGCCGTGGGTGCCGTCGCCGCGCGCCGCCGCTGACGGACCACCGCCTCGGGAGTCTGGCTCCGGCCGGCGCTCCCCTCCCGCGAGTGGTGCATTTTCGCCCTAGGAACGCCGTTTCCGGGGCGGATTCGCACCACTCGCGGACGGATTTGCACCACTCGCGGACCTCTGTGCTCCGTACAGGGAGGTGCCCCCACACGTGCGGGCCTCGACGAGGGCGCGCAGCGAAGGAGACGACATGACGAGCGCTGAGATCGACCACTACTCGACCGCGCGGGAGATGCGCGACGCGGTGCGCGCCAAGCAGATCTCCGCACGTGAGCTGCTCGACCTCCACCTCGAGCGCATCGACGCCACGAACGGCACGATCAATGCCATTGTGAGCCTCGACCCGGGGCGGGCCCGCGAGGCCGCCGCCCGCGCCGACGAGCAGCTGGCGCGCGGCGAGGAGGTCGGTCCGCTGCACGGGCTGCCCTTCGCGTTCAAGGACACCCACGCGGTCGGCGGCTGGCGGAGCACCTCGGGCTCGGTCCTGCGCGCCGACCATGTCCCGGAGCGCGATGAGCTCGTCGTCGAGCGCGTGCGCAAGGCGGGAGCCGTCACGGTCGGCAAGACCAATGTCCCGGAGTGGGCGGCCGGATCGCACACCTTCAACCCGATCTTCGGCACCACCGTGAATCCCTACGATCCGACCCGTTCGGCCGGTGGGTCCAGCGGTGGCTCGGCCGCGGCCCTCGCGAGCGGCATGGTGCCGCTGGCCGATGGCAGCGACATGGGCGGCTCGCTGCGCAATCCCGCGTCCTTCTGCAATGTCGTCGGCCTGCGGCCCTCCTTCGCGCGCGTGCCGCAGTGGCCGACCGGCAATGCCTGGGAGACCACCTCGGTGCAGGGCCCGATGGCTCGCAATGTCGACGATCTCGCCCTGCTGCTCTCGGTACAGGCCGGTCCCGACGGCCGCTCGCCGGTGGGCCAGGAGACGCCAGGATCGGCCTTCGAGCAGGTCCAGCGGATCGGGCTCGCTGGCCTGAAGGTCGCGGTCTCGGTGGATCTGGACGGTGCTTTCGAGGTCGACCACCAGGTGCGCGAGGTGGTCGAGGCACAGGCCCGTGCGCTGGGCGATGCCGGTGCTCAGGTCATCGAGCGTGCCCCCTCGCTCACCGAGGCCGAGGACACCTTCCGCACCTTGCGAGCCTGGCATTTCCAGGCCAGCTACGGTGCGATGCTCGCCGAGCATCCGGACAGCTTCAAGGCCTCGCTCGCGGACAATATCCGTCTCGGAGCTGACCTCGCGGGCGCGGACGTCGCCCGGGCCTATCACCAGCGCACGGAGCTCTCCCTGCGCATGCGGGAGTTCTTCGACGAGATCGACGTGCTCGTCATGCCGGTCAGCCAGGTGCCGCCGTTCAGCGCGGACCAGGAGTACCCGGCCGAGATCAACGGCCAGGCGCAGCAGACCTATCTGGACTGGATGCGGTCGGCTTACTTCATCACCGTCACGGGTTGCCCGGCGCTGTCCATCCCGGCGGGCTTCACCCGCGAGGGCTGGCCGGTCGGCATCCAGCTGGTCACCGCCCCGAACACCGAACGGCGTCTGCTGGAGATCGGGCGCGCCGTCGAGGAGATGACCGGCGCATCGGCGCGTCGTCCTTCCCTCGCCTAACCCTCCCGGGGCGGTGAGTTACACACCTCTCGGGCCGATGAGCGGTGGGTTACGCACCTCTCAGCACGGTTGATACGTGCGTAAGTCACCGCTCCCGCGGGTGAGGGGTGTGTAGGTCACCGCCCGGGGCGGGGGAACGACGGAATGCGAGGCGCTCGTCGGAGGTTGACCCTCGATATGAGCGCTGCCCTGTTCGAGCCCATCACCGTCCGATCCGTCACCGCCCGCAATCGCATCTGGCTGGCACCGATGTGCCAGTACTCGTGCTTCGCGCGCGATGGCGTGCCGACCGACTGGCATCTCGTCCACCTCGGCTCGCATGCCATCGGCGGGTTCGGCCTGCTCATCACCGAGGCGACCGCCGTGGTCCCGGAGGGTCGCATCAGCCCCGAGGACACCGGCCTGTGGAATGACGACCAGACCCGCGCCTGGACTCGGGTCGTCGACTTCGTGCACCAGCAGGGTGCGGCGATCGGCGTTCAGCTGGCGCACGCCGGGCGCAAGGCCTCGACCTATGCCCCGTTCGCCGAGGCGAGCGGCACGGTTCCACCCGCGGCCGGCGGCTGGCAGACGGTCGCTCCCTCGGCGGCCGCCTATCCGGGGCTCGCGGAACCGCGCGCGCTGACCCGCGACGAGGTGGCGGCGATCCCCGCGGCCTTCGCCGACGCCGCGACCCGCGCCGACGCGGCGGGCTTCGATCTGGTGGAGATCCACGCGGCACACGGCTATCTGCTGCACCAGTTCCTGTCGCCCCTGTCGAACCAGCGTGAGGACGAGTACGGCGGCGACTTCGACGGACGGACACGGCTCGTGCGGGAGGTCGTGACCGCCGTGCGCGAGGTGTGGCCCGCCGACAAGCCCCTGGCGATCCGCTTCTCGGGCACCGACTGGCTCGACGACGGATGGACGCTGGACGAGACGGCGCGCCTGTCGGCCGAGCTGCGCAACCTGGGCGTGGACATCGTCGACGTCTCGTCCGGCGCGCTGCTTCCGGCGGACATTCCGGTGGGGCCGGGCTATCAGGTGCCTCTCGCTCAGGAGGTGCGCCGGGTCTCGGGCCTCACGACCGGCGCCGTCGGCCTGATCACCGAGCCGGGCCAGGCCGAGAAGATCCTCCAGGCCGGTGAGGCCGATCTCGTGCTGCTGGCTCGAGCGGCGCTGCGCGATCCCGCCTGGCCGCTGCGGGCGGCGCATGAGCTCGGCGTCAGCCGCGAGGACGCGCCCTATACCCCGCAGTACGAGCGCGGCGCCTGGCGCTGATCCCGTGGGCGGTGAGTCATCCCGTACTCGTGACGGCGGGGGGGGGGGGGGGGGGGCCCCCCGGGGGGGGGGGGGGGGGCGCGGCCCCCCCCGCCGCGGGGGGGGGGGGGGCCCCCCCCCCCGCCCACGGGCGATGCTGATGCGGATCAGCGCTGGAGATCGCCGGCGTCGGAGCCGAGGGTCACCTTGACGTCCTCCTGCTTGCCATCGCGTTGGATGGTCAGCGTCACCTCGTCGCCCGGCTGGTAGCTGCGGACCGTGGCGATGAGGGCCTGGTTGGTCGCGACCGGATGATCGTTGACCGCGGTGACGATATCGCCCTCGCGCAGACCGGCCTCGTCACCGGGGCCACCGGACTCCACCTCGGCGACACGCGCGCCGATACCGGTGATCTGGTCGTCGCCGGTGGCGCTCTGCACGGTGATGCCGATGCGAGCGTGCTCGACCGTCTTGCCGTCGAGGATCTGCGCGCTGACATTGCGTGCGAGGTCAGAGGGGATCGCGAAGCCGAGACCGATGGAGCCACCCTCGACGCCGCCGGAGGACCGGATCGCCGAGTTGATGCCGATCACGCGGCCTTCGAGGTCGACCAGCGGCCCTCCGGAGTTGCCCGGGTTGATGGCCGCGTCCGTCTGGATGGCGGGGAAGGTCGTCAGAGTGTCCGAGCTGCTGCTCTGATCGCCCGGCGAGACCGGCCGGTTCAGCGCCGAGACGATGCCCTGCGTGACCGTCGACTCGAGGCCGAAGGGCGAGCCGATCGCGACGACCTCCTGGCCGACTCTCACGTCGGACGAGCTGCCGAACTGGGCCGTCTCCAAACCGGACACGTCCTCGGCCTGGATCACGGCGATGTCGGTGGCCGGGTCGGTGCCGATGATGGTCGCACGGGCATTGGTGCCGTCATTGAAGCCCACCGTGAGCGTGCCACCGTCCGCGGCTGCCTCGACCACGTGATTGTTGGTCACGATCTTGCCGTCCTCGCTGATGATGACCCCCGACCCGGAGCCGCCTTCGCCGCCTCCGGAGAAGTTGATCTGGACGACGGACGGCATGATCTTCTGGGCGACCTGCTCGACCGTGCCCGCGGGCAGATCCGAGGAGGCCGGGGCATCGATCGAGGTGCCGGTGCTGGTCGAGGTCGAGTTGCCGCCATCGGAGAACTGATTGCCCAGGATCCCACCGGTGAAGCCGGCGATGAGCGCCAGCGCGACGATACCGATGGCCGCCGCGATGGGTCGGCCGCGGCGGGGGCGTCCAGCGGGCGGGACCTGCCCGGAGCCTGGGGGAGTCGGACCGTGGGGCGGTGGGGGCGGCGCCAGCACCGAGGTGTGCTCAGCGGGACCGTGGCCCGGGGTGATGCCCGGTCCGGCCGGCTGCGCACCGGGGTGAGGGGCTCCCGGAGGGGGCGCCGACGCGTGGGGCGTGTGCGCTTCACGCGGCTCGTCGGGAGAGGGCGCGGACGAGCCGGAGGCCGGACCCGTCGGGACGGGACCCGTCGGGGCTGGACCCATCGGGGCTGGACCCATCGGGATGGGGCCGCGTTCCTCGGTGGTGTCCTCGCCGGTCTCACCGGCCGGCGGCTGCGGCTGACGCTGCGCGGGCGGCGTGTACGGACGCTCGGCGAAGGGATCGTGCGAATCGGTCATGTCAAGACATTCTCTCGCATAGCTGAGACGGTGATGAAAGGTCGGTGTGAGCGGGCGAAGACCTCCACTGTGTCAGGGCCCGCCGGACGGCGCGAGCGGGAGATGCAGGGTGAAGGTCGATCCGGAGCCGAGGATCGAAGCCACCTCGACTCGCCCGCCGTGGCGCTCCGCGGCTCTCTGGACGATCGACAGGCCCAGCCCCGATCCGGGGAGGGAACGGGCGGCCGTCGAACGGTAGAAGCGCTGGAAGACGTGCGGCAGATCCTCCTCGGCGATGCCGGGTCCTTCGTCGCTGATCGACAAGACGCCCTCGGTCAGGCGGACGGTGATGGTGCCGTCCGGAGGACTCCACTTCGCCGCATTGTCGAGCAGGTTGGTGACGGCGCGCTCGAGAGACTGACTCTCACCGACGACCTGCGAGTCGTCGAGCGCCACATCCCAGGTGACGCCCGGAGCGCGCAGGCGCACACGGGTCAGCGACTGCTCCACGATGTCGTCGAGAGCGAGCGGCTCGGGATCACGGTGCAACGGCTCGTCCCTGGCGAGCTCGACGAGGTCGCCGATGAGGGAGGTGAGCTCGTCGAGCTGGGCGCGCACGTCATCCATCAGCTCGCCTTGTGCCTCGGCGTCGAGCCGACGGTCAGGATCGCTCGTGGCCTGACGCAGCAGCTCGATATTGGTGCGCAGGCTCGTGAGCGGGGTGCGAAGCTCGTGGCCGGCATCGGCGATGAGCTGTCGTTCGCGGGTCTGTGACTCGCCGAGGGCCCGGAGCATCGTATTGAAGGAACGCGTGAGCCGGGCGAGCTCGTCGTTGCGGGTGCCCCAGACATCGATGGGCTCCATCTCACCCGTCGAGGCGATGCGCTCGGTCGCGGCGGTGAGGCGGCGCACCGGTCGCAGACCGTTGCTCGCCACCGCCCAGCCGGCCATGGCGGACATCGCGACGCCGGCGGCGCTCGCCAGCACCAGGACCACCGCGAGCCGGTCCAGCGCGCGCTGGGTGGACTCCATCGACTGGGCGAGCACGAAGGCCTGGCCCGGCTGCGTCTGGATCGAGACGATGCGGAACGGCTCCCCACCCGCGTCCACCGTGCGCGCGGACTGCGACCGGGTGCCGAGCGCGACCTCCTGCTCGGGGATGCCGTACGGGACGCTGCTGACCTTCTGGGTGAGTAGATCGCCGCCGTTCACGAAGACCACGCGGATGCCCATCGCATTGAGCATCTGCTGCACCGATCCGGCGTTGGTCGAGTTGAGCGACGAGGCGGTGACGCCGGCGTCGACCGCGTCGTTGGCCCGCTTGACGAGGGTCTGATCCACCGAGCCGATGAACTCCGATCGCACGGTGACGTAGAAGACGGCGCTGACCACTGACAGCACCAGGGCGACGGCGACCGTGGTCAGGATGGTGACGCGTGCCGCCAGCGAGATGCGCGAGGTGACGGGACTGAGAGCATCGTGCAGCCAGTCCAGGAACCGGTCGACGAGTCCCTTCGGCCGGTCAGTCAGCTCGCTCACGGCGCCACCGCCGAAGAGGAGCGAGGGTAGGTCGGTGTCGCCGTGAGGGTGCTGATGGTTCGCTCGGGTCGCTCGTTCACGGCGGCGTCTCCCGCAGGACGTAGCCGACCCCCCGGACCGTGTGCAGCAGCCGATCCTCGCCCTCGGCCTCGAGCTTGCGGCGGACGTAGCCGACGTAGACCTCCAGCGAGTTGGCGCTCGTGGGGAAGTCGAATCCCCAGACCTCCTCGAGGATGAAGGACCGCTCGAGCACACGTTTGGGACGCTGCAGGAACAGCTCGAGGAGGGCGAACTCGGTGCGGGTCAGAGAGATATTGCGCCCGTTGCGGACGACCTCACGGGTGTTGGGGTCCAGGCTGAGATCGGCGAAGTGCAGGACCGGCTCGTCCTCGTCCTGGGCATCGGCGGGACGCGCGGAGCGGCGCAGCAGCGCGCGGAGCCGGGCGAGGAGCTCCTCCAGGGCGAAGGGCTTGGTGAGATAGTCGTCGGCACCCGCGTCGAGACCGTCGACGCGATCGGTGACGGCATCGCGGGCGGTGAGCACGAGGATCGGCACGTCGTTGCCGGCCGAGCGCAGCGCGCGGGTCGCCTCCAGGCCGTCGAGGCGCGGCATCATCACGTCCATGACGATGGCATCGGGCTGGACCTGAGGCACCCGGGCGAGTGCCTCAGCGCCGTCGGACGCGAGCTCCACCGTGTAGCCGTTGAACTCCAGGGATCGTCGCAGGGAGTCACGGACGGCGCGATCGTCGTCCACCACCAGGATGCGCATGATCCCAGTGTGCCGTGAATGCCTGAGATCCGTCTGAAGGAGAGCGGTCCGAGGTCATCGGCTCCAGCCGCTCGGCAGGGGACGGCCGATGGACGGCATGGCTCGACCTGATGGCAACGGACACGCTCGTCTCACGGCGAACTGCTCCCGGGGAGACGGCCGAGGAGGTGCGTCGTCGGCCCCGGCGCGGACCTTCGCTGTCGTCGGCTGAACGGGTGACGCCCTCTGTCGGAGTCGTCCCGGGTGCCATGATCACGCCCATCGCCACCCGTCGCGACGTCATTTCTCGATCCTGAGTTTTCCCTGTGATGGCAGAGTGAACGGCCCTTTCCGGGCTGCCGTGTCATCAGAAAGTTACGTGGGAGGCCTTGCGCAGTCCAGGGTCGGAGGACTTATGGTTACTACCAATTTGGTCCCTACCATTTATGAGGAACGTCATGCGATCTCTACCTCGGAGGCTCACCGCCACCATCGCCGCTGCTCCGGTTGCAGTCGTTCTCGCCGCCTGTGGGGGCAGCGGCGACGATGACGCCACCACCCTGTCGCTCTCCCACTGGGGCGGCATCTGGGAGGAGGGCGTGACCGCCATCGAACCCGGCCTCACCGAGGCGACGGGCATCACCATCAAAGGCGCGGCCGACGGACAGAACGGCCTGACCAAGATCCAGCAGCTGCCGACCGCCTACGACGCGGCCCTGCTCACCGCCGACAAGGCGGCCGTCGGACTGCAGGACGGAACCCTGCAGCCCATCGACACCAGCCGCATCGAGAACCTCGACACGATCCCCGACGCCGTGCTCGACGGCCTCATGGTCGACGGTGAGCTCGCCGCGGTGCCGATCAGCTACGGCGCGCAGGGCATCCTCTACCGCGAGGATCTGCTGGGCAAGAAGCTCACCTCGTGGGCCGATCTGTGGGATCCGGGTCTGGAGAACAACCTCGCGATCGGTGCTCTGCCCAGCGTCGCCGGCGTCTTCGTCCTCCAGGCCGGCGGCGAGGCATTCGGCGACGGGCCCGATGATCTCGAGGCGGGTTGGGAGGCCATGGAAGAGCTCCGTCCCAATGTCCAGTACCAGTACACGCTGTCATCGGATCCGTTGAGCAAGCTGGCCGACGGCAGCCTCCTGGCTACCGTCACGTTCGCCGACCTCGGCGTCGATCTCGCCGACTCGGGCGTCACCACGCTGATCCCCGAGGAGGGCACGAACTGGAGCGTCCAGCCGGTGGGGATCCCCGCCGAGGCCGAGAACGTCGACGCGGCGTACGACTTCATCAACTACATGCTGAGCGACGAGGCGCAGTCGACCTGGGTGGAGGCGACCCACGTCGCCCCGGCCAGCCAGGCCGCCGAGCTGCCCGCGGAGATCAGCGACCAGCTGCTGGAGACCGATGAGGTCGCCGCGCGACTGTGGCCCATCGACTGGCTCCAGATCGGCACCGAGATCCAGGACTGGACGGTCCGCTGGCAGGAGCTCTTCTCGTGACATCTGTCGCGCCACGCGCCGCGGGTCGGGTCCGTCGGGGCCCGACCCGCGTCGGGAGCACCACCTCCGTCAGCTGGGCTCTGCCGGCGGCCCTCCTAGCGCCGATGGTCCTCTTCGTCCTCGGCCTGTTCGTCCTTCCCTTCGTCATGGTGGTCACGACGGCGTTCACCGATGCCGCGACCGACAGCTGGTCGCTCACGAACTTCCAGGAGTTCTTCAGCCGCTCCGTCGGCTGGACCGCCCTCCGCAACACGTTGATCATCGGTGTCGGGACGACGGTCGTCGCGGCCGCCGTCGCCGTCCCCTATGCCTACGGGATGGTCCGTCACCCGCGCTGGCGGGCGATCTTCATCGCGGTGCTCTTCGCGCCGCTGCTCATCAACGGCGTGGTCCGCGTCTTCGGCTACCAGCTGCTGGCGCGATTCGTGGATCGAGTCTGGCCGTGGGGAGACCTGCCGCTGCTGTACTCGCTGACAGGTGTCGTGATCTCGCTGGTGGTCTTCATGCTCCCGCAGATGACGGTCGCGGTCTTCGCGAGCCTGGATCGGATGGACCGCCGACTGGTCGACGCGGCACAGACCCTGGGCGCCGGCAACTGGCAGGTCTTCCGGACCGTCGTGTTGCCCGCGGCGCGTCCGGGGATCGTGGCCGGATCGATCATCACCTTCGGCGCATCGGCCGGCTCCTATCTGGCCCCGGCGATGGTCGGCGGTGGCCGGGTCCCCGCCATGCCGACGCTGATCTACGGGTCGGTGAGCGGAGCCGGGAGCTGGAACTTCGGCGCTGCCGTGGCGGTGGTGCTGATGGCCATCGTCCTCCCGCTGATGATCCTGTCCCTCGTGCAATCGGCCCGGAGGTCTGCCCCATGAGCCGCCGAATACCCTCCGTCAACATCCTCGTCGCGATCGTGCTGCTGGCTCCGCTCGCGGCGGTCATCGCGACCTCGCTCAACTCCGGGAACTATGCCGTGTTCCCGCCCCGCGGCTTCTCGCTCGACTGGTTCTCCACGGCCTTGGGCAACACCAAGTTCCTCGATGCCCTTCGCCTGAGCTTCGTCGTCGCGGCGGCCAGCACGGTCGTCTCGATCGTCGTCGGCTTCCTCGCCGCCTACGCGATGACCCGCTACGAGTACCGCGGACAGCGGCTCTCGCAGATCACCGCGCTCGGTCCGCTGACCGTGCCGGAGATCGTCGTCGGCCTCAGCGTGTTCGTCTTCGTCGCGTTGCGGCTGCAGCAGGCCCCGAGCATCCCCGCCCTCGTCCTGGGGCACTGCGTCGTCGGCATCCCCATCGGCCTGCAGGTCATCGTCGCCACGATGGCATCGCAGGATGTCGCCCTGGAACAGGCGGCCGAGACCCTGGGCGCATCGAGCTGGCGGGTCTTCCGCACCATCACGCTGCCCTTGGCGACGCCGGGCCTCATCGGGGCGTCGCTGCTGGTCTTCATCTTCTCGTTCGACAACATCAGCATCTCGCTGTTCCTCATGCCGCCGGGCGAGTCGACCCTTCCCGTCGTGATGTACCAGTACCTGGACTTCAGGCCCGATCCCTCGATCGCCGCGATGTCGACGCTCCTGGTCGCCCTCGGCCTGATCGTCTTCTTCGTCCTGCACCGCATCGGTGCGCTGAAACATCTGACCGGCAGCGGCCTGCGCTGACCTCTGGAGACACCTATGAGCACTTCATTCGTCCACCTGCGTGGACTGACCACCGAATACGGCAACGGGGCCGGGATCCGGGACATCGACCTGGAGATCCGCCGCGGCGAGATGCTGGTCCTCCTCGGCCCCAGCGGCTGCGGCAAGACCACCTTGCTGCGGACGATCGCCGGCCTCGCGGCTCCCGACTCCGGCGCCATCATGGTCGACGGCGACGACATCACGTCGCTCAAGGCGGCCCAGCGGGACATGGGCATGGTCTTCCAGACCTGGGCTCTCTTCCCGCACCTCACCGTCGCGCAGAACGTCGCCTACGGCCTGAAGACCCGCCGCCACGCCAAGAACGAGATCACCAAGGCCGTCGGCGAGGCGCTCGAGCTGGTCCAGCTCTCGCATCTCGCCGATCGCAAGCCCGGCCAGCTCAGCGGCGGCCAGCAGCAGCGCGTGGCGCTCGCTCGCGCGATCGTGATCAATCCGCGCGTGCTGCTGCTCGACGAGCCGTTGTCAGCGCTCGATCGGCGCATCCGCATGGAGCTGCGGTCGGATCTGCGCCGTCTGCAACAGGAGCTCGGCGTCACGGGGGTCTATGTCACCCACGATCACGGCGAGGCGCTGGCGCTCGGCGACCGGGTCGCGGTGATGAACGAGGGACGCATCGTGGAGATCGCCGCACCGCGTGAGCTGTTCGTCCGTCCCCAGCACCGGTTCACGGCGCATTTCCTCGATGCCGGCACCATCGTGGACATCGATGGAAATGGGCCGGACGGAGCACTGCGCACCCCGTTGGGCAGCATCGCGCCGGTCGCGCCGACGCCCGAGATGGCCGCGATCTGCATCCCGGCCGATGCGATCGCCCTCGAGGTCGACGGACCCGGCATCGCCGGCACCGTCGTGGACCTCGACTACGAACAGTCGAGCCTCACTGTGTCCGTCCAACTGAGCGGCAGCGGCATCGTCGTCAAGAGCGCCCAGCCGCTCTCCCGCGATCTGCACTCCGGCCAGCCGATCCACGTCGTCGCCGATCTCGAACGCGCCGTTCCCCTCGCCAGCTGAAAGAAGAGACCCATGAACGACCTCCTCCTGCGCAACGCCCTCGTCCACGATCCGTCCACCGCCACCTCGCGTGAGGCCCATGTCGCGATCGATGCCGGCACGATCGTCAGCCTCGACGCCTCCGACACGACGCCGGCCCGGCACGTGCTGGACGTCGAGGGCGCGCACGTCCTCCCCGGACTCATCGACCTGCACACGCACTACTACCGGTGGTCCACGCCACTGGGCTACGACCCGCGCCGCTACAGCTTCCGGGACGGTGTGACGACCATCGTCGACGCGGGAAGCGCGGGCGCACTGACCTTGCCGGGACTCGTGCAGACCGCGCGGGGCATCGGCCGGGGCAACCTCTTCGCCTTCGTGAACCTCTCCACGATCGGGATCATCCACAACGAGGTGGGTGAGCTCCACGATCTGCGCACCGCCGACATCGATCTGCTCGCGGAGGCCATCGAGGAGAACCGCGACTTCGTCGTCGGCATCAAGCTGCGCCTCTCCCGATGGGTCAACGGCGAGAACCCGGGCAACGCCCGTGAGGCATTGCGACGTGCTCTCGCGGCCGGCGAGCGGACCGGTGTCCCGCTCATGGTGCACGTCTTCGATCCGAGCCTCGCGCTCATCGAGATCCTCGACGCCCTGCGACCGGGCGACATCGTCACGCACGTCTTCTCCCGCTCGCGTGAGTCCGTCGTCGCGAGTCAGGAGAACTGGGACGCGCTGCTCCGCGCCCGAGCCCGTGGGGTCGTGCTCGACGTGGGCTGCGGACGCGGCGGGCTCGACTTCAGCGTGGGCCGTGAGGCGATCGCCCGTGGCCTCTACCCCGACACCATCTCCAGCGATCTCACCGAGGTCACGGCGGATGGACCCGTGTTCGGGCTCACCGCGACGATGTCGAAGATGCTGGCGATCGGCATGCCCTTCGAGGAGGTCCTGCGCGCGGTGACGATCAATCCGGCCACGGTCCTTCGCCGGCCCGAGCTCGCCGAGCTGCGCGAGGGCGCCGTGGCGAATCTGGCGGTCCTGGCGGTGGAGCGAGGCTCCTATGAGTTCGAGCAGCTGCAGTTCCTCGAACAGGTCGTCGAGACCGTGACCCACGATCAGTCGATCCGCGCGCTCGCGACGGTCCTCGAGGGCCGGGTGGTCGTCGGCGACGCGCGACTGTCCACACAGGAGGCCTGATGCCGGCCTCCCCGCTCGCGGTGCTGACCGCCGCCGACGTCCGGACCTCCGGAGTGCTCAGCCCCGACGTCGCGGTCGACGTGATGCGCCGGACCTTGGCCGCGAAGCGCGCCGGCGTCGCGGTGGACAGCCCCTTGTCGACGCTGACATTGGGGGAGCCGGGGCATCGGTTCGTCGCCCACCCGGCGTCCCTCGAGGACATCGCCGGGGTCAAGTGGATCGGCGCGAATCCGGAGAATCTCCGTCATGGCCAGCCGCGGGCATCGGCCTCGGTCCTGTTGAGCGACCGTCAGGACGGTCGCTCGCGCGCCGTCGTTGAGGCGACGTCCATCAGCGCCGCTCGCACCGCGGCGGTCGGCGCCCTGGCCGTCGAGGCGCTCGCATCGACGACCGCTGCGTTCTCCGTGGGCGTCATCGGGGCGGGTGTCTCGTCGCTGGCGTTCGTGGACACCGTGATCGCCCTGTATCCCGACCTGGTCCGGACGGTGACGGTCTTCGACCTCGCCGAGGAGGCCGGGGCGCGCCTGGTCGAGACGCTGCGTGAGCGTGGCGTCGCGGCGACCGTCGCGGGATCCGTGGAGGAGGCCGTCACCGCCCACGAGGTCGTGGTGCTGGGGACGAGCGACGCGGTCACCCCGTACGTCACGCCGGCGATGCTGGACGGCGTCCGGCTCGTGGTCGCGATATCGCTCAACGACCTCACCGAGGCGGCGGTCGCGACCAGCGGCCGATGGGTCACCACGGACCGGCAGCTTCTGGCCTATGATCTGTCATCGACAGCACGCGCGGTGAGATCGGGAGCGGTGTCGCCGGATCGGATCGAGCTACTCGAGGATCTGATGGTCGACCCGGCTTCCGGCGATCGGCCGGAGGGAGAACGGATCGTCTTCGACTTGTGGGGGTTGGGGATGTTCGACATCGCGCTGGCCGCGGCAGCGTGGCGGCGACAGGAGCGTGACCATGGCCAACGATGACGGACCGGCCGCCGGCGAGCAGTCCCTGCAGGTCCCGACGGTGAGTACCGCGGATCTCTCCCACATCGCCGCCTCGCCGCGAACCGGCCGTGGTGCCGGCTCGGCGACCCAGGCGGCCCACATGGAGCTCACCGGCCTGCTCGCGGCTCTCATCAACTCCGGGGAGCTGGCCCCGGGGGTGCGGCTTCCGCCGGAGCGCGACATGTGCAAGCAGTTCGGGGTCAGCCGGACCACCGTCCGTCACGTCCTGGACCGACTCGAGCGACAGAACCTGATCACCCGGCACGTCGGCCGCGGAACCTTCGTGGCCGAGCCGAAGACGGTCCACACCATGTCGGTGCCCGAGAGCATGGTGACCGCCGCGGAGGAGGCGTCGACCTACCGGGAGGTGTACCGCGACCTGCACGTCCCCAACGACCGGATGCGCGAGCTGATGACCGTGGAGGAGGACGAGGAGGTCTCGCGGACCGCCAGGGTGCGTTTCGTCGGCGGACGGTCGGTGTCGGTCGAGGTGGTGCATCTGCCGACGGCCGTCGCGGGCGCGGTGGACGACACGCAGCTGGCCACCGGCCCCCTGGGTGTCGCCCTCGCCGGGGCGGGGGTCGAGGTGGCGAAGGCACGTCAGCGCTACGACCCGGTGCTGTCCGCGCCGTGGGAGTCCGATCTGCTCGACGTGCCGCCGGGGACTCCACTGATGCTCGTCACCCGGCGCAGCTGGGATCACGAGGACCGGGTCGTGGAGTACACGCTGGAGTACCACCGGGCCGATCGCAACAGCTTCCTCATCGAGGTGACCGCCTTGCAGGGTCCGGGACGATCAGCGGGCGACGCGAATCTCGACGCCCGCGGCGTCGAGCGCGGTTCCTAGCTCGCCGCTCGGCTCGATGTCGGTGACGAGTCCGGCGAGCTGATCGAGGTCCGCGACGTGCACCGGCGCGACCACCCGGTGCTTCGAGCCATCGGCCAGCACCCACGAGCGCGCCGAGAGCGCCAGCATCCGCTGACGGAGCCGAGCCTCCTCGTAGTGGAAATCGGTGAGGCCGTCCACGGCGTCGACGCCGCCGGAGCCGAGGAAGGCGATATCGGGCCGGAAGTCGCCGAGGAACTGGTCGGCCCGGCCGCCGGAGACCGCCAGATCGCCCGCCCGCACCCGCCCGCCGAGCACGACGACCTCGCAGGAGAGGCGTTCGGAGGCGAGAGTGGCGGCGGGCAGCGAGCCGGTCAGCAGCAGTCCCTGGAAGGAGGGGGCCATCGCGGCGACGACCTGGAGCGCCGTGGTGCCGACGTCGATGACGATGGTGGCGTCGTCGGCGATCAGCTCGGCCGCGGCCCGGCCGATACGGGCCTTCTCATCGCGGCCGCTCGCGCTGCGCTCGCCGTAGCTGCCCTCGGCCCGGGGATGGTGTCCCGCCCCGACCGCGCCGCCGCGGACCCGGACCAGCGTGCCCCGGGACTCGAGTGCGGCGAGGTCGCGCCGGACCGTCTCGATGGAGACGCCCAGGACGTCGACGAGGTCCACGGTGCGCACGAACTCCCGGGCCGCGAGCTGCTGCTCGATGATGCCCCACCGCTCGGCGGGGATGGCCAGTTGCGTCACCGTGGACCTCCTCGAATCGTGCTCCGCCCTCGACCTCATGTGGTCTCGATACGGGCTCCGCTAGCGCTCCGCCCTACTCGACCACCGAGCGCGAGGGAGCGCTAGCGAGTGAGCGTATCGAGACCAGCTGCCCAGAACACTAGTGCTCCGTGGGCTCGGCATCGAGCACCGCGTCGATCGACTCCATGTCGGGCATGGTGAGCCCGGAGACGCCCTTGCGGATGAGCAGATAGGCGAAGTAGACGGCGCCGATGAGCACCATGACGCCGACGTAGGCCCAGGAGTTGGCGAACGAGGCGTCGCGGAAGATCAGCAGCTCCCACACGAGCCAGACGACCGCGACCACGAGGACCGGGGTCTCCCAGCGTCCGAGGCTGAAGCCCCGCGTCGGCGGCAGGTGCTTGCGCTTGACGATGTACAGCGCGACGGTGGACGCGTAGATGATCGCCGGCAGCAGCGTGGCCGCCGAGAACAGCGCGAACAGCGCGTCGGTGGAGAAGGCGAACACCGCGAGCACGGTCTGGCCGACCGCGAACATCATGAAGGTCGCGTTCATGGGGGTGCCGCGCGACCGCGAGATGCGGTGGAAGGCCTGCCAGCCGGGGAACCGCTCATCGCGCGACATCGCCCAGATGAGGCGCGAGCCGCTCAGCGTGATGACCAGGCCGCAGGAGAAGATCGAGATGACCACCAGGACCAGCAGCGCCTTGCCCAGGAAGGACCCGAGCACGCCCTGGATGATGTCGGCGATGGGCGTCGCCGACCCGGCGAGGGCCACCGGATCGCCGGCCAGGCCGGTCACCGCGATGAGGAACAGGAAGCCGATGATGCCCAGGGTGAGGACCGCCCGGTACATCGCCTTCGGCACGACGTGCGCGGGATCGCGGGTCTCCTCGGCGAGATTCGCGGCCGACTCGAAGCCGACGATCGTGAAGGCACCGAGCAGGAAGCCCATCGCCCACGGACCGGCCTCGGTGAGACCGCCCAGGGAGAAGTAGCCCTCAGCGGGCACGTCACCGCGGCTGAACAGTGTGCTCCAGTCGAACTGGCCGGTGGTGAAGCCGACGGCGAAGAGCAGGACGACCAGCCCGATCATGCCGATCAGCTGGATGGTGACCGCGCCGTTGTTGACCCGCTGCGTCGCCCGCGTGGACAGCGAGACGAGGGCGGCCTGCAGGGTGATGACGACGGCGGTGATGATCCAGGCATTCGCCTGCGTGCCCACGTAACCGAACAGCACCGGCAGGATCGTCGAGGCGATCGTGTAGTCGACGGCCACCACGACCACGCCGAGGAAGGTGAACGAGATCCAGCCCATGATCCAGCCCAGCACCGGGTTGGCCAGGCGCGAGACCCATTGGTAGGCGTATCCGGTGACCGGCACGCGTGCGGCCAAGGCCCCGAAGACCAGCGCCACGGCGAGCTGGCCGATGACCACGATCGGCCACGTCCAGATGCCGAGCGGCCCGGAGGTCGCGAGGACCGATCCGTAGGCCGTGAAGATGCCCGTCGCGATCGACACGAAGCCGAAGGCGACGGCGAACAGCGTGAAGGGACTCAGATCCTTGGCGAGCGTCTGCTCGTAGTGTCCGGCGGGCGCATCCGTCCCGAGGTGTTCATTGCTCATCGGTGTTCCTTGTCTCACGAGAGGTGGAGGCGGACGTCGCCGCCGTTCGGCGCGATGCCGTTCAGGACGTCCCACGGGATCCTGAAGACCCGGCCCGGGGATGCCGGCCAGGGGAGACGGCGACGGGTGACGACGCTGTCCCCTTGGGTGACCGTCACGCGCGGCACGCGCACGAGATCGTTGACCCAGGTCTCGATGCGTCCGCGGGCGGGGATGCCCGCGGACAGGTCGATCAAGCCGGGGGAGACCCATCGGAAGGACGCGTCGCCGAGGAGCCGCACGCCGCCGGCTCCGGCCGTCGTCCCGCCGAGATAGCGCAGCACGGCGTCCGCGACGTGCGTGCCGCCGAGGGCCGCGATGTCCGCGGTGTCGACCGGATGCACGACATTGCCGGCGGCGAAGACGCCCTCGCGGCGGGTGCGGCCCGCGGCATCGACCAGCGGCCCCTTGGTGTCGGGTGCCAGCTCGATACCGGCCGAGCGCACGAGCTCGTGGTCCGGGATCCAGTCGCCGGTGAACACGACCGTGTCGCAGTCGAGCACGCGCCGGTCGCCGGTCGCGAGGTCCTCGACCTCGACCCCCTCGACGCGCCGCCGTCCCAGGACCTGTGTGACGCGGTGTCCCGTCACGAGATCGGGCCGGAACAGGAGTCGCCCGCCCAGGTTGAACACACCATAGGACTCGGGGCTGTCGTAGTGGGTGACCATCGCGGCGGGCACGCAGCCGGCCTCCTTGAGGGTCATCGCGGCCGACCACGAGACCAGCTCACCCCCGACGATCACCGCTCGCTTGCCGACCGTGCCGTGGTGCAGGTGGACGCGGTTCTGCAGCTCACCGGTGGTGTAGACGCCGGCCGGACGCGAGCCGGGGATCATCCGTGCGGATCGGGGCCGCTCGCGCGCACCGGTCGCCACGACGATGGCCTCGGCGGACACGATCTCGCGGCCGCGGGGGCTCGTCAGGTACAGCGATCGCTCGTCGCGCCAGGAGGTCGCCATCGTGCCGGTGAGGATCTCCGCGCCCGCGTCGGCGGTCTCGGTGACCAGTCGGCGTGCGTAGACCGGGCCGCTGATGAACCGGCGACGATCGCGGATGCCGTAGCCGAGATGGTCCGAATGCCGGGGGATGCCGCCGGCCTCGCGTTCCCGCTCCACTACGAGGACGCGATCGACGCCCTGACGGCGCAGAGCCGTGGCGGCGCTCAGTCCCGAGGGGCCGCCGCCGATGACGACGACATCGGCTCGACGTTCGCTGCTCATCGGACCATCTCCTCGATCGTGGCGTCCACGGCGGCACCGCAGTAGAAGCCCTGACACCGGCCGTTCGTGGCGCGGGTGCGGCGGCTGACGCCGGAGCGGTCCACGGCCGGCACCGTCGCGCAGAGGGCGTCGCGGATCTCGCCGAAGCTCACCCGCTCGCAGAAGCACACGAGCTCGCCATAGGCCGGATCGCGGCGGATGACCTCGTCGCGCTCGTAGGGACGGGGCCGCGCCTCGCCGATATTCGGCATCTGCGGGGGGTCGGCGAGCGAGGAACGCCGGCGCAGCTCGACACCGGCATCGCTCAACAGTCCCTCGACGTGTTCCGCGATCGCCATCGAGGCGGTCAGGCCGGTGGATCGGATGCCGCCGACGAGCAGATAGCGCTGTTCCGGATCGGGCTCGATCAGATAGTCGCCGTGGTCGATCGCGGCGCGCAGACCGGCATAGGCGGTCGTGACCTCCTCCTCGAAGAGCGTCGGCATGAGCCGCTCGCCCTTCTCGTGCAGGAAGGCGAAGCCGTTCTCGGAGGTGCCGGTGGCGGTCTTGTCGTGCAGGTCCTCCGCGGTCGGACCGAGCATGACGTTGCCGTAGACGGTCGGGCTCACCAGAACGCCCTTGCCGAGCTTGCTCGGGACGGGCAGGACGATCTTGTCGACCAGCGGACGCGCGAGCTTGTCGAAGACGAGCAGCTCGCCGCGTCGCGGCGTGACGGTGAAGCGGTCGAAGCCGAGGGCGCGGTCCAGCACGTCCGCGCCGAGACCGGCGGCGTTGATGAGCCAGCGGGTCGTGATGTCTCCGCGGCTGGTGTGCACCACGGTGGCGTCGTCGCCGACGGTGACACCGGTGACCTCCCGGCCGAGGAGGAGGGCGGCCCCGTTGTCGACGGCCTCGGTGGCGTAGGCGATCGACGGAGTCCACGGACAGATGATCGTCTCGCCGGGCACCGTCAGTCCGCCGAGCGCCCCGGGGCCCAGATGGGGAAGCGCCGCGTAGACCGCATCGGCGTCGATGATCTCGCAGGCGTCGTAGCCGTTCTGCTCGGCCTTCTCGCGCAGCGAGGGCAGGTTCGCCAGCTCCTCGTCGGTCCAGGCGACGAGCAGGGCGCCGGTGCGTTCCATCGGGATGCCCGTCCGCTCGGCGTAGTCGCCCAGCAGCGTGTAGCCCCGACTGACTAGCCGGGACTCGAGGGTTCCGGGCTTGGCATCGAAGCCGGTGTGCAGGATCGCGGTGTTCGCCTTGCTCGTCCCCTCACCGACATCGTGGGCCGCATCGACGACCGCGATGTCCAGCTCGTAGCGGCTCAGCGCGCGGGCGATGGCCGTGCCGACCACGCCGGCGCCGACGATGGCGACGTCGTACACCCCGTCGATGCTGCGCATTGATCGCTCGCTGCGCTCGCTCATGAGACGTCCTTCCCGGTGAGGCCGGATTCCACCGCGGCGCGCCAGCGCGCCCGGAAGCCGGCGGCCTGCGCGGCCGTCCAGCGGGGTTCGTAGGTGCGGGCCGGCGACCATCCGACGAGCGCGTCGTCGAGGCTCAGGGAGTCGTCGAGGGCGAGGCGCGCGGTGGCGACGGCACCGAGGGCGGTGGCGTGCTCGGAGCCGAAGACATCGACCGGCACCTGGGACAGATCGGCCTGCGCCTGCATGAGCGTGGCGCTGCGGGTGAGACCGCCGTCGACGCGGAGGCGTTCGGGGGCCTCGCCCAGGTCGATCATCTCGGCGACGTGCGCCGCGATGCCCTCGAGCACCGCGCGCACGATCTCACCGCGTCCGGTCGACAGGCTCATGCCGTGCAGTGAGGCGCCGACGTCCGAGCGCCACCAGGGCGCCGCGAGACCGGCGAAGGCGGGGGAGCAGAGGACACCGCCGGAGTCCTCCGCGGCGATCGTGTCGAGCTCGGCGGCGGAGTCGATGAGGCCGAGGTCGCTCATCCACCGGACCGCGGAGGCCGCCGTGTAGACCTGTCCGTCGGCGCAGTAGGTGGTGTCGCCGCGCACGGTCCAGGCGACCGATGTGGCCAGGCCCCCGGGATGCGGCGAGGGATCGGAGCCGCGGTTGGCCAGCAGGAAGGCGCCCGTGCCGTAGGTGCACTTGGCCGTTCCGGGCTGGATGCATCCCTCGGCGAGCAGCGCGGCCTGCTGGTCGACGATGAGCCCGCCCACGGGGATGTCACCGCCGAACGCGCTCGTGGTGCCGACGATCGCGTCGCTCGGCACGAGGGCGGGCAGCTCCTCGTCGCCCAGGCCGAACAGCTCCAGGAGCTCGGGATCCCAGTCGACGCGGGCGAGGTCGAGGATGAGGGATCTGCTCGCGGTGGAGGTGTCGGTCACGAACTCACCGGTCAGCCGGTGCACCAGCCACGTGTCGCTCGTGGTGACGACACCTTGGCGGGTCACCTCGCGCCGCAGCCAGGTCATCTTGGGGGCGGAGAAGTAGGGGTCGAGGAGCAGCCCCGTGCGCTCGTGGATCAGGTCGGCGTGATCGGTGAGGCCGGCGCAGACCGGCTCGGACTGCCGGTCCTGCCAGACGAGGGCCGGGGTCAGGGGCTCACCGGTCGACCGGTCCCAGGCCAGCACCGTCTCGCCCTGGTTCGCCAGTGAGACGGCCGCGATCGTGGCGCCGGCCTTGGCGACGGCGTCGCGTCCGCTCGTCAGCACGCTCTGCCACAGCGCCTCCGGATCCTGTTCGACGACGCCTCCGGCGCGGTATTCCGGCCGCACCCGGCGCTCGGCGACCGCCAGCACCTCGTCCCCCTCGACGACGATCGCCTTCGTGCTGGACGTGCCCTGATCGATGGCGAGGATCGCCACGTTCACTCCTCCCCGGGAAACCGAAACATGCCCGTAATTTCCCGAAGTTAACCGTTACTGCCCGATAGTGTGGAGGAACGGTCACGCCCGTGTCAAGCGTCACCAGCGGGCGGCTCGAACCGGCGTCCCCGGCAGGGCCCGGCCGAGGCGGCCGAGGAGCGCGTCGTCGCCGTCGACGAGCACGACCGCGTCGGCGCCGCGCATCATCGGCAGATCATGCGCGGAGTCGCTGTAGACGAGGTCCCACTTCCGCCAGCCCAGGGCGGCGAGACGGGCGACCTTGCGCTCGCCGAAGCAGTGGTCGTCCCATCGCAGGCGGCCTCGATGACCGGAGACGACCGAGGCGCACACGCGGACGGGCAGGTCCAGGGCCCGCGCCCACGCCTCGATCAGCGGCGTCATCCCGGCGGAGACGATCGTCACCTCATGGCCCTGAGCGATGAGGGAGCGTGCCTCCTCCACCGCCGCGGGGCGTGTCATCGAGGGATCGTCGGCGAGGGCGGAGCCGAACTCGCACAGCTCGGCGATGAGCTCATCGGCCGGCTGACCGGAGAAGGCGATATCCATCAGGTGCCGGGTGACGCGAGTCCGAGCCGTCGGCGTTCGCGATGTCAGGGCGAATCCCGCGAGCCATGGGGCGGCACGTGCCAGCAGTAATGGTCGGGCACGCAGCCGCGGCACCAGCCACGCGGCGGTCGAGTCCGTGGTGGTGAACACGCCGTCGAAGTCCATGACGATCCGTCGCGGGGAAGAGGTCACCGGCCCAGGATGTCAGCCCTGCCCGCATCTGCCCGAAACCCTACCTTCGGTGGTCGACCTCAGGCCGGTGGCGGTACGTCATCAACCTCACGACACCGGTCGCGGTAGGTCATCAACCTCATCACGCACTCGAGGGGTTGACCAGTTACCGCCGTGCCGAGGGAGAGGTTGATGGACTACCGCGAGGTGGGCGGGTGGGTGCTCAGGTCGACGGGCCGTCGAGGAGGCTCTGGGCGGCACCGGCGGCGCGGGCGCCGTAGGAGCCACCGAAGAGCAGCGTGTGCACGAGCAGCGGATGCAGCTGGTGCAGCGCGACCCGGTCCCGCCATCCCTCGGCGAGCGGTGCTGCCTCGTCGTAGGCCTCGAGGATGCGCTGGAGGTGAGGTGCCCCGAACAGCGCCAGCATCGCGAGATCGGTCTCACGGTGTCCGCCGTGGGCCGCCGGGTCGATCACCCAGACGGCACCCTCGGCACCCCACACCACATTGCCCGACCACAGGTCACCGTGAAGGCGCGCCGGGGGCTCTGCCGGGCCGGAGAAGGAATGGATCTTGCGCATCGCGGCCTCGATCGTGGACGCCTCGCCCGAGGTCAGATGGCCACGGTCGACGGCGGCGCGCACATAGGGCATGACGCGGCGGGACGCGTAGAACTCCTCCCACGTCGGCAGCGGGCGGTTGGGCAGCGGCGCGACGCCGATATATCCGTCACGCTCCGCGCCGAAGGTGGGTGCACCAGCGGCGTGGGTCGTGGCGAGCGCCCTGCCGAACTGCTCTGCCAGCTCCTGCGAGGGCTTGCCCGGTTCGATCCAGGCGATCACGAGGCAGTCGTCGTCGACGCCGAGGACCTCGGGAGTGGGGACGCCGCCCGCCTCGCCGAGCCAGCGCAGTCCTTCGGCCTCGCGCCGGAACATTCCCTCGGGGGCCTGCGGACGCGTCTTGATGATCGCGCCGCGGCCGTCGGTGAGGCGAAGCCGGGTGGCGGTGCAGATGTCGCCGCCCGCGACCGGGGTGGTGGAGACGACGGCGGTTCCCAGCAGTGCCTCTGCCCGCGCTGCCGTTCCTGCCATCCTCGCCATACCCCCGACGTTACCGGAGGACCCGTATCAGCTCTGTCGCGAAGCGATCAGCGCCGGAATCTCGGCGACGAGGGCGTCGCTGGTGCGCTCGATCATGGCGAGGACCTCCACGAACCCCTCCTCGCCGCCGAACCACGGATCGGGCACCTCGATGTCCTGCTCCGTCGCCTGCGGGTCGAAGCTGCGGAACATGCGCAGCCGTTCGGTGTCGGCGACGGTGGGGGCGAGCTCGGCCATGTCGGCGTAGTTGCTCTCGTCCATCGCGAGGAGGAGATCGTTCTCGGCGTACCAGTCGGTGGTGAACTTGCGGGCGACGTGCCGCGAGGCGTCGTACCCGGCCTGGGTGAGCCGGTCCGCCGCTCGCGGGTCCATGGGGTCGCCGGTGTGCCAGCCCCCGGTGCCGGACGAGACGATCTCGACATCGTCCACCCCGGCCTCCTCGAGCTTCTTCTCCAGGACGACGTGTGCCATCGGGGAGCGGCAGATATTGCCCAGGCAGACCACGGCGATGCGATAGGTCACCGGGTCACTCCCCGATGATGGCGTTGACGACGGTCTGTGCGATCGAGATGACGATCGAGGCGAGCACCGCCCACCAGAATCCGTCGACGAAGAACTCGATCGCGAACTGGCCGGTGATCCATTCGGTCAGCATCAGCAGCAGGGCATTGATGACCACGAGCAGCAGTCCGAGGGTCAGGATGATGAACGGCAGCGAGAGCAGTTTGACGATCGGGCCGAGCAGCATGTTCACGATGGTGAACACCAGGCCGACGATCGCCAGCGCGAGGACGCGGTTGGCGGTGGTCTCGCCGGGGTCGCCGATGTTCATGTGATCGCCGAGCAGCAGCGCGGCGAAGGCCAGCGCGAGACTGCTCGCGAACCAGGTGGAGATGAAGCGTGCCATGAGCCCATTGTCCCAGGGCGAACCTCGGGCCGCTCGATCGCGTCATCGGCGCGCCGAGGTCGGTGGCGGTGCGTCATCAACCTCACGTCGCGGGTGGCGGTAGCTGATCAACGTCACCTCGCGGGTGGCGGTAGCTGGTCAACGTTATGCGGGCGCGGTGGGGTTGATGACGTACCGCCACCGGTGGAGGTAGGGCTGGCGAACGTCACCTCGGGAGTGGGGGTAGCTGGTCAACGTCACCTCGCGGGTGGTGGTAGCTGGTCAACGTTATGCGGGCGCGGTGGGGTTGATGACGTACCGCCACCACGGGCGTGGGGTTGATGGCGTACCGCCGCCGGGCCGAGCTGGTCAGGTCGGGGGCGGGAGCTCCTCCGGGGCGGCGAGTCGTGCGGTCTGCGCGACCACGACTCCGGTGAGCACCACGAACACGCCGATCGACTGCGCGAGGCTGAGCACCTCGGCGTACCAGAGCCAGCCCGTCACGAGCGCGACCACGGGCTCGAGCATCGCGACCACCGAGGCACGGGTGCTCGGGATGTACTGCATCGCCGCGAGATAGAGGAAGAACGGCGTGACGGTGCCGAGCAGCACGATGTAGATCATCGCCACCCACGCCGGTGCCGTGAGATGGTCGAGCCGGCCGAGCAGCGTCGACTCCTCCCCGAGCACGTCGATGGCATTCCACGCCGGTTCATACAGATTGGAGACGACCGCCGCGAGACCGAAGGACCACACCACCACGTGCAGCGGACTCGAGCCTCCCTCAGCCGCCGTCAGGGCCTCGCCGATGAGGAAGTAGCTCGCCAGGCACACGGCCGACAGGAGGCCGACGAGCAGGCCGACGGTCTCGATCGTCAGCCCGTCCCACACCTGGCCCACGAGCGCCAGCCCGACGAGCGAGACGGCGATGGCCGGATAGAGCCGCGGGTGCACGGGTTCGCGCCGCACGAAGCGCACCCACAGCACGACGAGCGCGGGGGCCAGGTACTCCAGCAGCAGCGCGATGCCGAGGGGGAGGCGGTTGATGGTGACGTTGTAGGCCGCCTGCACGCCCAGCACCCCGACGATCGCGAGGGCCGCCATCAGCACCGCCGCGCGGCCGCGCGGCACCCGGAACGCGGAGCGGTCGAAGACGAGGGCCAGGGCGATGAAGACGAGTGCGGCGCAGGTGAGGCGGAAGGTCGTGTAGGTGTCGATCGGGAGTCCGGCCTGCACGGGGATGCGGGAGACGCCGGCGTTCACGCCGAAGGTGACGGCAGCGGTGACCACGAGGGCGTAGCCGATGACGGCGGGACGTGATGACACCGGCACATCCTCGCAGGGTCACTAGGGTGGCGCCATGTCCACCGTTCCGAGACCGCGCGCCGTCTTCGAGCGGCTTCCTGCCTACCGTGCGGGGCGGCCGGCGCCCGACGATGCGCACAAGCTGTCGAGCAACGAGAACCCGTTCCCGCCGCTGCCGAATGTCCTCTCCGCCGCCACCCGCGAGCTGGGCCGGATGAACCGCTACCCCGATGCCGGGATGGGCCGGCTCTACGCGGCGATCGCGGCCCATCTTGGGGTGGAGGAGGAGCGTCTCGCGGCCGGCACGGGCTCGGTCGGCGCCCTCTTCACGCTGCTCTCCGCCTACTGCGATCCCGGCGACGAGGTCGTCTACGCGTGGCGCAGTTTCGAGGCCTATCCGATCGGCATCGAGCTCGCGGGCGCCACGCCGGTTCCCGTCCCGCTTCGGCCCGATGCCACGCACGATCTGCCGGCGATGGCGGCCGCTGTCACCGGGCGCACCCGCGTGGTGCTGGTGTGCACACCCAACAATCCGACGGGTCCCGTCGTCGCGCGCCGGGAGCTGGACGCCTTCCTGGCGGGGGTGCCGTCGAGCGTCCTGGTGGTGATCGACGAGGCCTATGTCGAGTTCGTGCGTGATCTCGATGCCGCCTCCGGCCTGGACTCCCTCGCACGTCACGACAATGTCGTGGTCCTCCGCACCTTCTCCAAGGCCTACGGGCTTGCCGGGTTACGCGTCGGCTATCTCGTGGCGCATCCGGAGGTCGCCGCGGTCGTGCGCACGGCGACTCCGCCGTTCGCCGTCAGCGACCTCGCGATCGCCGCGGTCGCGGCGTCCCTGGACGAGCTCGACGAGCTCGACGAACGCGTCGAAGCGGTGGTCGCCGAACGCGATGCGATGGCCGCGACGCTGCGGGCCGGAGGCTGGGCGATTCCCGAGTCGCACACCAACTTCCTGTGGCTCCCGCTCGGGGACGATGCCGTGACCTTCGCCGAGCACGCCTGGCCCGTCTCCGTGCGCCCGTTCGCGGGGGAGGGGGTCCGCGTCACGCTCGGCGATCCGGCCGTCAACCGCGAGTTCCTCGACAGGATCGAGGGGTGGCACCGCGCGATCGAGTAGCCGCTGGGGTACCTCCCGCCAGGGGAGGGGCGGCGTATCGGGTCGTCCTGCTCAGGACATCGCCGCGATGAAGGCGACCTCCGCCGCTCGCCCACGGAGGCTGGCATCGCGGCGGTGAGGCGGCTACGCTGATCTCACGATGTGAGCACCATCACATCGTGGCGCACCCGATTCCGCCACCCCTGGAATCAGCGCCCCAGACACCGCCGGCGGCACCCCGCCGGGCGGCGATTGGAGGATCGCATGACCCTGCCGATGACCCCGCAACCCGGCGCGCTCGACGGCGAGCACGATCTCGTGCAGCTGCTCGCCCCCGATGGCACGCGCCGCCACGACCCGCGTTATCCGCTCGAGGTCGACCACGCCCAACTCGAAGGCTGGTACCGCGACCTCGTCCTCGCCCGGCGCATCGACACCGAGGCCTTCGCCCTGCAACGCCACGGCGAACTCGGACTCTGGCCCCCGGCGCTCGGCCAGGAGGCGGCGCAGATCGGCTCGGGGCGCGCACTGCGCGGCCAGGACTTCGTCTTCCCCACCTATCGCCAGCACGGCGTGGCCTACTGTCGCGGGATCGATCCGGCCCTCCTCCTCGGCGTGTTCCGGGGCACCGAGCTCGGTGGCTGGGATCCGCAGGAGTATCGCTACGCGCTCCCGCAGATCATCATCGGCGCCCAGACCCTGCATGCCACCGGGTACGCGATGGGTCTGCTGCTCGACGGGGCGGTGGGTCATGGTGATGCTGAGCGGGACACCGCGGCCATCGCCTATCTCGGCGACGGTGCCACGAGCCAGGGCGATGTCGCCGAGGCCTTCGTGTGGGCGGCCTCCTATCAGGCTCCGGTGGTCTTCTTCTGCGAGAACAACCAGTACGCCATCTCCGTGCCCTTGGAACGTCAGACGCGCGTGCCGATCGCTCAGCGCGCCGCCGGATTCGGCTTCGAGGGCGTCCGGGTCGACGGCAACGACGTGCTCGCCTGCTACGCGGTGACCCGCGCGGCTCTCGACGCCGCACGCCAGGGATTCGGTCCGACCCTCATCGAGGCCGTCACGTACCGGGTCGGCGCGCACACCACCTCCGATGATCCGACGCGCTACCGCGAGGACGCCGAGACCGAGGCATGGCGCGCGAAGGACCCGATCGACCGCGTACGGATCCACCTCCAGCGTGAGGGCAGCGATGCGGCCTTCTTCGCCTCCGTCGAGGCCGAGGCCGACCAGCTTGGAGCGCACCTGCGGGAGGTCTGCGGCCGGCTGCCCGAGCCGGACCTCGTCGGCCTGTTCGATCACGTGTACACCGACGTGCCAGAGGAGCTAGCCCGCCAGCGCGACGATGCCATCGCCTGGCAGGCCACGGACGAGGGAGGCGACCGATGACCACCACGATGACGCTGGGTGCGGCCATCAACGCAGGACTGCGGGCCGCGATGGAGCGCGACGACAAGGTCGTACTGATGGGCGAGGATATCGGCCGGCTCGGCGGCGTCTTCCGGGTGACCGACGCCCTGCAGAAGGATTTCGGCGCCAACCGGGTCATGGACACCCCGCTCGGCGAGGCCGGGATCATGGGCACCGCCGTCGGTCTCACCACGCGCGGCTATCGGCCGGTCGTCGAGATCCAGTTCGACGGATTCGTCTACCCGGCCTACGACCAGCTGGTCGCTCAGGTCGCGCGGCTGCACTTCCGCAGCGCCGGCCGGATACGCGTCCCGATGGTGATCCGCATCCCCTTCGGCGGCGGCATCGGCGCGGTCGAACACCACTCGGACAGCCCCGAGGCGCAGTTCGCGCTGACCTCGGGGCTCAAGGTCGTCTCCTGCGCCACCTCGCACGATGCCTACTGGATGATCCAGCAGGCCATCGCCTCGGATGACCCGGTGGTGTTCATGGAGCCCAAGCGCCGGTACTGGGAATCCGGCGAGGTCGATACGGGGTCGGCGGGCGCGGAGCTCTGGTCGTCCCTCGTGCGGCGCTCCGGCACCGATGCGACCCTCATCGCCTACGGTCCCATGGTCAAGACCTGCCTGGACGCCGCGACCGCGGCTGCCGAGGAGGGCCTCGACCTGGAGGTCATCGACCTGCGGGCGCTCTCCCCGCTCGATCTCGGGCCGGTGTTCGCCTCGGTGCGCCGCACCGGACGCGCCGTCGTGGTGCACGAGGCGCAGCGCACCCTCGGCCTCGGCGCGGAGCTCTCCGCGCGGATCACCGAGGAGTGCTTCTACTCGCTCGAGGCGCCGGTGCAGCGAGTGACCGGCTACGACCTGCCGTATCCGCCGAGCCGGATCGAATCGGAGTTCCTGCCGAGTGTCGATCGCGTGCTCGATGCCGTCGACACCGCGAGGGGGTTCTGATGCCGGAGTTCTGCCTGCCCGATGTGGGCGAGGGCCTGACCGAGGCCGATATCGTCACTTGGCGCGTCTCGGAGGGCGACGAGGTGCGGGTCAACGATGTCCTGGTCGACATCGAGACGGCCAAGTCGATCGTCGAGCTGCCGAGTCCCTTCGCGGGGACCGTCGGTGCCCTGCTGGTCGCCGAGGGCGACACCGTCCGCGTGGGCGCGCCGATCGTCCGGATCGAGACGGCGGACACCGCGGAGGAGGCCGCGCCCCGCACAGCGGTGCTGGTCGGCTACGGACCGCGGGACGAGAAGGTGGGCGGGCGGCGACGTCGTCGTGCCGGCCGGGTCGCCGAGCCCGTGCCGTCTGCCGAGCCCGAGTACACCGCGTCGGTGGTCGCGCTCGCCAAGCCTCCGGTGCGCAAGTTCGCGAAAGACCACGGGGTGGATCTGCGCGCGATCACTCCCGCGGACCCCTCCGGCATCGTCACCCGGGCCGACGTGGAGAACGAGCTGCGACGCACGCCCGCTCCCGCTCCTGCCGAGAGGCCCGCGGTTGTCGGTGTCACGGAGGAGCGCCGGGTGCCGATCGCGGGGGTGCGCAAGCGCACGGCCGAGGCGATGGTGGAATCGGCCTTCACGGCCCCGCACGTCACCGAGTGGATCACCGTCGATGTCAGCGCCACGATGGAGCTGCTCGACCGGCTGCGCGCCGACCGGGCCTTCGCGGACGTCAAGGTCACCGCGACGGTTCTCGTGGCGAAGGCGGTCTGTCTCGCCCTGCGTCGCACCCCCGATCTCCACGCGAGATGGGACGGCGAGGCCGGGGAGATCGTCTTCCCCGCGCATGTCGGTCTCGGAGTGGCCGCTGCGACGGACCGGGGGCTGCTCGTGCCGGTGGTCCCGCAGGCCGACGCGCTGCCCCTTCCCGAGCTCGCCCGGGAGATCGCCGCGCTCGTGCGGACCGCGCGTGAGGGGTCGCTGCAACCCGAGCAGATGACCGGCGGCACCTTCACGATCACCAATGTCGGCGTCTTCGGTGTCGACGCTGGCACGCCGATCCTCAATCCCGGTCAGTCGGGCATCCTCGCGGTCGGTTCCGTCGAGAGACGGCCGTGGGTCGACGAGGAGGACCGCATCGTGCCGCGGTGGGTCACCACGCTCGCCTGCAGCTTCGATCACCGGGTCGTCGACGGCGAGCAGGGCTCACGCTTCCTGGCCGATGTCGCGTCCCTGCTGCGCGACCCCAGCCGGGCGATGATGTTCTAGGCGATCACCTGGTGTCAGTGGTCTCGATACGCGTCGGTCGCATGGAGCCATCGCAATAGGGGCATCGCCGCGATGGAAGCGACCTTTGGCTACTCGACCACCGTGGGTCGGGAGAACTCGGTGGTTGAGTAGCCGCGAGGAACGAGCGGCGTATCGAAACCACCACCGCGATGTGGTCTCGCTCCAGCGCGGCTACGGCCTTTGGCTACTCGACAGCCGGGCACAGTTCGGCCGGCCGGGCATGCGGAAGGGGCGGGAGAGAATCTCTCCCGCCCCTTCCGTGGGTGGATGTTCAGTCGCCGGGGCGCACCATCATGATGTTCACCGGGCCGCCTTCGGCCAGCATGCCGACTTCCTCGAAGCCGCGGCCGGAGTGGAAGGCCAGGGAGGCGTCATTGTGGTCGTAGACCTCCAGGCCGATCGGCTTCTCGCCCTCGATCGCGTCGTAGAGCTTGGAGGCGACGCCCTTGCGGCGGTGGTCCGCCGAGACGACGATCCGGTCGAGGTAGACGTACTCGGAGGTCTCGAAGTACTCGTCGAACCAGCGATACCGCGTGGAGTCGTAGGCGACCCCGGGAGGGAGGGTGATGACGAAGCCGGCGATATCGCCGTCGTCGGTCATGACGAGTGCGTCGTCGGCCATCTCCACGAGCGCTGCCGTGGCGGCGCGGTCGAGAGGACCGACGCCTTCGAGGGCGTCCTGATTGATCTCGACGATCGTGTCGAGGTCCTCGTCGGTGATGGGTCGGATGGTCGTGGTCTGCGTCAGAACTGGGCTCATCGTCTTCCGACGTTATGTCAGGTCCGGGGGTTCACGCCAGTCGAATACCCGGTTAAGTGATAGAGATCACAGTATTGCGGCCGGCGACACGGGGATCTGACCGGCTTCGTAGAATGCCTTGGTGAACCAGGCTTTTCGAGATCCTCGCTATCGCGCGGCTCTCGTGGTCTGGGGCGTCGCCGTCACGACCTATCTGCTGGCGGTCTTCCACCGTTCGTCGCTCGCGGTCGCGGGACTGGCCGCCTCGGAGCGGTTCGACATCTCGGCCGCGCAGCTGGCCACCTTCACCATGCTCCAGTTGCTCGTGTACGCGGCGATGCAGATCCCGGTCGGCCTCCTCGTCGACCGTTTCGGCCCGCGAGCGGTGATGCTCACCGGCACGATCGTGCTGGCCCTCGCGCAGGCGGGGTTCGCGGTGGCCGACACCTATCCGATGGCGATCGTGGCCCGTGTCTTCGTCGGTCTCGGCGATGCGATGACCTTCGTCTGCGTGCTGCGGCTGATCAATTCGTGGTTCTCGCCCCGACGGATCCCGATCATCACGCAGATCACCGGTCCCATCGGGCAGATCGGTGCCATCGCGGCAGCGGCGCCGATGACGTGGGCTCTGGGGACGATCGGTTGGACCTCGGCTTACCTGGTGGCGGCATCGACGAGCGTGGTCGCGGCGGTCGCGGTCCTCGTGCTCGTGCGCGATGAGCCGGCGCGCCGCAGCGTGCGCGGAGTCGAGCTGTCCTGGACCAATATCCGCACCAGCCTCGCGGCATCGTGGGCCCACCCAGGCACCCGGCTCGGCTTCTGGTGCCACTTCACCACGCAGTTCAGCTCGACGTGTCTGGGACTGCTGTGGGGCTTCCCGTTCTTCGTGCGCGGTGAGCACACCAGTGAGGCCTTCGCCAATGTGCTGCTGACGATCATGGTGGTCGCGGTCGTCGTGGCGGGGCCGCTGCTGGGGTGGTTCGTGGGCGCTTATCAGTGGCATCGGTCGTCCCTCGTCCTGGCGATCGTCTGGGCGATTATGGCGGCGTGGAGCCTCGTGCTCTTCTGGCCAGGCAGCGCGCCGAGCTGGCTGTTGATCCTGCTCGTGGTTGTGGTGGGCGTCGGCGGCCCGGCATCGATGATCGGGTTCGACCTGGGCCGCACGTCCAATCCGATCGAACGGCTGGCGAGCGCGACCGGGATCATCAACCAGGGCGGTTTCACGGCGAGCCTGATCCTCGTCGTCGCGATCGGCGTCATCCTCGATCTCGCCTCGCCCGCCTCGGGCACCTACACGCCTGAGGCGTTCACGCTCGCGATGAGCTTCCAGTACGTGCTGTGGGGGATCGGCCTCATCCAGATCTGGCGCTACCGCCACAAGGCGCGCAACTTCCTGCGCGCCGACTACCCCGAGCAGTGGAAGCGCTGGTCCGGCCGCGACTGGGACTGAGGAACGCGTTCCCGTCCCCTCTCCCGCGAATGTGCACCACGCGTCGAGGTCGGTGGAGAAGAAGCGGCGACCGATCACCAGGCCGGACACGTGAGCGGAGACCGCTCGCGAGCGACGGCGGAGGATGTGCTCCTGTGGTTGCCATGACGACCGCCGACGCACATTCTTCGTCGCCGGTCCGACAAGGATGTGTCCTCGTGCCGGATGCTCAGGTCACGTCGAAGACGACGCCGGTCGCGCTCTGTGAGGCGGACCAGAGCGCACCGGCGAGACGCGGATCGCGAGCCAGCCGGGTGGAACCGACCGTGCGGGGGTGGCGGCCGCGCAGCTGCTGGAACCCGTCCGGGCCGATGTAGTCGCCGCCCGTCAGCGTCGGATCCGTCGCCGCGCGCAGCAGCGGCAGGGCGCCGTGAGCCGCGGGCTGGCCGATGATGCCGGTGACCTGGTGGATCGCGATGCCCGGCAGCGACCTGCCCCGCAGGTTGAGACCGGACTTGGTCAGGTTCGTCGAGGCGTAGCCGGGGTGAGCCGCGACGCTCACCACCGGAAGACCCGCGGCTTCGGACCGGCGCGCGAGCTCCCACGCGAACAGCAGGTTCGCGAGCTTGGACTCGGCGTAGGCGTTCCACCGCCGGTAACGGCGTGGGGAGCCTTCGGGGGTCAGCGTCCGCAGGTCGATGCCCCGGGCGCTGGCGTGCGCGAGGGACGAGACGGTCACGACCCGGGCGCCATCGCGCAGTGACGGCCAGAGACCGGCGGTCCAGGCGAAGTGGCCGAGGTGATTCGTCCCCATCTGGAGCTCGAAGCCGTCCTGCGTGCGGGCGAAGGGCGGGATCATGACGCCGGCGTTGTTCACCAGGATGTCGATCCGCGGCTCGGCTGCGGCGAGATCCTGGGCGGCGGCGGTGGTCTGGGCGAGGTTCGCGAGATCGAGCTCGACGATCGAGATGTCGCTGCCCGGAGCCTCCTCTCGCAGCCGGCGCACGGCGTCCTCGGCCTTGCGGGTGTCACGGGCGGTCACGATGAGACGCGCGCCCCGCCGGGCGAGGCCGAGGGCCGTGTGCGCCCCCAGTCCTCCGGTGACGCCGGTGATGACCGCCGTCTGTCCGGAGAGATCGCCGATATCGGTCGTGCTCCACCGCTCGCTCATGGTCACGAGACTACGCGGGGACTCAGGGAGTGACCGCGAGTCCGGTGAGGACACGGTGGGCCAGTTCGGTGTCGCCGTCGACCTCGACCGGCACCTGCCCGGGTTTGCGCCGGCCTCCGCCGAGGACGATGAACGCCTCCGTCGACATCGTCAGCGTCGTCTCCGGGGTCGCATCGTCGTCGATGGCCGCGCGTCCGTCGTCGTTGACGACGACGGTGGCCGCGAAGGGCACGGGACCCGTCACGACGACGGCCACGGGATGACCGGACGGCGCCTTGGCTCGCTTGCCGATGACGAAGGGCAGCGCCGCCTGGAAGGACTGGACGGTCACCTGCGCGCCGGGGGAGTCGAGGTTGCCACTGCGGTTGAGGGCGCGGCGCAGATCCTGCTCGTGCATCCAGGCATCGATGACCCGGTTGCGCAGGAGCGTCTCCCAGGTCCAGGGCGCGCCCGCGGGCGTGCTGGGTGCGGGCGCGGCGGGGTCGTCGGGGAGCACCGCCAGCTGGGTGGCACGCCGGTCCACGAGCTCGCGGAGACGGACCAGGAGGTCGGGCAGGCCGACATCGTGCAGCGCATCGACCCCGGCCTGCGTGTAGTCCTGGGGCACCGTCGAGGGACCGGCGGTGTCAGCGGTCTCGGTGCCGTCGGCGAGGACGTCCTCGAGGTGGACGAGGTGGGCCAGGATGTCGCGCACGGACCATCCGGGCAGGTCGGTGACGCGGTCGGCATCCTCGGGGAGGAGTTCGAGATCGAGGATCGCGCCCATCGAGTGGCGCCACGCGTCGACATACGTCCGCAGGCTCATGGCTTCAACCTAGGGCATCGCCGTTCGCCGGCCCGTCACGAGCGCCGCCCGAGCTCGTTGAGTGTGGGGGCAGCTCCTACGAGCGCAGCGAGTAGGGGGAACGTTTGGACGGTCGAACGGGGCTTTTCACCGTCCAAACGCCCCGCTCAACGGGGAACCGGATCAGCGGAGACCGATGGGTCAGGAGGCGGCGCGGCGGCGCCAGGCGGTGACGGCGGCGAGGACGATACCCGCGGTGAGGGAAACCCAGGCGATCAACGAACCCATCAGGTCGCGTCCGTCGAGGTCGTTGACGAGCGCATAGCCGTAGCTCGCGCTGTCGGAGAGCTCGTCCCCGGGCGTGCACTCGACGGTCATGTCGGCGCGCCCGTCCTCCATCAGGGCGATGAGATGCCAGCGGGTTCCGTCCGTGGTGACCGTGACGTCGACGATCGAGTCACTCGAGATCTCGGTGCGCTCCTCGCCGGGCCCGACCGCCTCACAGGCGATGTCGCGACCGGGCTGGGGGAGATCGGTGAGGACGGCGACATCGTGGCCCTCGGCATCGAAGGGCTGACCGGACGGGATGACCGTGCTGCCGCGCAGCTCGTCCCAGGTGCCGGCCGTGAAGGCCACCGCGACGATCCATCCGACGGCGGCCACGAGGGCAGCGACGACGTACCACCAGCGAGACCTCACTGCGCCACCTTGCCATAGAGATGGCCATGCGCCGGGGAGAACTCCCCGGCGCATGGCCGTCATCACATCCGCGTCAGGTCAGAAGACGGACTCGTCGAGGTCCATGAGGTCGAGGTCGACGGATTCGGCGAGCTGGCGCTCCGCGGTGAGCTTGGGCAGCACGGTCTTGGCGAACCAGGACGCGGCGGCGACCTTGCCCTCGTAGAACGAGCGGTCCGTGCCCGTCACGCCGGCATCGAGCTGGGACAAGGCCACCTCGGCACCGCGCAGCAGCAGCCAGGAGACGACCAGGTCGCCGAGCACGTAGACGAGGCGGGTGGTGTTCAGGGCGACCTTGTAGACATTGCGGGCATCGCCCGTCTCCTCGGCCGGGTTGGCGGCCATCAGGTCGTTGAACATCGCCCCGACGATCGCCTGGGTGTCTGCGAGCCCCTGGGCCAGCAGACCACGCTCGACCTTGAGGCGGCCGTTGCCCGCCTCGCTGTCGATGAAGGACTGGATCTCGTTGTTCAGGAAGGTCAGCGCCTGGCCGTTGTCCTTGACGATCTTGCGGAAGAACAGGTCCTGACCCTGGATCGCGGTGGTGCCCTCGTAGAGCGTGTCGATCTTGGCGTCGCGGACGTACTGCTCGATCGGGTAGTCCTGCAGGAAGCCCGATCCGCCGAAGGTCTGCAGCGCCTCGGTGCCCAGCAGCACCCAGGAGCGCTCCGAGCCGTAGCCCTTGACGATCGGGAGCAGGAAGTCGTTGATCGACTCGGCCAGAGCGGCGTCCTCGCCGGCGGCCTTCTTGACGGCGATCTCGTCCTGCCAGGTGCCGGTGTAGATCATCAGCGATCGCAGGCCTTCGGCGAAGGACTTCTGCGTCATGAGCGACCGGCGCACGTCCGGATGGTGGGTGATGGTGACCCGAGGGGCCGTCTTGGCCGGGTCGAGCAGGTCGGCGCCCTGCACGCGCTCCTTGGCGTACTCGAGGGCGTTGAGATAGCCGGTCGAGAGCGTGGCGATCGCCTTGGAGCCCACCATCATGCGGGCGTTCTCGATGACGCGGAACATCTGGTCGATGCCGTTGTGGACCTCGCCGAGCAGCCAGCCGGTGGCGGGCTCGCCGTCGCCGAAGGTGACCTCGCAGGTGGTGGAGACCTTGATGCCCATCTTCTTCTCGACATTGGTCACATAGGCGCCGTTGCGCTCGCCGGTGAGCTCACCGGTCTCGAGGTCGAAGTGCAGCTTGGGCACGAGGAACAGGCTGAGACCCTTGGTGCCCGGCCCGCCGACGCCCTCGACGCCCTGGGGGCGTGCGAGGACGAGGTGCATGATGTTCTCGCTCATGTCGTGCTCGGCCGACGTGATGAAGCGCTTGACGCCCTCGATCCGCCACGTGCCGTCCTCATTGGGGAAGGCCTTGGTGCGGCCGGCGCCCACGTCCGAGCCGGCATCGGGCTCGGTCAGCACCATGGTGGTGCCCCAGCGGCGTTCGATGATGTGCTCGGCGATCTTCTGGTCGCGCTCGGTGCCGTTCTCCCACACGATGCGGGCGAAGGCCGGGCCCGCGCCGTACATCCAGATGGGCGGGTTGGAGCCGAGGATAAACTCGCCGAGGGACCAGATGAGCGAGGAGGGGGCGGGCTGGCCGCCGAGCTCCTCGGGCAGCTGCAGGCGCCACCATTCCGAGTCCATCCAGGCCTGGTAGCTCTTGGCGAACTCGGGATTCATGGTGACCGTCTTGGCATCCGGGTCGTAGACCGGCGGGTTGCGGTCGGCATCGGCGAAGGAGTCGGCCAGATCCTCGCGGGCGAGGCGCTCGACCTCCGCCAGGATGCTCTTGGCCGTGTCGGTGTCGACCTCCGCGAAGGGCCCGCTGCCCAGCACCGAGCTCCGGTCGAACAGCTCGAAGAGGTTGAACTCGACATCGCGGAGATTGCTCTTGTAGTGGCTCATGCCATCGTCCTTTGCACGAGATGGGGGTGGGCCCGGCGGGCTCGGTACTACTGCCGGGTAACTTAAGTATCTCGCGAGTAACTTACCGGATCAAGTCCGGGGTGGCGGTTGGTTCGTGCAAAAAGAAGAAGGCCCCAGCTCCTCGGGGGAGAGCTGGGGCCTTCGCTGGTCGGCAGCGGGTGGTCACTGCCAACGCGCGGGCACGCGGCGGTAGCCGTCCGTGCGTACGAGCTGCACCGTGCGGGTGACCCCCACGGCGAGCGTGATGGCTGCCAGTGCGGTGATGGCGATCATGAGGGCTCCCTTCGTTCGAGTCGGTGTCGATCTCCATGATGGCCGCACCGATTGCCAAGAACAATCGAACTGAACTACACGCAACGTGTAGTTTTTCTATATGGATGTACGCCGCCTTGGGATTCTGCGGGAATTGGCCGAGCGGGGGTCGGTCGCTGCCGTCGCCGATGAGATGAAGGTCACTCCGTCGGCCATCTCCCAGCAGCTCAAACTGCTAGAACGCGAGGCCGGATTCCAGCTGGTGGAGCCGGCGGGGCGCGGTGTCGCGCTCACCTCGGCCGGGCAGGCTCTGGCGCGGACCGCGACGGAGATCGCCGTGGCGATCGAACGGGCGGAGGCGAAGTGGCACGACTACATGTCGCGTCCGGCCGGTGACGTGCGGCTGACGACCTTCCCGACGGGTGGGGAGATGCTCCTGCCGGGCGCGTTGCGGCGGATGGCCGAGGAGCCGAGTGTGCGGCTGGTGTGTCACGACACCGATCTCTCGCGGTGGCACGATGTCGCCGAGCTGGTGCCCGACTACGACATCGTCGTGGCGGACTCGCCGGACATGCGTGAGACCTGGCACGAGCGGGGTCTGCAGGTCGTGTCGCTGATGAGCGAGCCCCTGGACGTCGCCCTCCCGGAGGACCACCGGCTGGCGCGGAAGGCGACCCTGTCGCCGCGCGATGTCGCGGAGGAGACGTGGATCGGGGTGCCGAGCGGTCATCCCTATGACGATGTGCTGATCCGGCTCGTGGCCGTCACCGGCGAGCCTTTGCGGATCACGCAGCGGATCGTCGACAACGGCATCGTCGAGGCACTGGTGGCCGCCGGCCACGGGATCGCGATCCTCCCTCGCTTCACGACACGAGAGCATGGCAACGGCCTGGTCACGAGGCCGTTGGTCGGTATCCGTGCCAAGCGGGAGATCGCGGCCGTGCTGCGACCGGACCGGCTCGAGAGGCCTTCGGTCAGATTCGTCGTGCAGGTGCTGCGCGAGGAGGCCCGTGCCGTGGCCGATGCTCACGCCTCGGTCTGACCGCGCCGGGGCCGGGCACCCCGCCCGTCTCGATCTGGAGCGACGGACGATGTGACTCGGCGGCGGTCATGGCAACCGCAGAGTCACATCGTGCGTGACCGAGTGACGGAGGATGTGACTCCATGGTCGCGCTGGCAACCGCAGAGTCACATCTTCCGTAGCCGGCGAGGGCTGGTGGAGAGGGTAGTCAGCGGCGGAACGTGGCGGAGAAGGCGGCGAACTCCTCGCTCGCGAGCGACTCGGCCTGAGCCCAGGACTCGAAGTCGAGGGATTCGTTGAGGTCGCCGGTCGCGGCGATCTGGACCGACCGCTTGATGTCGCCCATGAGGTCGGCATTGCGGGAGGTGTAGCGCTCGGCGAGTTCGCGGGCTCGACCCTTGGGGTCCTCGACGAGCTCCTGGGCGATGCCGAGACGAAGTGCCCTCTCTGCCTCGATGATGTCCCCGGCGTAGAGCGCGGCGGCGGTGTTGGCCGAGCCGATGCGCTGCGTCAGCATCCACGTGCAGCCTCCTCCGGGATGCAGGCCGATCTTCGAGAAGGTGGGGCCGAAGCCGGCGAGCGGCCCCGCGATGATGACGTCACAGCACAGGGCGATGTTGAGTCCCGCGCCGACGGCGGCGCCCTGGACGGCGGCGATGGTCGGGATGGTCAGGCCGCGCAGCCCGAGGAACGAACCGTAGACGTGCATGAGGTGCTCGCGTAGCTGCTCGGTCGGCCGGCTGGTGTCGCCGAACAGGCTGTCGACGTTCGCGCCGGAGCAGAAGGCCTTGCCCTCGCCGGTGACGACGAGGGCTTGGGCGTCGGGGTCGGCGGCGACCGCGGCGATCGCGTCGCGCAGTTCGTCGAGCAACGGCATGTCGAGGGCGTTGAGCCGGTCGGGTGCGTTGAGGGTGATGGTGCGGATCGGGCCGTCGGCTTCCAGCAACACGAGAGGCATGGCGCCACCGTAGCGTGGACGGGTCTCGCGGGGCGCTATAGTCGGGGACGTTGCCGGTGTAGCTCAATGGCAGAGCGCTTGCTTCCCAAGCAAGATACGCGGGTTCGATTCCCGTCACCGGCTCTCCCGGCGAAGCCGGCTCTTCCCGGTGGCGGGAATCGAGTTGGGCCCCTCGTCCGCGCGGAGCGCGCTGGGCAGGGATCCCGTCACCGGCTCTCGCGCGGAGCGCGCTCTTCCCGGTGTCGGGAATCGAGTCGGGCCCCTCGTCCGCGCGGAGCGCGCTGGGTAGGGATCCCGTCACCGGCTCTCGCGCGGAGCGCGCTCTTCCCGGTGTCGGGAATCGAGTTGGGCCCCTCGTCCGCGCGGAGCGCGCTGGGTAGGGATCCCGTCACCGGCTCCCCCGGACCTCCCTCTCGCGTGAAACGCATCCCCTCTTTCCCCTGCCTCCCTCGGACCGTGATGGCACAGTGGTGCGCAACCGAGGAAAGGGGCGTCATGGGGTGCGACGCGGTCACTGTGCTGGTGTCCTCCTTCGATGCGGGCCGCCGCGATTGGCGAATGGGCGCCGGACCGCAGCAGATCCTCGCGACCGGTCTGCTGGAGGTGCTCGCCGCCGATGGTGTCGATACTCGGAGTATCGAGATCGAGGCCCGCGATGCCCTGCCCAGCGAGTTGAGTCGCGGTTTCGCCGTTCAGCGCGAGATCGCCGATGCGACCGCCGATGCGCTATCCGAGGGTCGTCTTCCGATCCTGTTGTCCGGAGACTGCAATTCCTCGCTCGGCGTTGTCGCGGGCGCGCAGCGGAACGGGGCATCGCCGGCCTTCGTCTGGTGCGATGCGCACGCCGACTTCCACACGCCGGAGACGGACCGCTTCGGCTCCCTCGACTGTCAGGGCCTCGCGATGCTCACCGGGCGTGCCTGGGAGGGGCTGGTCCGGGAGACCGGTCTTCGGCCGATCCCGGACTCGCACGTGGCGCTGGTTGGAGCGCGTGCCGTCGACCCCGAGGAGGAGGTCGCCTTAACGGCCTCGGGAATAACTCGTCTCGCGGTGGCCGAGGTCGCGAACGAGCGGAAGCGGGACAACATCCTCGGTGGACTCATGGCATCGGGCGCCACCAGCGTCCACCTGCATGTCGACGCCGATGTCCTCGATTCCGGGATCGCCCCGGCGAATGACTACGCGGAGCCCGGCGGACTCCAGCTCGAGGAACTGCTCGGGCTGTTCGTCGAGACGATCTCGCGGCTGCCTCTCGGCTCGCTCAGCATCGCGTCCTACGACCCACGCCTCGATGCTGATCGCGCCTTGGCTCGTGCCCTCGTCGACGTGATTCGTCGCGTCGTGCGGTTCGGCGATGACGCTGGAGCGTCGTGATCTCTCCTACACTCTTGAGTGGCGTGCAACGGGGGTCCGGATGGTGAAGCGGCGATGGCTGTTGGGGATCGCGGTGGCTGTCATCGCGGTTCTCGTGGCGGGGTCGATCTGGTGGTGGGTCGAGCGGACTGGTGACGATGACGAGCCCGAGTTCGTCGCGACGCTGACATCGGTGAGTCCGCACGAGGTCCCCGGTTATGCCCACCCCGAATGGTGGAGCGACGGGACGACCCCCGTGCGACTGTCCTGGGATGACGAGACTCTGGTGGTGGACTCGCCGCGACCGAATATCGAACGTGTGCGCGGTACCCGTCTCGACACGGCTCTGGCCGCCCCCGCGACCGCCGATCCGGCCGCGGTCGCCTCGTTGCCGGGCGGTGAGGGGGCCCCGTGGATCGCCGTGGCCTTCGAGTCCAAGAGTGTCGATCAGGACGACAAGGAGACGACCGAGAGCCCGCTGACCTGGACGGGGTCCGATCTCACCTCCGGTGAGCGACTCGATGGCGGGGCCGCGGCGACGCTGCCGGTGAGCCTGCGCAGCAATGAGATCAGCCCGGCCGAGGGACCGAGCGCGATCATGACCGCCGACGCCGCCGTGGCGCGCCTCGGCGATACCGACACGGCCCTCGTCACCACCTCCCAGCTGGGCACCATCACACTCCACCGCTGCGCGCTGTCGGCCTGCGAATGGGAGGAAGCGGCAGGGCCCGAGGGCGAGACCCCCTTCTCGATCGCCTCGACCGGCGATGGGTTCGTCACCACCACCGGCGATCGCGACGACGGGCACACGATCTGGTTCGCCGAGGATGACGGGTTGCAGTGGCAGGCGATCGGCGAGATCCCCGCGGGGGAGACCATCAGCGAGCTCCGTGATGGGGAGAACGGCGTCCTCATGCTCACACAGAGTGGCCGCGATGATGAGACGATCTACGGCATCCGCACCGTCGATGCCGGCGGTGTCGAGCAGGTCGTCGAGCCGACGCCCTTCTCGGGATCGGGACAGGTGATGGATGTCGCCCGGAACGGTGACGACTGGTTCCTCGCCGGATTCCGTGCGAGCGATGCGCGGGTGGACCTCGGTCCCCAGTCCACCGCCGCCGAGCTGTGGACACTGGGCGACGAGGAGTGGGAGCCGCTCGGTGATCCGTTGCTCGAGTACCAGCCGCTCCAGTGGATCCGGGTCCTGTTCACGAGCCTCGACGGCGAGCTCGCCGCCGCCAGCGATGCTCCAGGCCCCGATATCACCATGACCTGGACCTTCGGCCCCGCCGAAGACTGAACCGCGAGGAAACCGGGACCGGTCGGGGTGCCCCGAGACCACCCCGACCGGTCGGGATCAGACCGTCGCCGCGCCGGCGTCCCGGACAGCTTCTCCTACCCACGGCACGACGGCATCGCTCCCCGTCACCGCTCGCGGCAAGAGACGGTTGGCGAACAGCAGATCGGTCGCACGGATCTGTGCATCGTCGGCGAAGGCCTGTGCCGCCTCGCGCGGATGTGCCGTGATCCAGGTGTCCGACTCCCGCAGCCTCGATGAGCGCTGTCAGTTCCTCCCGGCGCTGTTCGGTTACGTCGCGCCGGGTGGACCACGGCGAAGGATGCGAGAAGAGCTCTTCGGCGTCGGCGAGCGTGCGCGCCGGGGTCCGTGCCCCACTGCACGAGGTCCGTCGAGAAGTCCGATGCCGGTGAGGTCGTGCGCCGGCTGACCGACCATCTCCGGCCGGCGAAAGACATCCTCGTTCAGGCGGTCCGGGCCGATCGCGAGGAATGAACCCCGCGTCCGGCGCCGGAACACGTGGCCGGGCGATGCCGGTGACCGGTGATGTCACCTCGGCCCGATCGACGCCGTCGCTGGACAGGGCGCCGCTAGGACTCGTTCTAGTAGGGTGCGGGCATGCTCCACGCTCGTGACTGATCGGTGACCCGCGTCCCCGGGACGCGCCGCCGATCCTTCTCCTCAGCACGCCCTCGGCGTGCTCTCTCGCCTGGAGCCCTTCACCCATGTCTGCTTCGACAGCGCGTTATGTCGACGTGCTCTCCCGGCCCGGCGTCCCGATGACGTTCGGTGCCGCGCTCATCGGCCGGGCCGCCTACGCCCTGGTCTTCCTCCCACTGTTCTATGCCGTCGCCGAGGCCACCGACTCCGTGGGCCTCGCCGGCACTGCCGTCGCGGCATACGGCGCGACGGCGAGCCTGCTCGCCCCCGTCCGCGCCTGGGCGATCGACCGGTTCGGGGCACGCCCCGTGCTCACCGCGCTGACGTCGCTCTTCGCCGGCAGCCTCACCGCCCTCGCCCTCGTGTCCGTTCTCGGCGGTGGCGGGGTTGTCCTCATCGTCCTCGCCGGTGTCGCGGGTGCCTTCGCACCGCCGCTCGGCCCGACGATGCGTGTCGCCTGGGGCGAGCTCGCACCGGACAGGGCTTGGCTGCGCAAAGGTCTCAGTCTCGACGCGGTCGTCGAAGAACTGCTCTACCTCGCGGGTCCGGCCGTCGCGGGGCTCGGGCTGACGGTGATCGCACCCGGCCCGGCCCTGCTCGCTCCGGCGGCGCTCGTCGCGGGCGGCGGCCTGATCTTCGCCGCGACGCCCGCGATCGGCGCGATGGGACCTCGGTGTGACCCGGCGGACTCGCGAGACCACGGACCTCTGCTCCTCGACGGCCGTTTCGCTCGCTCTCTGTTCCCGGCCCTGGTAGCCGGCGGGGTCGTCGGCACCATCGGTGTGGCGGTGCCGGTCATGTTCACCGGGTCAGGAGGTTCCGCGGCCGCCGGGATCGCGCTCGGTTCTTTCGCGGCCGGCAGCGCCGTGGGCGGGCTGCTCTACGGCGGACTCCCGATTCCCGGTTCGCCCCCGCGACAGCTCACGGTGCTCGTGCTGGCGCTCCTCGCCTCGGCCTCGGCCCTCGTCGGCGCCTCGGGCATCATCGCCGTCAGTGCTGTGCTCGCCCTCGCCGGGATGTTCTTCGCTCCGGTGATGATCGTCTCCTACCTCGCCGCTCACACCTCCGGCGGAGAGCATCGCCGGAATGCCGCGACCACCTGGGTGAACACGAGCCACAACCTGGGCTCGTCCGCGGGCAGCGTCCTGGCCGGAGTCCTGCTTCAGTCGGTCGGAGGCGGGTGAGGGTCAACTGCGCAGCACCTTCGCCGGGACGAACCAGATGTAGAAGATCATCGCGAACAGCTCGATGATCGACTGCATGACGACGACGATCGCCGCGGTCTCCCAGCCCACGGGCAATGCCAGGGCGAACGGCAGCACGAGGAAGGAATTGCGGGTAGCGAGTGTGAACACGAGGGTTCGCCCCTCGTTCACCGGGAGCCGGGCGACGCGAGCGGTGACGACCGCGACCAGGAGCGCCACGATCAGATAGCCCACGGCGACGGCCAGCACGATCGGGAAGACCCCGACGGCTCCGAGCGCCGACTCGGCGTGTGCCATCGCCACCAGCGTGATCACCACCGTGAGCAGCGGCACGGGCCACCAGCCGCAGCGATCCCGCACCCTGCGACCCCGAGACGTCGACTCGAGCGGCCGGGCGATCGCGAGAGCCAGGAGGAGAGGAAGACCGATGACGAGCAGCGCCGGCCAGAGATCGCTCAGGGTGAACACGGCGGTGGTGTCGCCACCGGTGAAGGCGGCGAGGTAGAGCGGCAGCAACAGGAGCTGCGCGATCAGCAGTACCGGGGACGACGCGGTCGCGCGTGAGGCATCACCCCCGCCGAGCTGTGTGAAGCTGATGAACCAGTCGGTGCACGGCGCGAGCAGCACGAGGAGCAGGCCGAGTCGGAGCGCGGGGTCATCGGGTGTCAGCGAGACGAGACCCCACACGATCGGCGGCATCACGACGAAGTTGGCGATCAGCGACGTCACCAGGAAGCGTCGGTCGCGAACGGCCGACACCAGTGCGGTCGCCGGGATCTGCGTGAAGGTGGCGAACAGCAGGAGCGCGATCACCGGCCAGACGAGGGGTTCTGCGCGCTCGCCGGCCCCGGGCGCGACCGAGCCCACAGCGAGTCCGGCTCCCGCGCCGACCAGGTACCACCAGACCTGGTGGCGTTCCAGGCTCTCTCGCGCGATCACCCCTCGACCGTAGACGGGTCGGCCCCGGGGCGACTCGCCTCCCCGTGATCGCTGCGCCGAGCCCGGAGCAACAGGCGGAGACGGAGCGTTGGCTACAGTCGAAGTGTGAGTCCCGTGAAGGTCGCCGTGACCAATGACTACGCGCTCGTGGTGATCGGACTCACCGAGATGCTCCGCCCGTTCGCCGACCGCGTCATCGTGGTCGAGCAGGAGAGCGCGCTGCCCGTGACCAGCGATGTCGACGTCGTCCTGTACGACACCTTCAGCCAGGTCCAGGGCAATGAATTGGATATCGACGGGATTCTCGGGGAATCCCGGGCCCGGGCCGTCGTCTTCAGCTGGTTCACCGATCCCGAGCTGGTGAAGTGGAGCCTCGCCGCAGGGGCCCACGGCTACGTCGCGAAGTCGGCATCGGCCGCGGAGCTGGTGGAAGCGATCGAGCGAGTCCACCGGGGTGAGCTGGTGACCCCCGGCTCGTCCATCCGCGACCCCGGTGACATCGAGCAGGGCCGCTGGCCCGGTGACGACCAGGGCATCACCGCGCGGGAGGCGGAGGTGCTCGCCCTCATCTGCCAGGGATTGACCAATGAGCAGATCGCCCAGCGGGCGTTCATCGGCATCAACACGGTCAAGACCTATATCCGCAGCCTATACGCGCGTATCGGGGTGACCACCCGTACGCAGGCGGTGCTCTGGGGCGTCGATCACGGGTTCCGGCCGCAACCCGTGCGGCGGGTCGATCCGACCGGGCTCTGACGCGACCCCGAGGTGTCGCAGGAAGCCGGCGAAGCCGCCGGGTGTGCGACCATCAAGGCGTCCCGAGGTCAGCACATCGGGCACCGGCGCCACCCGTGCCCCGACCTCGCGCAGCCGTCCGACCAGGTCCACATCCTCGTGTTCCTCCAGGTCGGCGAAGCCGCCGACGCGCCAATAGGCGTCCAGTGAGACCCCGAGGTTGGCGCCATGGATGTGGCGTGACGTCCCGCCCTCGGCGTAGCGCCGGGCCCATCGCCGATACACCGCGATGCTCACATCGGCCGGATCGAGACGGGCCCGGCCGAGGACGAGGTCGGCCCCGGCGGCAGCCTGCCGAGACTGGGCGAGGAGCCAACCGATGGGGACTCGGCTGTCGGCATCGGTGCAGGCGATCCACACCCGTGTGACGGCTGTGGTCCGGACGATGTGGTCGACGCCGGCGGCGCGGGCCGCGCCGACGCTCCTCCGGCTGATGTGGACGGTCTCCGCGTGATGGGCTGCGGCGATCTCCTCGGATCGGTCGGTGCAGTCGTCCAGGACCACCACGAGGCGCGCGGTCACGCCGACACGCTTCGTCAGGTGTCTCGCGGCGGCCTGGACCGATCCCAGGCAGCGCGCCAGCAGGCGCTCCTCGTTGTGGACCGGGACCACGACGACGATCTCCTGGGGCGGCTTGAAACCCTCACGCATCGGGAGCGATCCAATCCCGTGCCATCACGAGGATCTCGACATCGTCGTCGAGGTAGCGGGCCTGCACCGAGGGCAGCTCGCCGCTCTTCTCCGCACTCGCATGGACCTGGGGACCGTCGAGGGGCCAGCCGCGCACCTCTCCTCGCCAATGGCACAGGACGACCGTCCCGCCGGGCGGGAGGGAGCGGCGGATCGCCGTCCACAGCCGCTCGAGCGCGACAGGCGACAGGAAGTAGCCGACCTCGGAGACGACGATGAGATCGAACCGGCCCTCGGGCCACGCGTCGGGCACCCGCAGGTGCTCCACATCCACGGAGGAGGGGACCCGCTCCCGCGCCAGTGACACGGCGTGCTCGCTCGCGTCGACGGCGAGCATCCGATCGGCGCGCCGGCTGAGCAGCGCACTCAGCGAGCCCCTGGAGCACCCGACCTCCAATGCCCGCTCGTAGTGGTCACGGGGCAGGCAGGCGAGCAGGAGATCGCTCTTGCGTCGCTCGTACCAGCGTTCGTCCACTCTCCACGGATCGTCGTCCTCGGCATGTAGCCGGTCGAGCGCATCGTCGACAGGGGCGTCGATGATGAAGTGCTCGTCCGTGCCCCCGAAGTGCTCGAGGAACTCAGCGCTCAGCAGGACCTCGTCCCCGGGCTCGGAGGACAGCGGGGCCACTTGTGACCGGTGGGCGGCGATGGCGGCGGCCTTCTGCTCGCGGATCGCCCCGTTCACACTCCACCGCCGTGTGGACGAGTAGGGCAGCTCGTCGATATCGGCCCAGTGCCAGAACCAGATGGGGTACTCGCCGAGCATCGCGCCGGTACGAACGGCGGCGGCAGCGGCGGCGCGACCGGCCGCCTCGTGATCGGGGTGCCCGTCGTGACGCCAGGGCGCGAGCAGCAGGGTGTGCCGGCCGTCGCCGATGATGTCGACGATGGTCGTGACGAGAGCCTCATGCTGCCCCGTCAGGTCGCCATCGCCGAAGTCCGCCGGGTGCAACCGGATCGAGGGCGAGAGGATGCGCGCGGCCAATGCCGCTTCCTGCGCCCTCATGTCGGCACGTTGTTCCGGTGTCGTGGTGGACGACTGCGGGTGGCTGTTCTCGCCGCGCGTGAGGGTGACGATGTCGACTTCCCAGGCCCGCCGTGCGAGGTCGGCGGTGATCAGTCCCGCGCCCAGCGTCTCGTCGTCGGGATGGGCCGCCACGACGACGAGCCGGTCGAACCGCTCGAAGCCCGGCTCGGAGGACAGCGCCGGTATGGCCGTCTGGTTCAGGCGTCGGGTCCAGGACCTCGCCGGCGTGCTGGCCTGGTCGTGGGTGAACGGGGGCGAGCTCATCGGCCTCTCGCATCGCGGAGCAGGCGTCCCAGGGCGGCCGCGTCGCGTTCGGCGTGGTGCTGGCGGAGGTAGAGCTGAAGATCGCGGACCCGGTTCACGAGCCGCTCGTCGGTGGTGAGGGGCCCCGGGCCCAGCGCATGCCCGGCCGTCGTCAGGACCGTCTCGGCAGCTGTCGCGGTGGCCTGCCGCACTCGGGCGGCGAGCAACCGACTGGTCTCGGGATCGTCCGGGTGTGCGTCGATCGTCGCGGCGGCACTCGCCATCGCCCGCTGTGCGGGCCAGAGGGCGGCGTCGATGGCACCGACGAGCGACCAGCCCAGCGTGTCCGCGTCACGGTGCGCCATCACCGCGAGCACCTGATCGGCGACGGCGGTCGCGGCGCCGAGCCAGATCGCGGCGACTCCGATCCCGCCCCACGCGAACCCCGGCCGTCGTAGGTACCACTCCGGATCGCCCACGGGCTTCACCGCCACCCCGTCGCAACGGACGGTGCTCGTGACGATCGGTTCGAGTCCGAGCGGAGACCAGGCCGATGAGTCGATCTCGACACCGGTCGACGCGAGGTCGACAGCGAAGAGCGCACGGCGGGAGTCGTCGACCCAGGCCGTGACGAGGGCGTGGTCGACATCGCCCGCGAGCGAGCACCACGGCTTGCCGCCGGTGAGGGTCCACTGCTCGCCGCGCTCGGCGGCGAGACGCATGCCGGGGCCCTCGGCGGCCCACACCGCCCAGCTGCCGGGTTCGGCAGCGATGCCCGCCTCGGACAGGATCGCGAGCGCGTCGAGGTGAGGTTCGACGGCCCGGGCGAGGACGAGATCGGCGCGGCCCAGCTGGGCCAGGAACTCCCAACGAAGGATGGTCCGGCCGGCGCCGGGCGGGGGCACCCGATCGGTGAGAGCGGCGATCCAGGCGAGGGCCGAGCCGGGCTCACGATCAGTCGGCGGTCCGCCGCCTGTCGCGAGCCAGTCGGCGACATCCTCGCGTCGGGCGTGGGTCTCGTCGAGGACGACGGGCTCGGCAGCTGTCGAAGGGGTGCTCATCGTGTACCGAGGTGACGGTCGCTCCACCGTGCGCGCTGGGGGAGCATGGCTGCCAGGCGGGGGACGATCTGCGCGGGCTCGTCGAGAAGCCCGACACCCGCGGCGGCCTCGTCGATCTCGGCGAGGGCGAGAGAGTCCGCCACCTCGCGCAGAGCGAGGATCGCGCAGGGACGCGAGAACGCGCCGAGCAGCAGAGTGATCAGTCGCGGGTCGGGATCGCCGTGCTCGTCGGAGGGCGCGCCGAGGAGCACCAGCGCATCGACCTCCTCGGCGGTGGTCTCGCCGAGGGGGGACTGGCCGATCCCGATGGCCTCGACCTCGCTCTCGGGGGCGATCACCCGCGGCTGGAACTCGGCGTGGGCGAGCTCGGCCACCACCGAGCCGAGTTGCCAGGAGTCCGTCTCCGGGTCGATCACGATGCCCACGACCGCAGTGGTACCCCGATCAAGGGAAGATGAAACGGGGGCCGTCGTCGATGACATGAGTTCCACGATGCTGCAGGGGCGGTCTCGCCCGCTTCACCCCAATAGGTGAAATCCCGTGCGCAGTGGTGCGGCCCCGCCGCCATCCCGACAGCGCATGTCGGGGATGGAGTGCGGGACCGGCTTCTCATCGATCGTAGACCTGTTCGCGCCAGAGCGCACCTCCTCGTGACGACGGACCTCGACTCGCCCACCGGGCCCCGTCGCGGGCGTAGCCTGACAACGACCCACCATCGAGGAGCCTCCATGTCCGCAGCGCACATCGCCGTCACCGGCTCGACAGGGGCGGTGGGGGGCCTGGTCGCCCACGCCCTGAGCGAGGCGGGCGAGCCGACTCGTCTGCTCGTCCGGGATCCAGCGCGGGCGCCGCGCCTCGAACGCGGCGATGTCCGCGAGGCGTCCTATGGCGATCGAGACGCGGTGGGTCGCGCGCTCGACGGGGTCTCCACCGTCTTCATGGTGTCCGCGGCCGAGAGCGCCGAGCGTCTGGAGGAGCACCGCACCTTCATCGACGCCGCTGCCGCCGCCGGTGTCGAGCATGTCGTCTACACCTCCTTCCAGGGGGCGGCCCCCGATGCCACGTTCACGCTCGCCCGCGACCACTGGGCCACCGAGCGGCATCTCAAGGACTCCGGCATGGCGTGGACCTTCCTGCGCGACAGCTTCTATCTCGATCTGATCCCGCTGTTCGCCGGAGACGACGGCGTGATCCGTGGACCGGCCGGCGAGGGCCGGGTGGCCGCGGTGGCCCGCCACGATGTCGCCGCCGTCGGGACGCGCGTGCTCCTCGACGGCACCTCCCACCGGGACATGAGCTACACGCTGACCGGACCCGAGGCGCTGACCCTCGCCGAGATCGCCGCGACCGTCACGCGGGTGACCGGCCGGGAGGTGAGCTTCCACGACGAGACGATCGAGGAGGCCTACGCCTCGCGCTCGGTCTGGCCGGCGCCGCAGTGGCAGTACGACGCCTGGGTCAGCACCTACACGGCGATCGCCCGCGGCGAGGTCGCCGAGGTGAGCGGAGATGTCGAACGTGTCACCGGTCGCGCACCGTTGAGCCTCGAACGGGTGCTGCGTTCGGCCGAGCGCTGAGGGCGTCTACTCCGGGCGGTCACGATGCCCACGGTCGCTACCGCCGGAGTCGCTCCCCGATCGAGGTGTGAGTTCCCACCGATGAGCGTGAGGTCGACTCGGCTTCTTTCCCAGGATTTCGTGCGAGCGCTCGGCTGCGAACCTGTGCCGTCAGGACGGTTGCACGACGATGTGAGCTGAAGCACAGTATGTTACGTTCAGCAATCGGGTCGTCAGAGAGAGGCTTCGTCGTGACGAACTGGCCGTGTCTTCGAGTTCTGGAGCTTGTTGCGGAGATCCAAGAACGGTCGAGCTTGTCCGAGGCGGCGCGCTCGCTCTCGATCCCGCAACCCACGGCGAGCAAGTCGATCGCGAAGCTCGAGCGGCAGCTGGGTCTTCAACTGTTGCAGCGCTCCACTACCGGATCACGACTCACGCCCGATGGTGAGCGGGTCGCGGGCTGGGCCCGCGACATCCTCACCGCCGGCGCTCAATTGTCCTTCGGCGCGGAGAGTCTCAGGAAGCGGAACCGGCGGTTGTCGCTGGCGGCCACGGAGAAGATCGCGATCCATCTCCTGCCGGAATGGCTCCGGGCGGTGCGCGAGTCGCAACCCACCCTGCAGTGTGATCTGGAAGTCGGCAATGCGGCGAGCATTCTCGACGGCCTGCGCCACGGGACGCGATCGCTCGGCTTCCTGGACTCGCACGAGATCCCTCGGGGGCCTTCTCCGTGACCGTGGGCAGCGACTCGCTCGTGGTGATCGTCGGCCCCAGCCACCCGTGGGCCCGTAGGACCGATGTCCTGGGCGCGAGCGAGCTCTTCTCGACCCCGTTGGTGCTGCGTGAACCCGGTTCGGGAGCGCGAACATCCTTTGACGCGGCAGTGGCCGGACATTCGGCGGCCCGCCCCGTCGCCGAACTGCCCACGGATGCGGCGGTGATGCTGAACACCGAGTTCGGAAGCGCTCCCGGGGTCGTGAGTCGACGGTCGGCGCAGTCGGCGATCGCCGACGGGAACCTCATCCAGGTCGAGTGCGATGTCTTCGAGCATCAGGAGCTCAGCGCAGTCTGGCTCCAGCCGTGGCTCTTGGAGGATGCTGCGTACCGCGCCCTGGTCGACATCGCCCGCACCGGCAAAGCCCACGATTCTTCAGCATTCGCAGCACGATGAGGTGACGAGGCGACCTCGTTATGTCGATGGGGAATGGTCGGCATAGCAGAATGATGGCTACCCAAGATGCGACGTACGTCACATGGTTGCTCCATGGACGCCACGAATCAGGCACCACGGGTCACCGCCCTCGATCGCCTGCCCATCTATTCCTGGGACGGGCTGGCCCCGCTCCTGGAGGCCGCGAAGGACTACCCGGGTCCGACCGTCAATCTCTCAGCCGGTAACCCCGTCGACCCCACCCCGGCCTTCATCGCGGAGGCCATGGCGCGAGGCTCCAACGCCCCCAGCTATGTGACGCCCGATGGCTCCGTGGAACTGCGCACGGCGATCACCGACTGGCTCGCACGGATGCGGAATGTCTCGATCGACCCGACTGCCGTTCTCCCGTTGATCGGGACCCGAGAGGTGTTGTCGTGGATCGAACTCTTCCTCGATCTCGGGCCCGGAGACGTGGTGGCCGTCGAGACCCTGGCGTATCCCGCCTACAAGATCGGGGTCGGTCTGGTCGGGGCCGAACTTCTCGTCATGAACCAGCTCGCCGACCTGCCGACCGACGGCTCGGTCAAGTTGATCGTCATCAACACGCCACAGAACCCCGGCGGCACGATCCTCGGGGTGGACGAGCTGCGGGGCCTGGTCGACTGGGCGCGTCGTCACGATGCCGTCATCCTCAGCGACGAGTGCTATAGCGAGTTCGTCTGGGAGGGGGAGGCGATCTCACTGCTCGACCCACGGGTGACGGGCGGAGACACGACGAACCTGTTGATCACCAATTCCTGTTCGAAGCGGTCCAATATGGCCGGTTACCGACTGGGGTTCATCGCGGGCGATCCACACCTGACGGGACCCATGCTCGGATTCCGGAGTCAGATGGGTCTGGGCATACCGCTGGCGATGCAGCACGCCATGATCGCAGCCCTCGGCGATGAGGAACACGTACGTGTTCAGGCCGAGCGTTATCGTGCCCGCCGCGATGGGTTGACCCAAGCGCTGCGGTCGACCGGATGGACCGTCGCCGACTGCCGAGGCGGCCTCTTCCTGTGGGCCTCGCTGCCAGGCCGGGATGGCTGGGATGCCGCCCAGGAACTGGCCCAGCTCGGCATCATCGTGGCGCCTGGAGAGCTCTATGGAGCAGCGGGGCTCCAGAACGTGCGGATCGCCTTGACCGCCGTCGACCGCGATATCACGGCGGCGATCGGACGCATCGCCGCCCGTACGGACTTCTCTGGATCATCATCGACCGGCCTCGGCCGGCAGCCTGAAGGGAAATGACCATGCCGAAATCGTTCCGATCGCTGCGGCGACTGCATCGACCGGTCGTCGTGCTGGGGGCAGTCGCCCTCGCGATGACGGCGGCCGCGTGTGGCGGGGAGGCCGCGGACACCTCGGCCTCATCGTCCGACGAGTTGACGGTCGTCATCGGCACCGGTGTCCCGACCGTCTCCGCGGCCCCGTATATCGCCGTGCCACAGCGGTTGTTCTGGGAGGAGCAGGGGCTCGACGTGAAGGTCGAATACGTTCAGGGCGGTGTCGCATCGAATCAGCTGATCCTCGCGGGCCGGGCCGACATCGGGCTGAACGGCATGAGCGGTTCGCTCGCCGCTGCCACCAAGAGCGAGGACGTGCGGGTCGCCGGCGTCACGCCGGGGAATCTTTACAACATCACCGTTCCGGGTGATTCCTCCTATCAATCGATCAAGGATCTGAAGGGAGCCAAGATCGGTGTCCCCGAAATCGGCACGGCCGACTACCTGTACGCGCGCGCCATCGTCCGGGCCAGCGGACTCGATCCCGACACGGACGTCACCTGGGTACCGGTGGGCGCCGCCGACCAGGGCGCGTCGGCGCTGAAGTCCCTCGATGTCGTGGCCTACGGGGCCCATGACGGCACCACCGGGCTGATCGGCACGAAGCTCGACGATGGCCTGCGCATCCTGCCCTCGCCCATCGCCGATCTGCCGGGCACCGGGACCTGGACTGTCAGCAAGAAGGCGCTCGAAGACAAGCCCGATCTGGTGGAGAAGTTCCTGACGGCGCAGTTCAGCGGCGCGCTATTCACCGAGACGAATCCGAAGGCCGCGATCGAGATCTTCTGGGACGCCAATCCCGACCAGAAACCGGCCGACGATGTCTACGACTCGACGCTCGAGACCACCGCCCAGGCAGTCGACCGTTTCTGGACCACCGGCTTCGCTGTCAGCCGCTACCCCGAGTACGGGTACATCAGCGACGAAGAGGTCGACGAGCTGATCAAGTTCCACGAGGACGCCGGCCTGGTCGAAGGCAACATCCTCGACCCGGAGAACTTATTCCAGCTGGAGTACGCCCGGGAAGCCATCGCGCGGGTCGACCGCCCGGCGGTCGAGAAGCTGGCGCACGACTTCACCCTCGATGACTGACGAAAGCAGGAAGCTCATGCAGGACCACTCCACGCACCACTACCACGAGCCGACCGACCGCGCCTATGTGGCGGAGATCAGGCGTGCCGCACCAGAGGTGTTCGCCGCCTACCGTGCCTTCGACGACGCGATCCTCCGAGCGCCCGAGCGGGTGATTCCGCGGAAGTACAAGGAGCTCATGGCGACGGCGGTGGCCTTGACGACCCAGTGCGCCTACTGCATCGAGTCGCATGTCGGTGCGGCACGCAAGGAGGGCGCGACCGATGAGGAGATCGCGGAGACAGTGTTCACCGCCGCAGCGCTGCGGGCCGGCGGCGCGATGGGACATGGCCTGATGGCCTTCAAACTCCTCGACGTCGCCGAGAAGTCCGCCGCGGCCAGGGAGTGACCCAGCCCGCGGGCGGGTTCATCGACCCGCCCGCGGCCGACACCGAGGAGTGAGATGAAGCTCGAGTTGACTGAAGCGGAACTGCGGGCCCGCGGCAGCGCGAAGTGGACGATGTTCCCTGCCGATGTCCTGCCCGCATGGGTGGCCGACATGGACTTTCGGGTCTGTGACCCGGTGACGGATGCGCTCCAGGCGATGGTCGAGGAGTCGAACCACGGATACCCGCTCTTGCGCGGCCGCGACAGTGTCGCCGAGGCCTTCAGCACCTATATGACCCAACGCCATGGGTGGTCACCCGACCCGGACAACACCCTGTTGTCCGCGGACCTGGTGCAGGCACTCATCGCCTGTCTCCTCGCATTGTCCGATGACCACGCGGACGTGGTGGTTCCCACGCCGGCCTATCCGCCGATCCTGGAAGCGGTCCGTGCGACGGGTCGCCGGCTGCACATGGTCGAGGCGTGTGACACGATCCCAGCCTCGTGGCCGGACGCCGTGGAGGCCGGTCGCCTGTACTTCGTCTGCAATCCGCACAATCCCACGGGCCGGATGTTCTCTCGTCACGAGCTCGAGACGGTCGCGGAGGCGGCGATTCGCCACGACGCGATCATCATCTCCGACGAAGTACATGCCGACATCGCCTACGAGCGCGACCACATCCCGATGGCCTCGCTGTCCTCGGAGGTGGCGAGCAGGACCGTGACCCTCACGGCGGCCACGAAGGCCTTCAACCTGGCCGGGGTCAGGTGCGGGGTGCTTCACTTCGGCACGGCTGAGCTGAAGAGGCGGTTTCTCCGGCGCATTCCCGCTCGCCTGCTCGGCGAGGTCAGCACCGTCGGTCAGGTGGCCACGGTGGCGGCCTGGCGTGAGGGCTCACCGTGGCTCGCCACCGTGCTGTCGAGACTCGAAGAGAATCGCGCGACCGTCGACGACTGGGTCCGCCGGACTCCCGGAGTCCGATGGACACGCCCCGAAGCCACCTACCTCGCCTGGCTGGACGTCCGCGCCCTCGACCTGGACGACCCCCACCGGTTCTTGCTGGAGACCGCCGGAGTGGCCCTCAGCGACGGGCGGACCTTCGGCACCGGCGGTGCTGGTCACGTCCGGCTGAACTTCGCCACCTCGCCACAGATCCTCGAACGGATCCTGCACCGCACGTCCGAGGCTATCGACCACCACACCGCAGCCGGGGCACTCGGCTGCACCGATTCGACCACTATGGAGATCGCGTGACCACTGAACTGACAACATCGGACCTCGCCAAGGAGGTTCCGCTCATCGCCGCGGATGAGCTGATCGCGGCATCGCAGGATTCCGCTCCGCCCGTGATCATCGATGTCCGCGAGCGTGGCGAGTACGTCGGTCGGCAGATCTCCGGTGCCGTGACCGTGTCACGAGGGTTGTTCGACCTCGTCATCGGCGACGTGGTTCCCGAGCCGTCCACACCGATCGTTCTCTACTGCGATGACGGCTATCGCAGCCTGCGGGCGGCTGAGACGGCCTCGCGACTGGGATATCGAGAGGTCTCGGTGCTCGCCGGTGGTATCGACGCCTGGATCGCCGCAGGCGGCGAGACGACGTACGGAGCCAATGTCATCGGGAAGGACTTCGGGGAGAGGCTCGCCGTCCGCGAGGAGATCGATGAGCTCGAGGCGAACGCCGTCGATGATGTGATTCGCGCCGGTGGCAGTCTGATCATCGACTCGAGAACGCCGTCCGAGTACGCCGAAGGCCATCTCCCGACAGCCGTCAACATCGCCGCGGGAGAGATCCCTGCCGCGTTGTTCGCCCTCAGGGAAGCGGGTCGCCTGCCCGCACGCGTCGTGGTGCACTGTGCCGGGCGCACACGGAGCCTGGTGGGAGCGCATATCGTCGATCGTCTGGGGATCGTCGAACATGTTCACGCGCTGCGCAACGGGACCATGGCCTGGCTCATGTCCGGGCGAGAACTCGAGCTGGAGTCCTCGAAGGCTCCGGACAACCGAGGGGGATGGCAGGAAGCGGGTCGGTTCGCCAGGGCGCTGACCGATGAGGCGGGCATCGAGGCTACGGCGCAGTCCGAACTCGGTGCGGTGCCGTCGCACGGCCGCTCCTCCTACACGATCGACGTCCGGCTGACGCCGGAATACGAGGCGGGGCACATCTCGGGATCCATCTCGATCCCCAGCGGCCAGCTCGCGAATATCGCGGACGAGTTCATCGGCGATCGTCACGGCCGAATCGTCTGCGTCTCCCATGACGAAACACGTGCCCGCCTGGCCGCGCACGTACTACGCGAGATCGGCTACCCACGAGCGAGCTGGCTCGAGGGTGGGATGTCTGCCTGGCTGGAGGCCGGGCGTCCGGTCGAGACGGGACGCGAGCAGATCAGGCACCGGTCGTATCCGGCCGTGACGGCCGCGCGGGGCCGGGTTCCCGCGGTGACGTGGGCGGATATAGCGACTGGCCAGTTCGTGGTGCTCGACGTGCGTCGAAGCAGTGAGTTCGCGGTGCGCCATGTTCCGGGATCCAGGTGGGTCCCTCGCGGAGACCTGGAACGTCGTGTCGGCGACGTGATCGCCGACAGATCCCGCCCGATCGTGGTGGTCTCCAATCGTGATCTGCGCGGAACGCTGGCGGCCTCGACGCTGCTCCGGCTCGGATACGACAACGTCTTTCGGCTGGAGGGCGGACTCGACGGTGTGCCGGACGCCCCTTCGCGTCTCGTCGAGGGTCTCGACGGAGCGGATGTAGATCTTCAGGAGGCGAAGGACGATGTCGATCTCATGGGCGAGCGCGGAACGATCCTGCAGTTCGACCGGCGGGACATGCAGCAGTACCTCGACTGGGAGATCAACCTCGGGGAAAAGTACAAGGACGAACGAAGGAAGTGAGTACATCATGAACGCCACTGCTGACCCCACCACATTTGACGCATTCGTCGAGGCCCTCGATGACCTGGTCCCGCAGATGCACCAGGGACGGCTCTCCGAGGCGGAACTGGTGGAGCAGCTGAAGTCCCCGTTCGCCACTCTCGTCTCCGACGATGTCTGGCTCGACGAGCACTATCAGCTCCCTCAGTACGACTCCGATGTCACGAACCACCTGCTGGCGAAGGCCGCCGACGGCAGTTGGACGGTGGTTTCGGTCGTCTTCCCGCCGGGGTTCAAGACGCCGGTGCACGACCATACGATCTGGGGACTGGTTGGAGTGACGCGCGGACAGGAGCACGAGTGGCGCTACTCGCGGGTGGACGACCACAGCACTCCTGGATACGCCGAGCTGGTCGAGGCCGAGGTCGCCGTCAACGAACCGCGCTCGATCTCCGGCCTGGTGCCTCCCGATGACGACATCCACGCGATCTTGAACCCGGCGACGACACCGTCGTGCTCGATCCACGTCTATGGCGGCAACATCGACGATGTCCTCCGTCATCGTTTCGACCCGGAGCGCAACACAGTGAAGGAGTGGCGCTCCACCTACATGGTCACATGCTGATGACCCCAGTGGCTTCCTCTCCGCTGGACACCGTCGTGATCAACTCCCGCGCCGGCGGGCCGGGCGGCGCGCGTCTGGGGATCGTCGACGGTGTTTTCGTCGGGACGGGTGACGACGAGGCGTGGAGGACGATCGATGCGCGTGACGGCTGGGTCATGCCGGGGGCGACGTGTCTTCACGCGAGACCCGAGGACGCGCAGAAGCTGTGCCGATTGGGCGTCACCACCGCCTGGTTCGATCGAGGGCCACTGGCGATGACCGCGGGCACGGCACACCTGCCGCCGGACGCCGCACCCGCCGGAGTCTGGCGTGTCGATCCGGCGACGGAGCGTATCGAGGTCGACGACCCGACCGCGGTGATCGATCACCGCGGCTGCGACGGTTGGCACCGGTCGGCCTCGTCCGGCAGGCACATCCTGCTGCTCGACCTGCGCGCTGCGCACGGAGACGCGGCGGCATCGGCCGCAGAGTCTGGTCGGCGAGTCATCCTCTGGGTCACGACACCGGACGAACTCGAGGCGGTCGTACCGCTCAAGCATCAGGTGCCGGCCATCCATGTCCGGGTGCCGGTGGATCTGGTCGCGACCGAGGAGCCCGCCGTGTGGGCTGCCCTCACCGATGGGCTGATCGACAGCGTCGATACCGCGGCCGACTCGTCGGTCGGTGCGCTGACCGCGTTGTTGCGACGGGGTTCTGCGGAGCTCGCGCCGGGACGGGTCGTCGATCTGGTCGCCGGCAGTCTGCGGCGTCTGACTGACGTACGAGCCGTGTTCGGCGACCTGGAGCCGGGGTCACGAGCCAGCTTCGTGGTCCTGGACTCTGCGACACCGGGGGTCTCAGACGTTCCGACAGGCGACGGTGAACTGAAGCTGACGGTCGTCCAGGGCCGGCCTGTGCACTTCCACGGACGCGACATCGACCGGGTCGTCCCCGACGATCTGCTCCCGGTGGGTCACTCGACCGACGAAGAATGTGCCGGATCGTGCGTCTGCTGACGCCCCGAGACAGCCGACCCGCAGCGCGTGTCGGGCAGGCGCACATCACAACGAACAACGCCCCCTCAGGGGCGGAAGAAGGAGAACCCATGTCAGTCGATGCAGTCATGGCGCGCCCGGCCCAATCGATCCAGATCAACGACGTCTCGAAGACCTATCTGGTCGAGAAGTCCGATCCCGTGGTGGCACTCGAGCCGGTGCGCCTCGACCTCAACCCGGGCGAGTTCTTCAGCCTCGTGGGCCCGAGCGGTTGCGGCAAGTCGACGATCCTCAACGTGGTGGCCGGCCTCCTCGACGCGACGACGGGCAATGTCGTCATCGGCGGCCGGGAGGTCACCGAACCGGATAACAATGTCGGAATCGTGTTCCAGAAGCCGACTCTGCTGCGTTGGCTCACGGTGCGCGAGAACATCATGCTTCCCGCGAAGATCGCGCGGTCGATCGATGCCGACACCCGGGCGCGAGCCACCGAGCTGCTCGAACTGGCCGGCCTCGCCGACTTTGTCGACCGTTATCCGAACGAACTCTCAGGCGGCATGCAACAGCGCGCCTCGATCGTGCGCGCGCTGGTATCGGACCCGCCGGTGCTGCTCATGGACGAACCCTTCAGCGCGCTCGACGAGTTCACCCGCGAGGTGCTGAACGATGAGCTCCTCCGGCTGTGGACCGTGCGTCCGAAGACTGTCATCTTCATTACGCACAATATCGCCGAAGCGGTCTATCTATCCGATCGCGTCGGCGTCATGACGAGCCGACCAGGGCGCCTCCAGCGCATCGTCGACATCGATCTGGCGCGACCCCGAGGCACCGAACTGAGATCCGACGACTACTTCTACGACCTGGTACGTGATGTGCGGTCCAGTATCGGGACGCCCGATCGAGGAGCTGCGGCATGACCATCGAGCACATCATCGAGCGCAGCGCGCCGGTCGAGCTGCCTTCGGCACGGGACCGGCGTCTCAACCGACTCGGCAAGATTGCCTATCAGGTGCTTCCACCGCTGGCCATGCTGGGGGTGTTGCTCACCGCCTGGTGGTGGTTCACACGGCACGGGCAGCTCCCGAGTCTCCTCTTCCCCAAGCCGTCGGAGGTCGGCGCCTCCCTGCAACGGGGCCTGATCGAAGGACTGTGGTGGCCGCACATTGGTACGACGATGTCATCGATGGTCCTGGGACTCGCCTTCGGCGTCGTGGTGGGGCTGATCCTCGGTGCGCTGTTCGCCTATGTCGACATCGTCCGCGTGATCCTCTACCCGTTCGTCATGGCCCTGCAGAGCTTTCCGAAGATCGCCATCGCACCGCTGCTGATCGTCGCACTCGGCTACGGCCAGACGCCTAAGATCGTGGTCGCCGCGCTTCTGGCGTATTTCCCGGTGATGACGGCGTCGGTGGCGGGTTTCACGCAGGTCGACCGCGAAGAGCTCAACTTCATGCGGTCGATGAAGGCGTCGAAGTACGAGGAGATGCGCTACCTGCGGTTGCCGAATGCGATGTCGTACATCTTCCCGGCGTTGGACGTGGCTCTGGTGTCCGCTCTGCTCGGCGCGGTGGGCGCTGAGCTGGTGGGGGCGAACGCCGGGCTGGGGTACATCCTGGTCGAGAGGACGGCCTTCGGTGACACTCCGTCGATCTTCGGCGTCCTGGTGGTCCTCGGCGTGATCGGTGCGCTTCTGCGGGCTGTCATGGTCACGATCCGTGTCATGCTGCCACGCAGCATCGTGCCGCGTTGATGCCGCCGCCGGTGAACATGGGCGTCGCCGATGTTCACCGGCGGGCACGGTTCATGCCGCGATACGGGTTCGATCGGGTTGGCACGTGCGCCTCGGTGAGGGGCTCCCGGCACCATCCCTCGTCGATCGGGGGGCCGCCGGGCGTGGGAGGATCGAAGAAGCCCCTATCCACCCGGACTTCGAGGAGAGAACCGTGAGCAACAGCCAGACCGTCAAGGGTGTCGTCGCCCTGAAGAAGTCCGAGCCCGTCAGCGTGGTCGACATCGTCATCCCGGCGCCCGGGCCCGGTGAGGCGGTCGTCCAGGTGCAGTCCTGCGGTGTCTGCCATACCGACCTGCACTACCGCGAGGGCGGCATCAACGACGAGTTCCCCTTCCTGCTGGGACATGAGGCCGCCGGTGTCGTGGAGTCGGTGGGCGAGGGCGTCACCGAGGTCGCGCCGGGTGATTTCGTCGTGCTGAACTGGCGCGCCGTCTGCGGCGACTGCCGCGCCTGCGACCGGGGCGAGCCCTGGTACTGCTTCGCGACCCACAACGCCACGCAGAAGATGACGCTGACCGACGGCACCGAGCTGAGCCCGGCACTCGGGATCGGCGCCTTCGCCGAGAAGACCCTCGTCGCGGCCGGCCAGTGCACCAAGGTCGATCCCGAGGCGCGCGCGGCGGCTGTCGGCCTGCTCGGCTGCGGTGTGATGGCCGGGGTCGGTGCGGCCATCAACACCGGCGCCGTCACGCGTGGCAAGAGCGTCGCCGTCATCGGCTGCGGTGGTGTGGGGGCGGCGTCGATCGTCGGCTCGGCACTCGCCGGCGCGTCGCCGATCATCGCCGTGGACATCGACGACCGCAAGCTCGAGACCGCTCGCGAGCTCGGAGCGACGCACACGGTCAACAGCAGCCAGGTCGATCCGGTCGAGGCGATCCGCGAGATCGTCGGCCATGACGGCTCGGAAGGTGCCGACGTCGTGATCGAGGCCGTCGGCCGTCCCGAGACCTGGAAGCAGGCCTTCTATGCCCGCGACCTCGCCGGTGTCCTCGTCCTGGTCGGCGTTCCCACCCCGGACATGACGGTGCCCGACATCCCGTTGATCGACGTCTTCGGCAGGGGCGGCGCGCTCAAGTCCAGCTGGTACGGCGACTGCCTGCCCAAGCGGGACTTCCCGATGCTCGTCGACCTCTACCGGCAGGGCCGTTTCGACCTCGACGCCTTCGTGACCGAGGAGATCGGCATCGGCGATATCGAGGCCGCCTTCGAGAAGATGCACCACGGCGACGTCCTGCGTTCGGTCGTGATCCTGTGACCGCGCGTGTCGAGAAGGTGGTGACCTCGGGGCAGTTCAGCCTCGACGGCGGCAGCTGGGATGTCGACAACAATGTGTGGATCGTCGGTGACGACTCCGAGGTCATCGTCATCGACGCCCCCCACGATGCCGCCGCGATCGCGGCGGCCGTAGGGGAGCGGCGAGTCCTCGCCATCGTGCTCACGCATGGCCACAACGACCACATCAATGCGGCGGTCGAGCTGCGTGACCTGACCGGTGCTCCGATCTGGTTCCCCTCGGCGGACACGATGCTCTGGGAGGCCGAGAACACCGAGGCGTCACCGGATCACGATCTGACCGACGGCACCCGCTTCACGGTGGCCGGCAGTGAGCTCGTCGCCATCGCGACTCCCGGGCATTCGCCGGGCAGCACCTGCCTCTACTCGGCGGATCTCGGCGTGGTCTTCAGCGGGGACACCCTGTTCAACGGCGGTCCCGGCGCCACGGGTCGTTCCTACTCGGACTACGACACGATCGTGGCCTCGATCAAGGAGCGCCTGTTCGCGCTGCCCGAGGACACCGTCGTCCACACCGGACACGGTGACGACACTCGGATCGGCGACGAGAAGTCCGCCCTGGAATGACCTCCCCCGGCGGGCGGTGAGTAGGCGTCCGTTCCCGACCACGAGCGGTGGGTAAGCGTCCGATGACCTCGGTGAAGGGACGCCTACCCACCGCTCGCTGCGGAGTGACAGGTGGCGCGTAGGGTCATCGGGTGTCGGTCGGCCTGATAGCGGTACTCGTGGCGGTATTCGCCGGGGCCATCGCCCAGCGGATCGCCGGTCTCGGCTTCGCCCTTCTCGTCGCGCCGTTCCTGGTGATGCTGCTGGGGGCGCACGAGGGCGTGATCGTGGTGCTCGTCTGCGGCCTCGTCTCGTCCACGATCATCATGGCCCGGGTCTGGGCCGAGGTCGAATGGTCCTCACTGTGGTGGCTCGCCGTGCCGGCCGCCGTGGCCACGATCCCGGCCGCCTTCGTGGCGCGCTGGCTGCCGCCCGCGCCGCTGTCGATCGTCGTGAGCCTGCTGGTCCTGGTGGCGCTCCTCGTCTCGCTGTTGCTCCAGCGGACGACGCTGGCGATCCGCGGACGCCTCCCGATGGGTCTGGCCGGCGTCATGTCGGGGGCGACGAATGCACTCGCCGGGGTGGGCGGTCCGGCCGTGAGCGCCTATGCGGTTATGTCGCGGTGGCCACAGCGTGGGTTCGCCGCCACCCTCCAGCCGTACTTCGTGCTCACCAATATCGTCGCGCTGACCGTCAAGTTCGCCGTGGATCCGGCACAGAGCCCCTCCTTCGGGGTGGCGATCTGGCTGGCGATCGTGGCTCTCATCGTCGCGGGTGTGGTGGTGGGCGATCGGTGCCAGCGCTACGTGCGCGACCACCACGCGCGCATGGCGCTGATCGTCATGTCATTCATCGGAGCTGTGGCCGCGCTCGCCAAGGGGCTCGCTGACCTGTAGGGGGCCGCGACTCACGGCCCGGTCGCCGCATCGGCGAGGCAGTGATCGAGAGTGTCGGCGCTCAGGTCCGGGGTCTGATCGGCCCGTCTCAGGAAATGCTCCGACAACGCCTCCGGGCTGATCCCGAGGTAGCTCGCGTACCGGTGGATCAGCACCCGGCCCTGAAGGACGCTCATCGTGCCGAACTCCGCGATCCGCCGGCTCGCCTCGTGGCCCGGGGCGTCCTCACCGATGGAGGGGTCCGGTGACAGATCGAACATGGGCCCCTTCACGACGCGTTGCTCGCCGGTACGGCTGACCGTGCGCAAGCCCATGTAGGTCGGTCTCTGCCGCGCCTGCACCGTGACGACATCGTGGATGAAAGTGAGGTGCTCTCCTTCGAGCAGACGGGCCCAGAGGGCGAAGATCCGCGGATGATCGACATGCTTGGCGTGGGCGATCGCGAGCTCGCGCGTCAACTCCGCCTCGGGGGTCTCGTAGCCGTGGAGCGCCCAGATCTCGTCGGACCAGCGCCAGATATTCGCCGCCGGGACCCACAGGACCTCATGGGCACGCACGGTGAGGTCGGGGACCGTCACGGATCACTCCTCGCGCAAGCTGATGTGCGCAGAGGAACTGGCTGACTCACCGCACGGACGCAGACAGTGAAGCACCCACAGGGAGCATGACGCCAGTCAGCACGGGTTCGGCAGGCGAGTGGTGGGAGGTGCCAGTAGCTTTGCGCCATGCCCTCGGCTGCTCCGCGACGATCGATGCTGCCGTGCGTGTGCGGAGCGATGGGCCGAATCCACGGTGCTCAGCCCGGGCGCGTGGTCGCCACCTCGTGGGATGCCGACCGGTTCTTCGAATGCTCTTATGGCGGACTGTGGCGCCTCGAGCCTCGAGCCTCGAGCCTCGAGCCTCGAGCCTCGAGCCGCGAGCCCGGCATCGGCCGGCGGCCTTCTGACCGCTCGCCTGGTGGCGGTAGATCATCAACCTTTCCATCCCGCTGGCGGTAGGTGGTCAACGTTGTCGGCGTCGGGTGGGGTTGATGCAGTACCGCCACCACGAGGGAAGCGTTGATGGCCTACCGCCAGGCTCAGCTGTCGAGTGCCGCGGCGGAGCGACAGTAGCGCCAGACCTGGTCCGCCAGGTCCCAGGAGGTGTGGTGCCAGGGCAGGAAATCGGTCGGGCGAGGACGGCGATCCTGCCAGAAGTCGCCGGTCGCCCAGGCCGCCTCGGGCGCGGCGACGAGCCAGACGGCCGTGTCGGCGCCCTGCTCGGCGGTTCGGAGGATCGGTTTGACGACCGCGGCGAACCTCGGCAGCGAGTCGGTGATGCCCGGCGTATCGGCCCAGCCCGGATGCATGGCGTGGACGACGATGCCGTCGGCGCCCATCAGCTCGGCCTCGCGCTGCGCCGCGACGACCTGCAAGCGCTTGGTGCGGGCGTAGGCGCGGGTGCCGTTGTACTCCCCGCGCCGGTACTCGGGATCGGCGACGAGCTCCTCGGTCAGCGGAGCGGAGTACATGCCTCCCGAGGACATCCAGACGATCCGGGCGTCGCCGTCCTCGCGGAGCCTGGGGCGCAGGAGGTCGTCCATCAACACCGGACCGAGCACATGGGTGGCCAGCGCCAGCTCGTGACCCTGAGCGCTCTCGGAGCGCTCCGGAGGCATGACGCCGGCACTGTGCACCACGGCGTGGATCGACTCCTCGACGGTCGAGCACCAGGATCGGACGGCGTCGAGATCGCTCATGTCGCATTCGTCGATCACCAGATCGGCGTTCGGCAGGCTCCGGTGAATCGCCCGCGCGGCCTCCTCCAACCGTGATGCGGTCCGCCCGATGAGCCGCACGCGGGCTCCGAGCCGGGCCACACCGGCGGCGGTGGCGCGCCCGAGCCCGGAGCTCGCGCCGGTGACGATCACCGTGCGGCCCGCCAGCGACCCGGGAGCGGGGGAGGGCGGGAGCCATGGCTGTCGGGCGTACCAGCCGATCGAGGAGTATCCGAGCACCAGGGACTTGTCCAACAGGGTCTCGACGGCACACACCAACGGCGAGGGGACGGGCATGCGATCAGCCTAGGAATGTTCGCCGTCTCGCGCAGGCCGTCCGCTGGTGGCGGTAGCTGGTCAACCCCACCTCGGGGCGGGCGGTAGCTGGTCAACCCCATCCGCGTCCGGTGAGGTTGACCGTCTACCGCCGGATCGAGATGACGGCGGCCGCGCGTGGAAGACTGGCCCGGTGACCGACTGGATCGATGCCGTCCTCGACACGAGTCTCGTACGAGGAGCCGCGGAGCTCGAGCAGACCGACCGGGGGCTGCTGATCCACCGCCTTCCCGCGCATGCGCGGGCCCTCGCAGACCCTCAGCTCGCGATGGTCGAGGAACAGCCCGCCGGTGTCCGCGTGGCCTTCCGCACCTGGGCCGATCGGGTCGTCATGACCGCGCACCGCACCACGGTCGAGTTCGCCGGGGTCCCACCGCGCCCCGACTCCGCCTACGATGTCGTCGTCGACGGAGAGCTGATCGAGCGGATCGCCTCGACGGGTGGCGACCGTCGGGTCCTCGATCCCTCGATCGGGGGCGTCGAGACCCACGACGGGCCTGCCACGGTACTCGACATCGAGCTGCCGTCCGGGGAGCACGACGTGGAGATCTGGCTGCCGCACTATGAGCGGCCCGAACTGATCGGGCTGCGCGCGGACGCCCCCGTACAGCCGCTGCCGCCCCGGACCACGTGGCTGCACTACGGCAGCTCGGTGAGCCAGGGATCCAATGCGATCCATCCGACGGACAGCTGGCCGGTCGTGTCGGCGCGCGCAGCCGGCGTCGACCTCGTCAATCTCGGGTTCGGCGGCAGCGCGCTGCTGGACCCCTTCGTGGCACGGGTCATGCGTGACACCCCGGCCGATGTCGTCAGCGTCGAGCTCGGCATCAACATCGTCAACGCGGACCTCATGCGCCGGCGCGCGTTCGGCCCGGCCGTCGACGGGTTCCTCGACACGATTCGCGACGGGCACCCCGACGCCCCGCTGCTGGTGGTCTCCTCGGTCTACTGCCCGATCCACGAGAAGACTCCCGGGCCGGGGGCCTTCGATCCGGCGGAGTTCGCCGCGGGACGGCTGGCGTTCCAAGCCACGGGAGATCCCGAGGAGGTCGCCGTCGGCCGCTTGACGCTGGAGGTCGTCCGTGAGGACCTGCGGCGGATCGTCGATCGACGGCGGGCCGACGACCCGCATATCGCGTATCTCGACGGCCTGGAGCTGTTCGGCCCGGTGGACCATGAGCGCGAGCCGTTGCCGGACCGCCTGCATCCGACCGCGGCGGCACACCGGCTGATCGGTGCCCGATTCGCCGATCACGGCCTCAGCCGCTGATCCGCGATGCGTTAGGTTGAGCACGTGCTGCTCTCCGACCGCGACATCATGGCCCAGATCGATGGCGGACGTGTCGCCCTCGACCCGTTCGAGCCGACGATGATCCAGCCGTCGAGCATCGACGTGCGCCTGGACCGGCTGTTCCGGGTCTTCGACAACCACAAGTACCCGCACATCGATCCGGCCGCCGACCAGTCCGATCTCACTCGCCCCGTCGAGGTGGAGGGCGAGGACGCCTTCGTGCTGCACCCGGGGGAGTTCGTCCTCGGCTCGACCTATGAATACGTCACGCTGCCCGATGACATCGCGGCCCGGCTGGAGGGCAAGAGTTCGCTCGGGCGCCTCGGCCTGCTGACCCACAGCACCGCCGGCTTCATCGACCCGGGCTTCGGCGGCCACATCACCCTGGAGCTCGCGAATGTCGCCACGCTCCCGATCAAGCTCTATCCGGGCATGAAGATCGGGCAGCTGTGCTTCTTCCAGCTCTCGTCCGCCGCCGAGCACCCCTACGGCTCGGAGAAGTACGGCTCGCGCTACCAGGGCCAGCGTGGCCCGACCCCCTCGCGCTCGCACGCGAACTTCTACCGCACCGAGATCGGCTGACCCGGGCGTCCGCGCTCTCCGGGGCTGGTCGATAGCCTCGTCGGGTGAAGGTCGATCTGTCTCCCGATGTCGCCGATGCCCTCGTCCACGGCCACCCGGTGGTGGCCTTGGAGTCCACCATCATCTCCCACGGCCTGCCGCGGCCGGACAATCTCGTGGCAGCGCGGGAGTTCGAGCAGATGCTGCGCGAGGTGGGTGTCACACCCGCCACGGTCGCGGTGCTCGACGGCCGGCTCAAGGCAGGCCTGACCGAGGACGAACTCGAGCGCGTCGCGAATGAGGACATCGTCAAGCTCTCCGTGCGCGATCTCCCGATCGCCGTCGGCACGGGCGCGAGCGGCGCCACCACGGTCGCGGCGACCTCGTTCATCGCGGACCGCGCCGGCATCCGGGTCTTCGCCACGGGCGGTCTCGGCGGCGTTCATCGAGGCGCCAGCCAGAACTTCGACGAATCGGCTGATCTCACCGTCCTGTCGCGGGTGCCGATCACGGTGGTGTCGGCGGGGGTCAAGTCGATCCTCGACATCGGCGCGACGCTCGAACGGCTGGAGACCCTGTCGATACCGGTGCTCGGCTATCGGACCAGCGAGTTCCCGAGCTTCTGGCTCGCGGGCTCGGGTCATGAGCTGGACTGGAGCGTTCCGGATGCCGACGCGGTGGCCGCGGTGATGACCGCGCGCGACGAGCTCGGTGAGGCTGCCGGGATCCTCGTCGCCAACCCGCTGCCGCTCGACCAGCAGCTCGACCCGAGGGTGCACGACGACGCGCTCGCGGAGGCGCTGAGCCGAGCCGCGGATGAGGGACTGAGCGGTAAGGACGTCACGCCCTTCCTGTTGCAGACGATCGTCGACATCACCGGCGGCGAGAGTCTGCGGGTCAATCTCGACATCGCCCGCAACAACATCCGGGTAGCGGCGGAGATCGCCACCGCCTGGGCGAGCCGATGATCCTCGTCGTCGGCGATGTCGTGGACGACATCGGGGTGCGTCCGCTCGAACCCGTGACCCCGCGCAGCGACACCAACGCCGAGATCCGGATGACGGCGGGCGGCTCGGCAGCCAACACCGCCGCGTGGCTCGGCCACCTCGGGACGCCCACGCGTTTCGTCGGCAAGGTCGGCGCGGACGGCGTCGAACGGCACGGTGACGCGCTGCGGAACGTGGGGGTGGACGCACGGCTCGTCGCCGACCCGCTTCTGCCGACGGCCACGATCGTGCTGACCCTCGACGCGGAGGGCGATCGCACGATGTACGTCGACCGCGCCGCCAACACGACCCTGTCGGTCGACGACATCGACGAGGCGGTGTGGGACGGCGTCGACTGGCTGCATCTGACCGGCTACACGTTCTTCGATCCGGAGACCCGGCCGGTCGCCACGGAGCTCGTCCGCATGGCCCGTGAGCGGGGCGTCGGGGTGAGCGTCGATCCGAGCTCGACGGGCTTCCTGCGGCAGTGCGGGGTGGAGGACTTCCTCGGCTGGACGGCGGGAGTCGACCTCGCACTGCCGAATATCGACGAGGCACGCCTGCTCGCCGGGGCGACCGGACCCGTGGTCGACTTCGACGCGCTGGCGACCGCCTACCGGCACGTGGTGGTGACGCTGGGGGTGATGGGGGCGGCCTATGTCGACGCCCAGGACCGCACCCAGGTGACCGCCCCTCGCGTGCAGGTGCTGGACACGACGGGTGCGGGAGACGCCTTCACCGCGGGCTTCCTCGCCGAATGGGTGCGGACCCGCGATCCGCGGGCGTCGCTCACCGCCGGCACGGCGACCGCCGAGCGCTGCATCACGATGCGTGGCGCCCGCCCCTGACCACCCGAAGGGACGGCACACGGAGGATGTGATTTCACGGTCGTCCTGGCAGCCGCGGAAACACATCTTTCGTCGGGCGGTGACGGAGGATGTGCTTCGACGGTTGCTATGGCAGCCACGAAATCACATCCTCCGTCCTTCCCGGGGCCCGAACGCCGAGCCCCGGGGGCGCGGGTCATCCGCCACGCTCGGCGACGACGAAGACCCGTCGGAAGGGCAGGACCGTCCCACACGGCCGCGGCGGGTACGCCTCGCGGAGCGCGGCGCGATATTCCCGCTCGAAACGCGCGCGCAGCTCCCGCGGCAGCGCTTGGAGCACCGGACGGGCGCCGGTGCCCGAGATCCACTCGAAGACCGGGTCCGGGCCGGTGAGCACGTGTAGATAGGTCGTCTCCCACGCATCGACCCGGTGACCCTGCCTCGTCAGGTCGTCGAGATACACGTCCGGGCCCGCGGCGTCCGGCCGTTCGATCCCGGTGGTGTGCGCGGCATAAGGTTCCCGGCCGGCCAGCTCGTGCAGGATCGCATGACTCGGGGCGTCGAAATTGCCCGGTACCTGGAAGGCGAACCGGCCACCGTCTCGCAGCCGCCCGATCAGCTCGGGCAGCAGCGAACGATGTCCGTGCACCCACTGGAGCGCCGCATTGCTGACGATGACGTCGACGGGCCGCTCGGGACGCCAGGTGGCGATATTGGCCTGGAGATAGGTCGTGGACGGGTCATCGTGACGGGCCCGCTCGATCATCTGCAGCGAGGAGTCGATGCCGGTCACCTCAGCCTCGGGCCAGCGTCTGCGCAGGATCGAGGTGAGGTTGCCAGCGCCGCAGCCCAGATCGACCACGGTGGAGGCTGGGCCGGGGACACGGGCGATGAGATCGGCGAACGGACGGCTCCGCTCGTCGGCGAAGCTGAGGTACTGCCGCGGGTCCCAGTCGCTCACGGGGCCACCGTACGTCGGATCGTCGCGTGCTGGTGGCCCTGTCATGCTGAAAGCACCCGACGATGAGGCCCGGCGACGGGCTGGTGAGGAGCGTGACGATGAGCGAGTCCCATGACACCGGTACGCGGTACGAGGAGTTCAAGGTCTCTGGAGACGGCTTGGTCGCCAAGGTGCGCGAGCTGATCCGCGAGGGCAATGTCCGGCGTGTCTTCATCAAGAACGAGAAGGGCGATGTCCTGCTGGAGATCCCGCTGACCGCCGGCGTGGCGGTGACCGCACTCGCGGCGATGGTCTCGCCGGTGCTGGTGGCGGTCGGCGCGATCGCCGCGTTGCTCACCCAGGCGACGGTGGGCGTCGAGCGCCGCGTGTCGGCCGATGACGAGCCCGACGACGATCACGTGGTCGTCGAGGACTGACGCCTCGGGATGGCGGTAGGCCATCAACCTCACCCCGCGAGCAGCGGTAGCTGGTCAACCTCATGCGAATCGGATGACGTTGATGGTGTACCGCCACCGAGGGGTTTCGGTGCGGTAGGTGATCAACCTTTCCGTCCGAGCAGCGGTAGCTGGTCAACGTTATCGAGCCGCGATGAGGTTGACGGTCTACCTCCAGCGCAGGCGAAGGGCTGACGGTCTACCTCCACCCGAGGCTCGCGCTATGAGGACGGCCCCACACCGATCGGTGTGGGGCCGTCCTCATGTGGCAGAACCGGTCAGGACTTGTCGTCGTCCTCGTCGGCCGCCGCCTGGGTGGCGCTGTCGCTCAGCTCGCTCCCGGAGGGATTCTCCTCGCTCAGCTCGGCGACATCCTCGGCGACCGGATCGGGCTCGGCGCCCTCCTCGACCGGGGTGATCGCACCCCGCTCCTCCTCGCGGTCGGAGTCGTCATCGGCCGTGGGGGAGTCGTCGAAGATCTCCTCGGCCGGCGACTCGTCAGGATCGTTCTCCTTGGTCGCCGGGATCTCGGGACGATCGTCCTTCGACGGGACCGACTCCTCCTCGGGGTCGGTGGCGTCACCGGCCTCCGGCTCCGGATCGGGCGTGGGCTCGTCGTCGGCGGCGGTGGACTCGGCGGTCGTCAGCGTGTCGGACACGTTTTCAGTGTCCTCCGCCTCCGTCGACTCCGCAGTCTCCTCGGTCTCCGAGGCCTCCTGCTCGTCGGCGGGCGCGGGCGTCGCCTCCGCCTCGGCGGCCTCCGCGGCAGCAGGCTCGGAATCGTCGGCGGACTGCTCGGCCTCGGGCTCCTCCTCGGAGGGAGGCTCCACGGCGCCGTGGCCCTTGCCCTCGTCGTCGACGGCGATATTGCTCTCCGCCGCGACCGCGACGTCCTCCTCGCGTCCGGCCGAGACCGGCTCGTCGAGATCGGCATTCGCCTCCGGCTCCGCCTCACCGGTCTCGGTCGCCTCAGCGGCCGCACCGACATCGGCGGTATCGGTGAGGGTCTCCGGGTCGGCCTCGGCCGCGGCATCGGGCTCGGCCTCGGTGGCCTTGTCCTCGTCCCCGCCGCCGGTGGCAGCGGCAGCGGTGGCGGCCTCCGCCTCGCTCACGATGGCCTCGGACTCCTCGGCGCTCGGCTCGCGCTTGACCGAGGCGAGCAGCATCTGGGCGACGTCGAGCACCTCGACCTCGACGCGGGCCTCGCCATCGGCCTGCTTGGCGGTCAGGCCATCGGAGAGCATGACCCGGCAGAAGGGGCAGCCCACGGCGATCTGGTCGGCGCCGGTGGCGATGGCCTCCTCGGTGCGGTTGATGTTGATGCGCGAGCCGATGGTCTCCTCCATCCACATGCGCGCACCGCCGGCGCCGCAGCAGAAGGACTTCTCACTGTGTCGCGGCATCTCGGCGTAGGTCGAGCCGGGGATCGCGCCGAGCAGCTCGCGCGGCGGCTCGTACACCTGGTTGTGACGGCCCAGGAAGCACGGATCGTGGTAGGTGATCGTCTTCTCGGCCTCACCGGCGCCCGGGGCGACCGGCTGGAGCTTGCCCTCGCGCACGAGGCGGTTGAGCAACTGCGTGTGGTGCACGACCTCGAGCTCGACGCCGAACTCCTTGTACTCGTTCTTCAGCGTGTTGAAGCAGTGGGCGCAGGTGGAGACGACCTTCTTGACCTTCGTCTCCTTGAAGACCTCGACATTCTCCATCGCCAGCTGCATGAAGACGATCTCGTTGCCGGCGCGGCGAGCGGAGTCGCCCGTGCAGGTCTCGCCATCGCCGAGCACCGCGAAGTCGACACCCGCGATGTTCAACAGCTCGGCCACCGCCTGGGTGGTCTTCTTGGCGCGATCCTCGAAGGCACCGGCGCAGCCGACCCAGAAGAGCCACTCGACCTCGTCGAGGCTCTCGACGTCCGCGCCGACCTGCTTGACCTCGAAGTCGAGGTCCTTGGCCCAGTCCATCCGGTTCTTGGGGTTCATGCCCCACGGATTGCCCTTGCGCTCCAGGCCCTTGAAGATGTTGTTCAGCTCCGTCGGGAAGTTCGACTCCACGAGCACCTGGTAGCGGCGCATGTTGTCGATGTGGTCGACGTGCTCGATGTCGACGGGGCACTGCTGGACGCAGGCGCCACAGTTGGTGCAGGACCACAGGACATCGGGGTCGATGACGCCGAAGAGGTCCTCGTCGCCGATCAGCGGACGCTCCAGCTCGCGCTTCTCGTCCTCGGTGAGGGTGTCGGCGTCCTTCTCCAGCAGCGGCACCTTGGCGTAGGCGTGCTCGCGCAGGCCCATCATGAGCAGCTTGGGCGACAGCGGCTTCTCGGTGTTCCAGGCGGGGCACTGGCTCTGGCAGCGGCCGCACTCGGTACAGGTGGTGAAGTCGAGGATGCCCTTCCAGGAGAAGTCCTCGACCTTGCCGACGCCGAGCTTCTCGAAGTCCTCCTCCTCGAGGTCCTCCATCTTCTCCATGTCGAGGCGCTCGCCGTTGAGGTAGAGCGGGACGAGGCCGCCGAGGGCAGTGCCGCCGTCGACCTCGCGCTTGAAGTAGATGTTGAACCAGGCGCTGAACCGGTGCCACGCGACACCCATCGAGATGTTGCGGGAGATGACCGCCAGCCACACCATCGCCATGAGCACCTTGGACAGCGCGAGCAGCACGATCAGGGTCTCGGTGCCGCTGCCCGACAGACCTCCGAAGAGCGTCTCGCCGATCCAGCCGGTGAGCGGGAAGTGCGCGAAGTTGGCGTGGTCGGAGCCCTCGGTCTGCAGCAGCCGGTACTCGGCGGCGCGGATGAAGACACCTGCCAGGCCTTCGCCGAGGATGATGAGCTCGACGAAGTAGGCCTGCCAGAAGGTGGAGCCGAAGAAGCGGCTCTTGCGGTCCAGCTTGCGCGGATGGTTCTTCTGGCGGATGTAGATGAGCGCCGCGATGCCGATGACGGTCAGCCAGGCGAGGAGATCGGTCAGCCAGATGAAGGGGTACCAGGTGCCGATGATCGGCAGCAGGAAGTGGGGGTCCCAGACCTGGAAGTAGCCGCTGAGCACCGCGGTGCTGAGGTAGATGAACCCGGCGAACACGAACCAGTGCATGACGCCGACGAAGGTCCACTGCAGCATGCGCGTGTGGAGCACCGTCTCCTTGAGCATGGTGCCGATGCGCTTGGCGGGCTGATCGGTGCGGCCGACGGCCGGCTGCCCGGCGCGGATGATCCGCAGCATCTGGCGGATGCCCACCACGGCCAGGTAGACGGCGACCGCGGTGACGGCGAGCGAGATGATACCCGCGACGATCGAGAGGGTGCTCATGCCGCCACCGCCTCAAGGAAACCGCACGATAGGCGGTGCCGGCATGAGGTGGAGCCCATTGTTCGCTCGCTGCGCTCGCTCATGCCGCCACCGCCTCATCGATGAAGCGACAGGCCGGTGCCGGCGTGAGGAGATGCGGGTCGCTCACTCGCTGGCGCTCGTTCATGGGGATCCTCCGGTTCGGACCGTACAGATGGTGCCGACACTAGCGCCGCCTGAGCGACCTGCCTCACTAAGGCAAGCCAAACACCACGATGCGATGGTCGACGTGAGTCGATGTTACCCGAGGGTAATCAGGTGAGCCCAGAGCGGGCGGCGATCGGCTGGATGCTCCTGTCGTGCATGTTCATCTCTGCTGGCCGGCTGCCATGGGAGCGGCTTCCTCGCGCGGAACGAGGGCCACAGCCACCGCCGCGAACACGGCCACACCGCCGAAGGCCCACCCGTAGCCCGCATGCGTGACTACTACCCCGAGCAGCGGTGGCACGGCGGCCGCCGTGAGGTACTGACCGGTGTTCTGCAGGCCGAAGGCGCGCCCGGACCAGAACGCCCCGGCTCGTTCGGCGACGGCGGTGAAGGCCAGCCCGTTGTCGGAGACCGTGACCACCGTCGCCACCACGGCGACGACGATGCCGACGGGCGAGGACTGCGCCACGCCGAGCACGACCATGACCAAAGTGGCCGCGACGGCGATCCAGCGCAGCGGGCGCAGTCGCGATCCGAGCCGGTCGGACCACCAGCCCGCGACGATCCGTCCCGCAGCCGAAAGGGCATGGGTCGCTCCCACGAGGATCGAGGCGGCCGCTACCGACCAGTCGTGCACGTCGACCAGCCACAGCAGGAGGAAGGTCCACACCGCGTACTGGGGGATCACCAGGAGTGCCGAGGCGAGGTGGATCCGCAGGAGCACGGCATCCTGCCGGTACGGGTTGGCGGCCCGTGCCTCGGCCCCGGGCGTCGGGCGCGGGGGTCGCGGCGGATCCACGATGAGCAGTGCGGCGAGCGTGGCGAGGAGCGACACCGCCGCCACCACGATGCAGGCGGCGCGCAGGCCGGCACCCGCGACGGTGTTGGGGATGATGAGCGCGGCAGAGCCGACGCCGAGAGGGAGAGCGGTCTGCCGGATGCCCATCGCCAGGCCTCGTCGATGGGCCGGGAACCAGCCGACGACGAGCCGGCCGCTGGCGGCATTGGTGCTCGCGACCCCGACGCCGCAGAGGAAGAACCAGAGGGAGAGGGTGCCCAGCGACGATGTCGTCGTCGTGCCGACGGCACCCAGCGTCACGAGGCTCAGACCGGCCAGCATGGCGCGGCGCTCGCCATAGCGATCCACGACGAGACCCCAGGCGACGAGCGTCAGCATCGTGCCCACGGCGGGGGCCGAGGCGAGCGCACCGGCGCTCACCAGGCTGACGCCCTGAGAGAGGTGGAGATAGGGAATGAGGAACGGTGGCGTGCTGATGACGAGCGTGCCTGCCCACTGTCCGGCCATCCCGACCATGAGCATCAGCCAGGGGTTGACGGGGCGACGGGTCACCCCCTCATCGTCGCAGGCGCTTCAGAGACAGCCGCTCGGACCTGCGGAGGACGCGGTAGGTCATCAACCTTTCGGCCTCGGTACAGGTGCGGCATCAACGTCATCGGGCGCCGATGGGGTTGATGACCTACCGCCGCTGGGCGGGTGACGTCGTCGACGAGGGGCGGTACGCCAGCGTCACGCGGGCACGCCGAGGTGGGCGAGCGCCTGCTTCAACAGGTGCCCGCGGCCGCCCTCGAGCTGATCGAGCACGGCAGGGCTCGCGGCGTCCTCGGGCGTCAGCCAGGACAGCTCGAGCGCGTCCTGCCGCGGGGCGCATTCACCCGTGACGGGGACGACATAGGCCAGGGCGACCGCGTGCTGACGGGGGTCGTACATCGGGGTCACGCCGGGAACGGGCAGGTACTCGGCGACCGTGAAGGGCGTGATGGTGGCTGGGAGGCGCGGGAAGGCGGTGGGCCCGAGGTCCTTCTCCAGATTGCGCATGAGGGCGCCGCGGACGGACTCACCGTGGAGCACGCGCCCCGAGACCAGGGTGTGGACGATATCGCCGGTCTGCGGCGAACCCCGCAACAGGAGTCCGATGTGCTCGACCTGCCCGAGCGCGTCCACGCGCACGGGCACGGCCTCGACGTACAGGATCGGGACGCGCGACCGCGTCTCGTCGAGCTGGAACTCCGACAGCCAGCCGGGATTCGGGTCAGGGGTACGCACCGAAGACATGTCCCCATTGTGGTGGACGGGTCCACCGATGGAGCGGTGACGCGGCGGTGATCCGGACCTCAGGAGCTCGTGGTGGCGATGATCGTGGGGGTGAAGACGGCGACGGCGAGGGCCGTCTGCGTCTCCGCGATCGCATCCTTGACGCCTGCGCTAGCCCAGTCCCCGGCGCTGACGGCTTTGGCGGCGGCCTTCGCGGGTTTGCGCTCCTCGCGGCTGGTCACCAGCTTGAGCTGGTCGCTCGCCTGGAGCAGGCCGATGAGCGGACCGGAGGTGGCGTCGACGGGCAACCCCTGGAGGAGGGTGCCTCGCACGCGGGCGATGAGGTCCTCGCGGCGGGCGATGTCGACCACGTCATAGCGTCGCAGCCCGAAGCCGAGAATGCTCTCCTTCCGGTCGCGGACCTGTCCGGCGCCGACGAGGCGGCGATAGGCGTTCTGGACGCCGTTCTTTCCGAGCCGGCTCACGGCGTCGCTCGCTTTGCGGGTCTTGCCGTCGCGCATGCGAGCGAGCGCATCCTCCACTTCCGGCTCGGGATAGGGGGAGCCATCGAGCACGTGGACGCGCACCTTCTTGGCCGTTCCCTCGACAGCCAGTCGCCGTGCCGCGACCAGCTCGAGGAGGTGGGCCCCGCCGATGATCGTGTCGTTGTCGACACTGCTCAGCGTCAGCTTGTGGGTGGTCGGATCGGTGGCCACCAGCACGAGATCGGTCGCGATGCTCATGGTCCGAGCCTAGGACGAACCCGCGTGGCACGCTGAGGGTCGTTATCCTGGCGCGATGGCCACCGAACCCGATCCGAAGCTCGTCGAACTCGCGCACCAGCTGTTCGATGAGGCGCGTGCCGGTGATGCCGAGCGGTTGGCCGCCTATGTCGACGCCGGTGCCCCGGTCGATCTGACCGATGCGAGCGGCAACACGCTGCTGATGCTCGCGGCCTACCACGGCCATCCGGCTGCGGTGGCGGCGCTCGCCGAACGCGGGGCCGATGTGAACCGGCTCAACGACCGTGGACAGAGCCCGCTTGCCGGGGCGATCTTCAAAGGCGAGGACGACGTGGTGCGGGTGCTGCGAGAGCATGGCGCCGACCTCGACGCCGGGACCCCCTCCGCGCGGGCTACGGCCGAGATGTTCGGCCGCCCCGACCTGTTGGAGTGACACAGCGCCCCTGAGTCACGCGACAGGCTTCGACGCGAGGAGCCGAGGCACGCGGGATGTCTCGGCGATGTGATCTCCGAGCGGTCTGCCCATTCGCAGCGCGATGTCGAGTAGCCGAGCGTGGTCCTGAGCCAGGTCGCGTCCGTGGATCGGCTCGTGATGGGCGATTCGATTGCGCAGTCGTCGCATCTCATTCAGTTCCGCGTGCAGTCTCCGGCGACGGACCGGTCCGTCGAAGGCATGGCGGAGAGCGGGTTGCCACAGGCGACGGTTGTACTCATCGGCGAGAAGGGACCACCAGAAGCCGAAGGGCAACTCTGCCACGACCTTCCCGTGAGACGCGGTGGTCCCGCCCGCTCGGCTCCGGGCGATGGCGACCACCGCACGGGACCGTTTCGTGAGACGTGACCGATCGCTCGTCAGCCAGTCGTCCCCCACCCGCTCCGTTGCCGCCCGGTCGAGCGCGTTGCGGAGTCCGACCTCGAGGTAGTGGAGCGATTCGAAGAAGGCTGAGCTGATGGAGGTGTTCCAGTCGTAGAGGATCAGGGCCTTCGGCCAGTCGCCGGCTGAGACGGCGAGGTACGGATGCATCCGAGCAGGTGAGAGCAGGGCGTGGATCGTCCATGGATCGCGGATCACGGTGATCTCCTCTGCTGGTCCTGTCTGCTCGGGAGCGTAGACTTCGACTCAGACAGAGAGCCCCGGGACGAACGGCGTAGCGGCGTCAGCCAGCGAACCCCCCCGGGGCCTCGTCGTTCTCGCGGACGGATGGTGCCCCCGCCTCGCTGAGCTTCCGGTGTACGGTGGGTGGCACAACGACAGGGGAGCGCCAAGCAGAGGGCGCTGAGAGTGCGGAGAAGCCGCAGACCCTTGAACCTGCTCCGGTTAGCACCGGCGAAGGGAGTCACGATGAGTTCTGCAACCCGTTCATCGATCGATCTGCGGTACCGCACCATCGATCTCGTCACCATCGCCACCTTGGGCGTCGCCTTCGGTGTCGTCTTCTGGGCCTGGGGCAAGCTCTACGAGCCGATCAGCAATGTCGCGCTGTTCGCCTTCCCGCCCTCCTCGGCATTCCTCGGCGGCGTGTGGCTGCTCGCGGGCGTGGTCGGCGGCCTGATCATCCGTAAGCCCGGGGCCGCCTTCGCCACCGAGTTCATCGCGGCCGCCGTGTCCGCGATCATCGTCGGCGGCACGCAGTGGGGGTTCAGCGTCTTCGCCTCCGGTCTCTTCCAGGGGCTCGGCGCCGAGCTGGTCTTCCTGCTGTTCTTCTACCGGCGGTTCGGCATCGGGGTCGCCGCCCTCGCCGGCGCGATGGCCGCGGCCTTCGAAGCGGTCTACGAGTGGTTCTCGTACTACGCCGACTGGGATTTCGGCTACAAGCTCGCGCACCTGGGCTTCTTCGTCGCGTCCGGCGTCCTGGTGGCCGGCGTGGGCGGCTGGGCGTTGACGCGAGCGTTCGCCAAGGCGGGTGTGCTCGACTCCTTCGCCGCGGGACGCGAGAACACCGTCGAGGTCTAGGTGAGCCGCGGAGCCGCGCGCTTCCGCGGATTCTCCTGGCGCCCGGTCGGGCGCAAGCGGGCGACGATCGCCGGAGTGGAGCTGAGCATCCGCGCGGGGGAGCGTGTGCTCGTGGTCGGGCCGAGCGGCAGCGGCAAGTCGACCCTCCTGCACGCGCTCGCCGGTGCCCTCGGCACGACGATCTCCGGAGAGGCGACGGGCGAGGTCGAGGTCGACGGACGGCTCGGGCTCGTCCTGCAGAATCCGGCGGATGCGATCGTGGCCGAGCGGATCGGCCGCGATGTCGCGTTCGGGCCGGAGAACCTGGGGCTGCCTCGCGACGAGATCTGGCGTCGGGTCGATGCCGCGCTCGCGGCGGTGGGGCTGGGATACGACCGGGATCGGTTCGCCTCGGCGTTGTCCGGGGGTGAGCAGCAGCGGCTCGTGCTCGCCGGGGTGCTCGCCACCGAGCCGGACCTCGTCCTGCTCGACGAACCGACGTCGATGCTCGATGCCGCTACGGCGAGTCAGGTACGCGATGCGGTCGTCGGTGCCCTCGGCGGCCGGACTCTGCTCGTGGTGGAGCATCGTTTCGAGCCGTGGCTGGATCACGTGGACCGCGTGGTCGCTCTCGCGCCCGGTGGGACGATCGCGTTCGACGGCACGGTGGAGGGGTTCCTCGCCTCAGGTGGTCAGCCGGGGCTCTGGATGCCCGGGGCACCGCCGCCCCATCCCTTCGACGTCCCGCTCGATCTGGTGAAACCGGTCGCCGATCCCGATCCTGTGGTGGCCCGTGATCTGACGGTCGAGTTGGTGACCAGGACGATCCGCGGATCGCGACGTTCGACCGCGTTGAGCGGTTTCGACGCGCGAGTCGATCCGGGCCGGGTCCTCGCGGTGACCGGCCCGAGCGGCTCTGGCAAGTCGACCGCGCTGGTGGCGATGACGGGACTGGTGCGTCCACGGTCGGGAACGATCGCGCCGGATCTCAGCCGTCTCCGCTCACCTGATCTGGCCCGGCGGATGGGCTGGGTGCCGCAGAATCCGGAACTCGGGTTCTTGACGACCTCGGTGCGTGAGGAGATCTCGAGGACGGCGACGGCGCTGGGAGCATCGGTCGACGTCGACGCGCTGCTCGAGCTGGTGGGATTGGCGCGTCTCGGGCCCTCGCATCCCTATCGGTTGTCCGGTGGTGAGCAGCGACGCCTGGCGATGATCAGCGCGCTCGCACACCGGCCCGGGCTGGTGGCGCTCGACGAGCCGACGGTCGGCCAGGACCGCGACACCTGGGCGATGGTGACCGGCTGGTACACGGCCGCCGCCCGCGCCGGCGCCGCGGTCGCGCTCGCCACCCACGATCCAGATGCTCCCCGCGACATGGAGGTGGTCCTGTGATCGCCCTCGCCGATGCCCGCCCCGAGACGCAGGATGTGACTCCGTGGTCCCTATCGCGACCGTCGAGTCACATCCTCCGTCGGCTCGCTGCGGACGATTGGATTCCGTGGTTGCTATCGCTGCCACGGAGTCACATCTTCGGTCCGCTGACGCGGGGGTGGGGGTCATGAGGGCGTGGGTGACGCGGGTGAACCCGCTGGTGCTGCTGGCGGTGGGCGCCTGCTCGCTGATCGGCTCGTTCGCGATCCGCTCGCTGCCGATCGCGCTGACCGCGGTCGGGGCCTACGCGGTGGCGGCGCTCCTGTTGTTGCCGACGTGGCGATATCCGCTGCTCTGTCTAGCGTTCTCGGGTTTCGCGGCGGTGACGATCGTCTACTCGACCTGGCGCCTCGGAGGCCAGGACACCGAGACCGCCGTGGTCGCGGGCCTGCGCATCCTCGTGCTCGCCTGGCCCGGCTCGGTGGTGGTCGGCTTCCTCGATCCGGGACGTCTCGGCGACTACGCCGCTCAGACCCTGCGGCTGCCCGCCCGACCAGTGGCGGCGTTCTCGGCGGCACTCCAGCGCTTCGCCGGATTCGCGCAGACCTGGACCGATCTCGAGCGCACCCGCCGCGCTCGCGGCGTCGCCCCAGGACGGAATCCGGTCGCGATGACGAGATACAGCGGCTCGATGGGCTTCGCGCTGTTGGCGCAGGCGCTGCGGGGCGCATCGTCATCATCGATCGCGATGGACGCCCGCGGCTTCGCCTCGGCGAGAACCCGCACCTGGGCTGAGCCCGCCACCTGGACCAGGCTCGACCTCGCCGGCCTCACCCTCGCAGCAGTCCTCGGCGCCCTCCCGATCGTGCTTTACGCGTTGGGTTCGTAGACACCCCGGCATCGGGTAGACGCCGAGAACGCACCCGCCGGATGAGACCTGTTCGGCGGACGACGATGGTGGGAGACTAGGAACATGAGTGCGGCCGCCCCTCTCGACCTCGCGGCGATCAGGCGCGCCTGTGAGCGCCACGGGGTGCGACGACTTCGACTGTTCGGGTCGGCACTCTCGGATCGTTTCGACCCAGCGCGCAGCGACATCGACTTCCTGGTGGATTTCTTCCCCGGCCGGGGCGATGCGTTCGGCGACTACTTCGGACTACGGGAGGAGTTGGTCGATATCACCGGCCGTGAGGTTGATCTGGTGGTTGCTCGCTCCGTACGGAATCCGTACTTCAAGGCCTCCGTCTTGGAGACCGCGAAGGACGTCTATGCGGCGTGAGTCGCCGGCCCACGTCTGGGATGCCGTCGAGTCCGCCACTGCGGTCCGTACGTTCGTCGCGGGTAGGACGGAGTCTGAGTTCCTGAGTGATCTGTTGCTGCGTTCCGCCGTGGAACGGCAGCTCGAGATCCTAGGCGAGGCGTTGAATCGGCTCCGTCAGATCGATCCGGAGACGGCGACGCGGATACCCGACCTCCGACGGATCATCGGGATGCGCAACGTGATCGCCCACGAGTACGGGACCGTCGACTATGAGATCGTGTGGTCCGCGGTCACCACGCGTGTTCCCGAGCTGATCGGATTCCTGCAGTCTCTGTTGGAGGAAGCGCCAACCACACTGGAATGATCGCGGACGTGACGTCCTAGCTGTACCTAGCCGCGCTTGCGGGAGGCGCGGGCGCGGTCGCCAGCGTTGAGGATGACCTTGCGGATGCGCACATTGTGTGGCGTGATCTCGACGCACTCGTCCTCGCGGCAGAACTCCAGGCTCTGCTCCAGCGACAGCTTCTTCGGCGGGATGAGCTTCTCGAAGTTGTCCGAGGTCGCCGAGCGGATATTGGTCTGCTTCTTCTCCTTGGTGATGTTGACGTCCATGTCGTCATCACGGGAGTTCTCGCCCACGATCATGCCCTCGTAGACCTCGGTGCCCGGCTCCACGAACAGCGTGCCGCGCTCCTGCAGCGAGGTCATCGCGTACGACGAGGCCGCGCCCGCGCGGTCAGCCACCAGCGAGCCGGACGGACGCGTGGAGATCTCGCCGAACCACGGCTCATAGCCCTCGAACACATGGTTCGCGATGCCGGTGCCGCGGGTATCGGTCAGGAACTCGGTGCGGAAGCCGATCAGGCCGCGCGAGGGCACCAGGAACTCCATGCGCACCCAGCCGGTGCCGTGGTTGACCATCTGTTCCATCCGGCCCTTGCGCACTGCGAGCAGCTGCGTGACGGTGCCGAGATAGTCCTCGGGGATGTCGATGGTGAGCCGCTCGACCGGTTCGTGCAGCTTGCCGTTGATCTCACGCGTGACCACCTGCGGCTTGCCGACGGTCAGCTCGAAGCCCTCGCGGCGCATCTGCTCGACGAGGATCGCGAGCGCCAGCTCACCGCGACCCTGCACCTCCCACGCGTCCGGACGGTCGGTGGGCAGCACGCGGATCGAGACATTGCCGATGAGCTCGGCGTCGAGGCGGTCCTTGACGAGTCGCGCGGTGACCTTGGTGCCCTTCTCGCGTCCGGACAGCGGCGACGTGTTGGTGCCGATCGTCATCGAGATCGCCGGCTCGTCGACCGAGATGAGCGGCAGCGCCACCGGGTTCTCCGGATCGGCCAGCGTCTCACCGATCATGATCTCGGGGATGCCCGCGATCGCGACGATATCGCCGGGGCCGGCCTTCTCACCGGGCTTGCGCTCCAGCGCCTCGGTCACCAGCAGCTCGGTGATCTTGACGCGGCTGACGCTGCCGTCGCGCTTCATCCACGCGACCTGCTGGCCCTTGTTCAGCTCGCCGTTCTTGACGCGCACGAGCGCGAGGCGGCCGAGGAAGGGCGAGGAGTCGAGGTTGGTGACGTGGGCCTGGAGCGGCGCACCCTCGTCGTACTCAGGTGCCGGGACGTAGTCCATGATCGTCTGGAACAGCGGGATCAGGTTGTCGTTCTCGGGCAGTCCGCCGTCGGCCGGCTGCTCGGTCGAGGCGCGACCGGCCTTCGCCGAGGCGTAGACGACCGGGAAGTCGAGGGCGTCGTCGGCCGCGTCCTCGGGCAGCAGGTCCATGAACAGCTCGTAGGCCTCGTCGACGACCTCGCTGATGCGCGCGTCGGGGCGGTCGACCTTGTTGACCACGAGGATGACCGGCATCTTCGCGGTCAATGCCTTGCGCAGCACGAAACGGGTCTGGGGGAGCGGTCCCTCCGACGCGTCCACGAGCAGCACGACGGCGTCGACCATCGACAGGCCGCGCTCCACCTCGCCGCCGAAGTCGGCGTGGCCGGGGGTGTCGATGATGTTGATCGTGACGCCGCCTTCGGCGCCGGGGCCCTCGTAGCGCACGGCGGTGTTCTTCGCGAGGATCGTGATGCCCTTCTCGCGTTCGAGGTCGCCGGAGTCCATGACCCGCTCGGTCACTTCCTGGTGTTCGGCGTATGCGCCCTGCTGCTGGAGCATCGCGTCGACGAGGGTGGTCTTGCCATGGTCGACGTGGGCGACGATGGCGACATTGCGGAGGTCAGAGCGTGTGGGCACTCAGAAATCTTATGTCGGGCTGTCGAATCCCCCGACATTGGACCGTCACAGAGGCCCCGCCGTGGAGCGATGATGATGCGTCGCGGCTGCTATGACGACCCGAACGCATCGAGTTTCGAGCAGGTCCGCACCGATGACGATGCACGGTGGCTGCCAGGGCCGCCCCAACGCATCATCATTGGCCCTACCGGGATGCTCACGCAGTGGCAAAGATCACGCTACCGAGACAGTTGCGTGAGCGTTACTATTTTGGAGTGACTGAACTGGATGCCCGCGCTGCGGCGTTCTCGGACCTCGAGGCCTTCCTGAGCCGGGTATTCATCAATGCCGAGTCGGACGCCTATGAGGTCTTCCTCGCGATGGACCTGTCCTTCTCGCAGGCTCGGACCCTGTTCACCTTGGCCCAGACCGACGATCCCCTCCCGATCGGTGAGATCGCGCAGCTGGTTTCGCTGTCGGTCGCTTCGGCGGGCCGCAATGTGGATCAGCTCGTCAAGCTCGGCCTCGTCGAACGCGATGAATCCGAGCACGATCGCCGCGTCAAGCTCGTCGCGCTGACCACGAAGGGCCGGGACCTGGCGCGCGCGCATCTGGATGCCAAGCGTGGCTCCGTGCGCGCCATGCTCGACCAGCTCGAGCCCTCCCAGTGCGAGCAGCTCTCCGCCGCACTCGCTCCACTCCTCGATCTCACGAAAGACGATCTGCATGACTAATTCTCAGTCGGCACCGGAGTATCCCGACAAGATCGACGCCGCCGTCCTGAAGGTGGCCGGCGTCGTGGTGCTCGGTGCCATCATGTCCATCCTCGACATCACCGTCGTCAACGTCGCCCTGCCGACCTTCCAGACCGACTTCGGCACCGTCGACCATCCGCTGGCCTACTCCACCGTCGCGTGGACGGTCACGGCATACACGCTCGCCCTCGCGACCGTCATCCCGCTGACCGGGTGGGCGGCGGACCGGTTCGGCACCAAGCGGCTCTACATGACCGCCATCGCGCTCTTCACGATCGGATCGGTGCTCTGCGCGATGGCGTGGAGCATCGAGGCGCTCATCGCCTTCCGCGTCGTCCAGGGCCTCGGCGGCGGCATGCTCATGCCCCTCGGCATGACGATCATGACTCGCGCCGCCGGTCCGCAGCGTATGGGCCGCCTGATGGCCATCCTCGGTGTGCCGATGCTCCTCGGCCCGATCCTCGGCCCGATCCTCGGCGGCTGGCTGATCGATGCCGCCAGCTGGCACTGGGTCTTCCTCATCAACCTGCCCATCGGCCTGATCGCCATGGTCTACGCCTGGCGCGTGCTCGACGCCGACCGCCCCGAGCCGAGCGAGTCCTTCGATGTCGTCGGCATGCTGATGATGAGCCCCGGCCTCGCGTTGTTCCTGTTCGGGATCTCCTCGATCCCCGAGGAGGGCACGATCGCGGCCCCGCGGGTGTGGATCACCATGCTGGTCGGTGCGGCTCTGGTGATCGGATTCGTGTTCTACTCCTTCAAGCCCCAGCACCCGCTGCTGGACCTGAGGCTGTTCCGCAATCGCAATCTCACCGTCAGCATCATCACGATGTTCCTCTTCGGTGCCGCGTTCTTCGGCGGCCTGCTGCTCGTGCCCACGTACTTCCAGCAGGTGCGGGGCGAGAGTGTGCTGATGGCCGGTCTGCTGGTGGCACCGCAGGGCATCGGCGCGATGCTGACGATGCCCATCGCTGGCGCGCTCGCCGACCGCTTCCCGGTCGGCCGCATCGTGCCGGTCGGCCTGCTGCTCATCCTGATCGGCATGTTCGGGCTGACGCAGATCGAGGCGGACACCTCGTACGCCTTCCTCATCGGGACGCTGTTCGTCATGGGCCTGGGTATGGGCGCCACGATGATGCCGATCATGACCAGCGCGCTGCGGACGCTCACGCACCACGAGGTGGCCCGCGGTTCGACGCTGCTCAACATCACCCAGCAGATCGCGAGTTCGGTCGGCGTGGCGGTCATGTCGGTGCTGCTGACCAATGGTCTCAAGAGCAGCGATCTGGCCGGCCCGGCGATCGCCTCGCAGGCCGATCCCTCGCTCGTCGACCGCATCGGTGGACCCGCGGCGGTCGCCAAGGGCCTGTCCGATGCCGCCGAGGCCTTCGCCCACACCTACTGGGTGGCCCTCGCCATGGTGGCCGTGACGGTCGTCTCGGCGCTCTTCCTGCCCAGGAAGCGGGAAGCCAGCCGACTGCTCGATGACGAAGGGCAGCCGCCGGTCGTGATCCACTGACCGATGTCGACAGAACGCCCCGGGGAGCACCAGCTCTCCGGGGCGTTCTGCTGTCGACGGCGTCAGCTCTTGGGCTGATTGTCGTTGCCGTCGTCCTCTTCGGTCGATTCGAAGTCGTAGTCGTCGAGCGCGGTGGTGACGCGTTCGTCGACCTGATCGCCGAAGTGATCGTCGAAGTTCTCCGAGAGCTCGTCGACGACGTGCTCCGTGAGGGCCGGCGTGATCTGCTCGGAGAGCTCCAGCTGAAGCTCGCGTTGGCGTGCTCGCAGGCTCAGCCGGCGGATCTCGCGATGCTCGGTCTTCAACGCGCGATAGGTCGCGACGCACATGGCGATCATGACGAGGCTGAAGGGCACAGCCGTCAGGATCGCGCCGGTCTGCAGCGCTGTCAGTCCGCCGGCGAGCAGCAGGCCGATCGCCACCCCGCCCTCCAGGAAGGACCACATGACGCGGCTCCACGTGGGTGGCTCGGGGTGTCCGCCATGGCTGAGCATGTCGACCACGAGGGAGCCAGAATCCGAGGACGTGACGAAGAAGATGACGATCATGATGATCGCGACTCCGGACAGCAACGTGCCGAGCGGCAGGCTGTTCAGCATGTCGAACAGAGAGTTCTCGGCTGTGACGGTGCCGTCGGCATTGGTGAGTCCGCCCTCGGTGGCCTCCTTGTAGATGGCCGTGCCGCCCATCACGGTGAACCAGGCCATCGTCACCAGCACCGGCACGAGCATGACGCCCGCGACGAACTCGCGGACCGTGCGTCCGCGGGAGATGCGCGCGATGAACAGGCCGACGAAGGGGGACCAGGAGATCCACCAGCCCCAGTAGAAGGTGGTCCAGGCCGACTGCCACTCGATGCCGGCGGCTCCGGTCAGTGCGCCGGTGTCGAAGCTCAGCGGGATGAGGTTGAACAGGTAGTTGCCGATGTTCTGCACGAAGTCGCGCAGCAGGAAGAGGGTCGGGCCGAGGATCAGGACGGTGAGCATGAAGGCGCCCGCCAGTCCCAGGTTGATATTCGACAGCCACTTGATGCCGCGGCCGACGCCGCTGACCACCGAGAGCGTGGCCATCGCGGTGATGCCGATGATGAGCGCGACGCGATGCCAGTCGAGGACCTCCTCGAAGAGGCCGAGGTGCACGAGGCCGGCGGAGATCTGCTCCACGCCCAGGCCGAGCGAGGTGGCGACACCTGCGACGGTGCCGACGATCGCGAAGGCATCGATGGCATCGCCGATCCAGCCCTTGACCCGGTCGCCGAGCAGGGGTTCGAGGGCCCATCGCAGTGACACCGGGCGGCCCTTGCGGTGGATGGCGTAGGCCATGGCGAGGCCGACGACCACGTAGATGCCCCACGCGTGGAAGCCCCAGTGCAGGAAGACCTGCGACATCGCCCCGTCGACATTGCCGTCCGTGCCCGGCTTGGGATCGGAGACGAAGGTCAGCGGCTCCGAGGCGCCCGAGAACACCAGGCCGATGCCCATGCCGGCGGCGAAGAGCATCGAGAACCAGGCGAAGATGCCGAACTCGGGCTCGTCGTCGTCCTTGCCGAGGGTGATGTCACCGAAGCGTCCGGCACCCATCCAGACGGCGAAGATGACGAAGCCGGCGACGATCAGCACGTAGTACCAGCTCAGTCCGCTGACGACATTCGACTGCAGCGTGCCCAGGACATCGCCGACGGTGTTCGGGAAGATAATGCTCAGCGCGACGACGAGGCCGAGGAACCCCAGCGCCGGGTAGAACACGCCGCGACGCAGGGTCGCGACGCCGTCTTGTGTGGCTGTGGCCACGGTCACTCCTTGGAATTGAGGTAAAAACCGTGCCCCACTGTGGCATCGAGACGTGTGTGCTGCAAATCGGCTTGCCGCTCAGCGCGGCGTCAGCGGCCCCTTCGCGACCTTGTGCGCAGCAGCCTGGGCGACGGGTTTGACCACGATCAGATCGACGTTGACGTGGGCCGGTCGCGTGGCGATCCAGGCGATCGCGTCGGCGATGTCGGAGGCGAGCAGGGGCTGGTCGACTCCGGCGTAGACCTGATCGGCGCGGTCCTGGTCGCCGCGGAACCGCGTGAGGGAGAACTCCTCGGTGTGGACCATGCCCGGAGCCACCTCGCTGACCCGGATCGGTTCGCCGTTGAGCTCCAGGCGCAGGGTCTCGGTCATCACCGTGAGCGCGTGCTTGGCGGCCGTGTAGCCGCCTCCACCCTCGTAGGCGCGATGGCCCGCGGTCGAACTGATGTTGACGATCGTGCCGGTGCCGCTCGGGGCCGATCGGAGGGCGCCGATGAGAGCGCGCGTGACATTGAGCGTGCCGATGACGTTGATGTCGTACATCCGCCGCCAGTCCGCGGGGTCGCCGTCGACCACCGCTTCCAGTCCGACCGCGCCGCCGGCGTTGTTGACGAGCACGTCCAGGTGGGGGCCGACGGCCTCGGCCAGTTCGGCCACCGCGCCGGTGTCGGTGACATCGCAGGTGACCGCCGTCCCGCCGATCTCGGCGGCGAGCGTCTCGATGCGTTCGGTCCGGCGGGCGGCGCAGACAACGTGGAAGCCTTCGGCCGCGAGGGTCCGTGCCGTGGCGGCACCGATACCGCTGCTGGCGCCGGTGACGACGGCGACGCGTGGAGAGGTCATGGGGTCCATCGTCGCATCAGGTCTTCCCGGTGGCGATCAGCAACAGCGCCTCGGCGGTCGCGGACAGCCGGCGGTCCCATGACCACAGCACGGTCAGCGGGCGGCGCAGGTCCAGGTCGGTCGCGATCTCGACGAGTTCGCCGCGGTCGAGGTGCCCGCGCACCGCGCGCCGCGAGACCACGGCCGGTCCGATGCCGGCCTGCGCGGCGCCGATGAGGCTGGCGGTCGATCCGGCCTCCAGGGCCACGGTGGGCGTCATCCCCAGTGTGGCGTCGAAGGTGCGGCGAGTGCCGCTGCCCGGCTCACGCAGGACGAGCGGTTCGGCCGCCAGGTCGGCGGCCGTCACCGGCCGTTCGGTCTCCGCCCACCGGTGCCCGGGGGCGGCGACGACCGCGAGCGCGTCGATGCCGACTCGACGCGTGGCGAGATCGGTGGGGAGGTCGGCGGTCTCGATGAACCCGAGATCGGCCTCGCCACGGCGCACGCGATCGATGACATTCGTGCTGTTGACGACGTCGAGATGGGGTGCGGCATCGGGGCGGCGCGTCCGCAGCTCGCTCAGCCACGCGGGGACGAAGAAGCCCGCCACGGTGAGGCTCGCGGCGATCCACACATCGCGATCGTGGCCGCGGCGCAGGGCGTGCAGTCCGGCGGTCATGGCCTCGACCTGCTCCATGACGGCCGCGGCCCAGCCGGCCGCGGCTCGTCCGTCGGCGGTGAGACGGGATCCTCGGGCCGAGCGTTCCACCAGGGTGAGTCCCCACCGTGTCTCCAGCGACCGCAGCCGAGCGCTCGCGGCGGGCTGGGTGATCCCCAGCCGTTCGGCGGCCCGGCCGATGCTGCCGAGCTCGTCCACCGCGAGCAGGACCTCGGCGGCCTCGAGATCGGGAGTCATAGACACAGTTTATGACCCGGGGGCGATCGCGGGTCTACTGCGGGTGGCCGATCGCGTCGAGGCTGGACCCATGGCTCTCCCGCTCCGTCCGCTCCTGCCGCTCGCGGTGGTCGCGGTGGCGGCGCTCTTCCTCGACGGCGGCCCCGTCAGCCCGCTGATGCTGGCCCTGGTGGCCGGCGTGCTGTGCGCGCAGCTCCCGTGGTCCACCGCGTCGATCGAAGTGCTGGGCAAGACCACCCTGCGACTCGGCGTGGTGCTGCTCGGATTACGTCTCAGTGCCGATGTCGTCGCGCAGGTCGGCCTCGCGGGGATCGTCATCGTGGTGGCGACCATCGCCGCGACCTACATCGCGACACAACTGGTGGGCCGATGGCTCGGTGTCGAGGAGGATCTACGCACCCTGGTGGCCGTGGGCTTCTCGATCTGCGGCGCGGCTGCCATCGCCGGTGTCCAGGACCTCGTCCGCGCCCGTCGTGAGGCGGTGGCCCAAGCCGTCGCGATGGTGACGATCTTCGGCAGCGCCATGATCCTCATCGTGCCGGCGGTCACCCGACTCCTGGAACTGAGCGACCGGCAGGCCGCGGTCTGGGCCGGCGCGAGCGTGCACGAGGTGGCCCAGGTGGTCGCGGCGGCTTCGGCGGCCGCTCCGCTCGCCGTGGGGATCGCGGTCTCGGTCAAGTTGCTGCGCGTGGTGGCGCTGGCGCCGATGTCCTTGGTCGTCTCGCGGGCCGCGGGCGGGCCCCGTGGTGTGCCGTGGTTCGTCGTCGGCTTCGTCATCGCGGTCCTGATCCGGACGACCGGACTGCTGCCCGCGGGAGTCTTGGACCTCGCCGATCACGCGACCACAGCCCTGCTCGCGGCCGGCATGTTCGCGCTCGGCCTCGGCGTGCGGCTGAGCATGCTGGCACGCGGAACCGGCCGGCTCGCCGTACTCTCGGCCGTGAGCACAGGCGTTGCGGCGGGGGTGTCGTTCCTCCTCGTCGCCTGGCTGGTCTGAGAATGAGCCACCGCTCGGAGTGCCCTTCAGGGGCGATGCGCGAGAATGCCTAGGTGGATATCAGCCGAATCGCCATGCTGTCGGCGCACACGTCGCCGCTCGAGCAGCCCGGCACCGGCGACGCGGGAGGGATGAATGTCTACGTCCTGGAGCTCTCACGCCGGCTGGCGCAGCGCGGCGTCGCCGTGGACGTGTTCACCCGCGCCACGTCGCGACATCTCCCTCCGGTCCTCGACGCCGAGCCGGGCATCCGCGTGCATCACGTCGCGGCCGGGCCCTTCGACGGGCTGACCAAGAACGACCTCCCCGCTCAGCTGTGCTCCTTCGTCCGCGATGTGATGCGCGTCGATGTCGAGAACGGACCGGGGTACTTCGATCTCATCCACTCCCACTACTGGCTGTCCGGACAGGTCGGCACAGTGCTGCGCGAGCGCTGGGGCGTCCCCCTCGTGCACTCGATGCACACGATGGCCAAGGTCAAGAACGCCGCACTCGCCGACGGCGACTCTCCCGAGCCGATGGGCCGGGTGTGGGGCGAAGAGGAGATCGTCCGGCACGCGGACTGGCTCGTCGCCAATACCGATGAGGAACGACGCGAGCTGCTGGAGCTGTACGGAGCGGACCCGAGCCGCGTCGATGTCGTCCACCCCGGTGTCGACCTCGACGTCTTCAGCGCCCGCGACCGGGAAGCCGCCCGCGACCGGCTGGGGGTGGATCGAGAGACCCCGCTCATCGTCTTCGCCGGCCGCATCCAGCCGCTCAAGGCCCCTGATCTGGTCCTCAAGGCGGCCGCGCTCCTACGGCAGCGTCACGGCATCCCCGCCGAGGTGGCCGTCATCGGCGGGGCCTCGGGCAGCGGTCTGGAGCGTCCCACCGAACTGCAGGACTTGGCGCGGGAGCTCGGGATCGCCGACGGAGTCCGCTTCGTGCCGACCGTGGACCAGGCGAGGCTCGCGGATTGGTACGCCGCGGCGTCCGTCGTCTGCGTGCCGTCGTACAACGAGTCCTTCGGGTTGGTCGCGATCGAGGCGCAGGCATGCGGCACGCCGGTGGTCGCGGCACGGGTCGGCGGCCTCACCACGGCCGTCGCCGACGGCGTGACCGGCACGCTCGTCGACGACCACGACCCGTCGCAGTACGCCGCGGCTCTCGCTCCCTATCTGACCGACACCGGCCTGCGGACCACGGCCGGTGCCAAGGCCGTCGCCCATGCCGAGCTGTTCAGCTGGGAGGCCACCGCCGATCGCATGATCGCGTGCTACGAGGCGGCGGCGCGGTGGCGTCACGCGAAGGAGGCACGATGACCGCGTCCGTACACGAGACCATCGCCACGACGCTGGACGACGCCGGCCTGACCTGGGTGCGGCACGGCGAGGACGTCTTCGAGGTGGATCTTCCCGGGGAGCGCAAGCTCACCACGACCTGCCGGCTCGAGGTCGGCCGGCACGCGCTGAGTGTGCACGCCTTCGTGGCCCGGCACCCCGATGAGAACCACGAGGGGGTCTACCGGTGGCTGCTCGAACGCAATCTCAAGCTCTTCGGGGTGGCCTTCGCCGTCGACGCGGCGGGCGACATCTATCTCGATGGCAGGATGCCGCTGCACGCCGTCACGGCCGAGGAGCTGGACCGGCTGCTCGGCTCGGTGCTCACCTACTCCGACGAGTCCTTCAACACCATCCTCGAGCTCGGATTCGCCAGCTCCATCCGCAAGGAGTGGGCCTGGCGCGAGTCGCGGGGCGAGTCGACCCGCAATCTGGAGGCCTTCCGTCATCTGCGTCCTGCCGGCGGTGACGAGTGAACGCGCTGATCTCAGTCCAGGGGGTGGCACGGTGAAGGCGACGGTCTTCGTCGACGTGACCGATGCGTGGTCGTACATCGGTGCGGTGCGCTTCGAGCGGGCGGCGGCGATGTACACGATCCTGACCGGCGAGCCCATCGACATCGGCTATCGCGCGTGCTCCGTCCCCGGTGCGCCCCCGGCCGTCGAGGTCGCGCCTGCGGCGCGGATCAGCGGCATCGAGTTCAATCTCGACGAGATCGTCCCAGCCGACTCGACGGACGCCTGGCGGCTGCTGACCTGGGCCGTCGAGTCCGGCGACGACGTCCAGCGCGAGCTATTGCATCAGCTGTGGCGCGCGCACTTCCTCGAGGGAGCCGACATCGCCGACCACTTCGTGCTCGCGAGCCGTGCCGCCCTCTACGGACTGGATCTCGAGGCCGCCGACGGCCTGCTGGCGAGCACCGAGTATGCCGAGGATGTCGCGAAACAGCGGGCCACCGCCGAGCATCTGGGTGTCGAGGTGACCCCGTTCATCGTCGTCGACGCCTCACGGACCATCAGCGGCGTGCACTCGCAGGACGACTACCTGCAGGCGCTGCACCGCATCGCTCGCGACGAGGACTGACGGGTCCTCAGCGACGCAGCGGTCGCAGCGAGGTGGGTGCGGGGAACGGCAGCGGGTAGTAGATCTGCGGCGCGCCGACGGCGCCGCCGTCGTCCTGTTTGACCGTGATGACGTCCGCGGTCACCTCGGCGACCCGCACGCGCAGCCACCTGTCGTCCTCGACCTCGAGCTCGTACAGATCGGCCAGGTAGCCGATCCCGAGCTCATCGAGTGCGGCCTCCGCGGTCTCCCAGTCGACGATCCCGGTGCGCTCGCGACCGAGCAGGTCCACGGCTACGAACCCCTCGCCATCCATCCGGATCCATCCGAGGCGCTCGCCGTCACGTCCGCGATGATGCTCGATCCACGAGGAGTCCATGGGCCCAGCCTAGGACCACGCGAGGATGTGCTTCGGCGGCCACCGGGGCGATCACGCGAGCACCTCCTCCGTCGGCGGTGAGTGGTCAACCACCGCGTCGGTCGCCGGAGGAGCCGCCGCCCTCGTTAGGTGGTTGGTGAGTCACCACGATGTGGGGAGGCGCGATCGCGGTGCGTGATGAACCAGCAGAGGTGCCCACGTCGTTGACTGGCCACCGCGATGCGTCAGGACCGAATGCTGGTGAGCTGTCAACCATCGAGGCCCCAGGTAGGAGGTTGACAGCTCACCGCCCGGCTGAGGTGCCCGGCGGTCAGCGGGGCTCGTCCGTGGGAGACCTCAGGATGGGGAGCGGGGCCGACCACTAGGCTGGGGTCATGAGCACCCTCGTCCTGCTGCGTCACGGCCAGAGCGTCTGGAACGCCACGAATCAGTTCACCGGATGGGTCGACGTCGACCTCACCGAGCAGGGAGTCGCGGAAGCCGAGCGCGCTCCTGCGCTGCTCGCCGAGGCGGGCATCCTCCCCGATGTCCTGCACACCTCGCTGCTGCGGCGGGCGATCCGCACCGCCCAGATCACCCTCGACGGCATCGACCGGCACTGGATCCCGGTCAAGCGTTCCTGGCGCCTCAACGAGCGTCACTACGGAGCGCTGCAGGGCAAGGACAAGAAGGCCACGCTCGAGGAATTCGGCGAGGAGCAGTTCATGCTGTGGCGCCGGTCCTACGCGACTCCTCCTCCGCCGCTCGACGACGACTCGGAGTACAGCCAGGTGGGCGATGCGCGCTACGCGGAGCTCCCGCCGGAGCTGTTGCCGCGTACCGAGGCGCTCGCGCAGGTCATCGACCGGATGCTGCCGTACTGGTACGACCAGATCGTCCCCGATCTGCGCGACGGCAAGGTCGTGCTGGTGACCGCGCACGGCAACTCGTTGCGCGGTCTGGTCAAGCACCTGGACGGCCTGAGCGAGGAGGCGGTCGTGGGACTCAACATCCCCACCGGCATCCCGCTCGTCTACGACCTCGACGACGACCTGCGTCCCACCCAGCCCGGTGGACGCTACCTGGACCCGGACGCCGCCGCCGATGCGATCGCCGCGGTCGCCAACCAGGGCCGCTGATCCGTCTCGCCTCCGCTCCGGTGGGCGGTGAGTGATCCCGCACTTCAACGCTCTGAGTGCGGGATAGCCCACCGTCCATCGCGCGGGTGCGGGAGGACTCACCGCCCGGCGTCGGTGTTCAGCTGCCGTACTTGTAGCCGAGCCCGCGGACGGTCGTGAGGAGGACCGGCCGGGCAGGATCGTCCTCGATCTTGGCGCGCAGACGCTTGACGTGGACGTCGAGGGTCTTGGTATCACCGACATAGTCGGCTCCCCACACCCGGTCGATGAGCTGGCCGCGGGTCAGCACCCTGCCCGGATTGCGCAGGAAGTACTCCAGCAGCTCGAACTCCTTCAGCGGGAAGCGCACCTCCTCGCCGCCCACCGTGACGGTGTGCCGGTCGACATCCATGCGCACGGCACCCACCTGGAGTGCCGACTCGTCGGCGGCCTCTGGCGCCGGGATGCCGCGCCGCAGCACCGCCCTGATGCGCGCGAGGAGCTCGCGCGGCGAGTAGGGCTTGGTGACATAGTCGTCGGCCCCGAGCTCGAGGCCGACGACCTTGTCGACCTCGGTGTCCTTCGCGCTCACCATGATGATCGGGACGGCCGAGGTCTGCCGGATGTGCCGGCAGACCTCCGTGCCAGGCATGCCGGGCAGCATGAGGTCGAGCAGGACGATATCGGCGCCGCCGCGATCGAAGAGGTCGACGGCATCCGGGCCGGTCTCGGCCACCGCCACGTCGAAACCCTCCTTGCGCAGCACATAGGAGAGGGCCTCGCTGTAGGAGGCCTCATCCTCGACGATCAGGACCTTGGTCACATGTGCTCCTCTTCGAGTCCCGGCGCCGGCAGCACCAGGGTGAACGACGAGCCGACCCCCGGCTCGCTCCAGACTTCCACGGTGCCGCCGTTGCTGGCGGCGACATGCTTGACGATCGACAGCCCGAGTCCAGTGCCCCCGGTCGCCCGGGCCCGCGCCGGATCGACCCGGTAGAACCGCTCGAAGATCCGCTCGAGCTCCTCGTCGGGGATGCCGATGCCGGTATCCGACACGGTGATCCGCACGTCCTCCCCGGCGCGCTCCGCACTGATCGCGACTCGCCCACCGCGATCGCTGTAGGTGACCGCATTCTCCACCAGATTGCTGACCGCCGAATGCAGCTGTGCGCGGTCCCCGTAGACCGCGAGCTCGGTAAGCGAGTTCACCGTGATCTCGATCTCGCGGCCATCGGCGGCCGTGGTCGAGTGCTCGACCGCCTCGGCGATGAGCTCGTCGACCTTGACGACGGCCGTGTCGTCACTCGCGGTGTCGTTCTGGAGCCGGGAGAGGTCGATGATCTGCTGGACCAGACGCGTGAGGCGGTCGCTCTCGGCCCGCATGCGCGCCGAGAACCGCACGACCGCCTCGGGATCGTCGGCCGCCTCGCCGACCGCCTCGGCCAGCAGGTTGATCGCCCCGATCGGCGTCTTGAGCTCGTGACTCACATTGGCGACGAAGTCGCGGCGGATGGTCTCGACCTGCCGCTCACGGGTGCGGTCCTGGATGAGGACGAGACGTAGCGAACTCGTCAGCGGCGCGACGCGTGCATGGACATTGAGCGGTGCGCGGCGCCGCCGACGGATCATGAGATCGGCCTCCCGGACCTGCCCGTCGCGCTGCACGTCGCGAGCGAGCGCGGCCAGTTCGGGCGGGCGCAGCTCGTCGCCGGCGACCACGCCCAGCGCGATCGCCGGTGCCGACGCCTGGACGACGGTGTCCGAGCTGTCCAGGAGCACCGCCGAGGAGGACAGCACGGCGAGCACGTCCTCGACTCCCCGCGGGACGAGCGGCTCCTCGGAAGGAGGCAGCGTCTGCTGCCGTGACTCGCTGAATCGCCAGACCCACGCCAGCGCGGCTCCGAGGACGACTCCGAGCATCCCGACGATGACGTAGCTGGCGCTGGCTTCCACACCGACGATCGTAGGCCTGCCGTTCACCCGGTGTCCCCACGCCGGCCGTGGAGGCGGCAGGGTTTCGGCTGTCGTTCATGCGGCGTTCACCACGCGTCGCCGAGTGTTCACCCGCGCGGCGTACGGTCGGCTCCATGCGTGACCAGTACTACGAGCAGCTCGACCGGATCGTCGAGGACCTCGTCTCCCTCACCACCACCGTGCGTCGAGCCGTCGCCGAGTCGACGACGGCCCTCCTCGATGCCGATACGACCATCGCCGAGCGGGTCATCGACAGCGGCCGCGATGTCGACGAGCTCATCGACGAGGTCGAGGAACGCGCCTTCGTGGTGCTCGCCACGCAGCAGCCGGTGGCCTCGGACCTGCGGCAGGTCGTCGCTGCTCTGCGGATGCTGGCGGATCTGCAGCGGATGAACGCCCTGGCGGTGCACGTCAGCAAGGTCGCGCGACGGCGAATGCCGGAGTCGGCCGTTCCTCTCGCCGTGCAGCCCACGATCCGATCGATGGCCTCGGTGGCCGACTCGATGATCGACCAGGCCTCACGGATCGTCGCGAACCGCGATGTCACCGCCGCGGCTCGGCTGGAGCTCGAGGACGACACGATGGACCGGTTGCGCACCGAGCTGTTCCGCATCGTGCTCGACGACTCCTGGGACCACGGCCTCGAGCCGGCGATCGATCTGGCACTGCTGGGCCGCTACTACGAGCGGCTGGGGGACCACGCCGTCAACATGGCCCGGCGCGTGGTCTTCCTGGTCACCGGGGAGCTGCCGGTCTCCGGCTGAGCCCCTCCCACTCCACCGACGAGAACGGGCCGCCCCGAGGGGCGGCCCGTTCTGTCAGGTATCGGAAGAACTCACTCCGTGGATTCGAGGTCCGCGGCCTCGAGCTCGGCCAGCTGTTCGGGGCTCGGGGTCTGCGATTCCGTCGCGACCGAGGAGTACATCTCGCTTCGAGCGACGACCGGGACATTGAGCGAGACCTGCTGCCCGGATGAGAGATTGAGGGTCACCAGGGCGTAGCGACCCTCGACGACCTCGTCGTCCTCGACGATGATCTCGCCGTCGGCGCCCACCGGGGCCAGGAGCTCGGCGGTGAGCTCGATGCCATTGGGCAGGTCGACGAGCGTGGGAGTGCCCGACGGCGAGGCATTGACATCGGTGCCGCTGGAGGTGACCTCCACCGACTCGACGACCTGATCCTCCGCGCGGGCGAGCAGGGCGCCGGAGAAGGTGGCGGTGCCGTCGCCATTGTCGACGAACAGCCCGTTGTAGATCTGCACCGGCGCGTCGGTGTCGCGCAGGTTGGCGCCGATCGACTGCTGATACTGCTGGTTGGTCTGCGCGCTGAAGCTCGTTCCGCAGGCAGACAGCACGAGCGGGGAAGCGGCGACCAGGGCGATGGCGGCGATGCGGCGTCGTCGAAGGCTCACGGTGTGCATCGTATCGGAGGGCGTGGCCGGGGGCGAAAACGGCCGGGAAGTACGTCCGAAACCCGTGATATCCTGGATGTCGAGGAAAGGTGCAATGTCTATGGCTTTCACTGTCGGCGAAACCGTTGTGTATCCGAATCACGGCGCTGCAGTCATCGAAGACATCGAGACACGAACGATCAAGGGGGAGATCCGCGAGTACCTCGTTCTGAGAGTCCTGGCGCAGAACGACCTCGTCGTACGCGTCCCGGCGTGCAATGTCGATCTGGTCGGCGTGCGCGACGTGGTCGATGAGGCTGGTCTGGAGCGGGTGTTCTCGGTGCTGCGAGCCGAGCACGTCGAGGAGCCCACCAACTGGTCCCGCCGTTACAAGGCGAATCTGGAGAAGCTGCACTCCGGTGATGTGCTCAAGGTGGCCGAGGTCGTCCGCGACCTGTGGCGCCGCGACCACGAGCGTGGACTGTCGGCTGGTGAGAAGCGGATGCTCTCCAAGGCCCGCCAGATCCTCGTCTCGGAACTCGCGCTCGCGGAGAACACCAATGAGGACAAGGCCGAGACGCGACTGGACGAGGTTCTCGCGTCCTGAAGTGTCCTGACTGTCGAACGGCGCCGGATCAAGGGATCGGGCGCCGTTCGTCTTTTCTCATCACCCAGGTGATGCGCGCATCGCGGCCGTTCAGCCGAGGAGGAGCGCGGTGGCGATCGCCGCGATTCCCTCGCCCCGCCCAGTGAGGCCCAGGCCGTCGGTCGTCGTGCCGGAGACCGCAACCGGGGCTCCGATCGTGTCGCCGAGGATGCGCTGGGCCTCGGCTCGTCGCGAGCCGATCTTCGGACGGTTCCCGATCACCTGCACCGCGACATTGCCGATCTCCAGCCCTTCGGCGCGCACCAGTCGTGCGGTCTCGCCGAGGAAGACCAGCCCCGAGGCGCCGGCGAACTCCGGTGACGCAGTGCCGAAGCGCTCCCCGATGTCGCCCAGTCCGGCGGCCGACAGGAGGGCGTCGACCATCGCATGGGCGGCCGCGTCGCCATCGGAATGCCCGTCCAGTCCGTTCTCGGCATCGGGCCAGTGCAGCCCCGCCAGCCAGAGCTCGCGGCCGGGAACCAGTCGATGCACGTCGGTGCCGATACCGATGCGGGGGATCGCAGCCATGTCCTCAGCGTAGTGGGCATTCGATCCCGGCCCGCCGTCCACAAGCGAGGCCGGGTTCCGCGTCATCCACAGATCTCTCGGCGCACCTGTCCGGGGGCGGTGACGCTGCCTAACGTCAGTGGAAAGGAACGACCGGATCGGTCACACTGAAGGGGTGTTGGGCATGGATCTGCAGACCTGGGTGTCGCTCTTCGCCATCGTGGCGAGCTTCGGCAGCCTCTACGTGATGCTGCGCCGCGAACTGGGCAGCTTCCGTGCCGAGCTCAAACGCGATATCGCCGATCTGCGATCGGAGGTGAAGGAAGATATCGCCGGCCTGCGGTCGGAGGTGAAGGAGGACATCGCCGGCCTGCGGTCGGAGGTGAAGGAGGACATCGCCGGCCTGCGGTCGGAGGTGAAGGAGGACATCGCCGGCCTGCGGTCGGAGGTGAAGGAGGACATCGCGGACGCGCGGTCGGAGTCCCGAGCCGCATCGGCGTCCCTCTCGGAGCGGATGAATCGCCTGGACGATCGCGTGTACCTCCTGGCGACCGGGCTGCGTCCCTACCTGGAGCAGGCTCCGCAGGTCGGCGGCAGCGGCGCCTGACGACGCCGTGCTGGACCCTCCCGGCGCGTCGGCGGTCCACAGCCCCCTGCCGATAGGGTTGGACCCGTGACCGTCCATCTGTATGACTCCGCGACCCGGCAGATCACGCCGCTCGACCCGGTGGTGCCGGGTCGTGTCGGGATCTACCACTGCGGGCTCACGGTGCAGGGTCCGCCGCATATCGGTCACATCCGCAAGGAGGTCGTCTTCGACGTCCTGCGGCGCTGGCTCGAGCGAGCCGGCTACGACGTGCGCATCGTCGCCAATGTGACGGATATCGACGACAAGATCATCGCCAAGGGAGCCGAGAGCGGTGAGCCCTGGTTCGCCGTCGCCTATCGCAATGAGCGCGCGCTCCACGCCGCCTACGAGGTCCTGGGGTGCGAACCGCCGACCTACGAGCCGCGGGCGACCGGCCACGTCCCGGAGATGATCGAGATGATCGAGACGCTCATCGAACGTGGGCACGCCTACGCGGCCGAGGACGGCTCGGGGGACGTCTACTTCGACGTCCGTTCCTGGCCCGCCTACGGCGAGCTGTCGAATCAGTCGATCGACGACATGCAGGAGGCGCCTGACGCTCCCGCCGACGGTAAGCGCGATCCTCGCGACTTCGCGCTCTGGAAGGGCCACAAGGAGGGCGAGCCGGAGTCCGCCTCCTGGCCGACTCCCTGGGGCCGTGGCCGTCCCGGCTGGCACCTGGAGTGCTCGGCGATGGCCGCCAAGTACCTCGGCCCGGAGTTCGACATCCACGGCGGCGGCCTGGATCTGCGTTTCCCGCACCACGAGAACGAGCTGGCGCAGTCGCGGGCCGCCGGTCAGCCGTTCGCGCGGGTGTGGATGCACAACGCCATGCTCAACCTCGGCTCGTCCAAGATGAGCAAGTCGGTGGGCAACACGCTCACCGTCGCGGAGGTCGTGAAGCGCGTACCCGCGATCGCCCTGCGCTACTACCTCGTGGCCGCGCACTACCGCTCGATCATCGAGTACAGCGAGGAGTCGCTCGCCGAGGCCGCCACCACGATGGCCCGGATCGAGGGCTTCGTAACGCGTGCGGCCGAGTTGGTCGGCCGATGCGACGACGGGGAGATCCCGCCGGCATTCGCCGAGGCGATGGACGACGATCTCTCGGTGCCGGCAGCGCTCGCGATCCTGCAGGACACCGTCACCACTGGCCAGCGGCTGCTCGGTGGCGGGCCGAGCGAGGACCTGCGTGCGGCCCTCGGGGCGGTGCGTGCCATGCTCGATGTCCTCGGCCTGGATCCACTGGACCCGCACTGGGGCTCGGGCCGCGATCAGGGGGCGGCGGACGCGGCGCTCGGCGCACTGGTCCAGCAGCTCCTCGACCACCGCGCCGAGGCGCGGGCCACCAAGGATTTCGCGGCCGCCGACCGCATCCGTGACCAATTGACCGCCGCGGGCGTCGCCATCGAGGACACCCCTCAGGGCGCCCGCTGGAGTGTGAAGGAGGACCGCTGATGGCCGGCAACAGCCAGCGTCGCGGCGCCATCAAGAAGACCGGCAAGGGCAACCCCACGGCCGGTTCCGGAGGCAGACGCCGCCGCGGACTCGAGGGCAAGGGACCGACACCCCGCGCCGAGGACCGCCCGAACCACAAGAAGTACAAGATGGTGCAGGCCGCCGAGAAGCGCGAGCGGGCCAAGCCCAAGCGCAAGCCGAGCGATGGCGGTGCCGAGTGGGTGGCGGGACGCAACTCCGTGGTGGAGCTGCTGCGCGCCACGGTGCCGGTCAATGCCGTGTACGTCGCCGAAGGCACCGAGCGCGATGAGCGCCTGCGTGAGATCTTCCGCCTCGCCGCCGAGCAGAATGTCTCGATGCTGGAGATCGGCCGCCCCGAGCTCGACCGGCTCACCGGCGGCGCGGTCCATCAGGGCATCGCGGCGAAGCTCGACGCCTACGAATACGCCCATCCCAACGATCTGCTGGAGATCGCCGCCGAGCGGGGGGAGCCGGCGCTCATCGTGGTGCTCGATAGCATCACCGATCCGCGCAATCTCGGGGCGATCGTGCGCTCGGCGTCCGGTTTCGGCGTCCACGGGGTCGTCATCCCCGAGCGCCGCGCGGCGCAGATGACCGCAGCGGCCTGGAAGACCTCGGCGGGCGCGGCAGCGCGGGTCAAGGTGGCACGGGCCACCAACCTGACGCGACAGCTCAAGGCGTACCAAGAGGCCGGCCTCATGGTGGTGGGCCTGGCGGCCGACGGTGATGTCGACCTCCCTGAGCTGGACCTCGCCGACGGACCGCTCGTCGTGGTCGTCGGCAGCGAGGGCAAGGGACTCTCACGGCTCGTCGGTGAGACCTGCGATCAGCTGGTCAGCATCCCGATGTCGAGCGATCTGGAGTCGCTCAACGCGGGCGTGGCCACCGGTGTCGCGCTCTACGCGATCTCCCGATTCCGGGCCTGAACGCCCCGCATCAGGTGAGTCCGGGCAGCTCGCGGCGCAGCATCATCTGCACGATCGTCGCCGGCTGGGCATCGGACGTGTTGGTCACGGTGATCCGGACCGCATCGCCGACGGTCTCGACCTCGGGGTCCGCGATCAGCTCGTCGTAGGGACGTCCGCTCGGCATGGTGCCGTCCACGGCCTCGGCAACGCGATCGCCGTCGTCCTCGTCGCCGATCAGGCAGATCGTGCTCCGCGCCTCGCCGTCGACGTCCCGCACCCCCACCGCGTGTGGTGTCTCGGCCGGAGAAGCCACCAGGGCCGCCAGCGGATCGTCGAGGCAGTCGACGAGCGCCCTCGTGGTCTCATCGTCGCCGGCCGTCTCGCCGATGCGTGAGAGATCGCTGCCGATACCGCCGACGATCACGCGGTCGTCCTCGACCCGCAGTTGGGTCACGGGAACGGTGAGCCCGTTGTCGCCCTCGCCCTCATGGCTCAGGACCTCGTCACCGGACCAGCCGGCATCCCGAGCCGCGGCCGTCACCGCAGCGGGATCCTGCCCGCCGAGGACGAGCAGGACCGCCGACGGGCCCTCGCCGCCGTACAGGACGCGATCGGCTGCGGACAGATCGATCTCCAGCTCCTCGGCGAGATAGCGCTCGTAGCTGCCCAGCGGGCCGGCGACGGAGCCGGCTGCCACTTTCCACGGGTCGTCGGCATCCTCGCCGGCGATATCACGCACCGCGGCCCGGTCGGACAGGCCGATCATGCCGCCTGCGGGGAGGGCAGACAGGTCCCCGGAGCTCGTGGACGGCTCCGGGTCGCTCGTACAGCCGGCGAGCAGGAAGGCGGAGATCGTCACACCGGCGAACAGCCCCGGAACACGCATGGCATGAGTGTAGTGACGTCGTGTGGTGGGCAGCGGTAGAACCTCAACCCCATGGTGTGGTGATGAGGTTGACGGTCTACCGCCACGCGTGAGGTGAGGTTGACGGTCTACCGCCGCCGGCGGGACGTGCGGTCAGGGCGCCGGTGTCTCGGGCGGGTGCACCGGCAGCTGGACGGTGAAGCGGGCGCCTCCGAGACGACTGTCGTCGATGCCGACCCGGCCGCCGTGCGCGCGCACGACCTCGGCGACGATCGCCAGCCCGAGGCCGCTCCCACCCGCGTCGCGGGCGCGTCCTTCATCCAGGCGGACGAAGCGTCCGAACACGCGCTCGCGATCCGCGGCCGCGATGCCGTCGCCGTCATCGTCGACCGTGATCGTCGCCCGGCCGTCCCCCTCGCTCACCGAGAACGCGACCGCTGTCCGGGCGTGGCGGGCGGCGTTGTCGGCCAGATTGCGTACCACCTGGCCGAGCAAGCGTCGGTCAGCGTCGATCCGCGCCGGTGCGATCGCCGAGCCATCGACCTCGAGTCCTGCGGCGCGCAGGCGAGTCGTCTCGGCGAGCACCAGGTCGTCCACGTCGACCGGCTGACGCCGCAGCGCCAGCCCGTGTTCGTCGGAGCGGGCCAGGACGAGCATGGCCGAGACGAGACCGTCCAGCCGGTCGGTCTCGGCCAGCACGGTCGCCGGAAGGTCCAGGTCAGCGGACGGGTGGCGTTGCAGCACCTCGGCACTCTGGCGCATCGCAGCGATGGGGGAGCGCAACTCGTGCGAGGCATCGGAGACGAACTGTCGTTGCTGGCGGGAGGAGGCGTCGAGACGTTCCAGCATCGCGTTCATGGTGCGGGCGAGCCGCGGGATCTCGTCGCGGCCGGGTGGCACCCGGACACGCCGGGTGAGGTCGCTCGCGCCGATACCGGCGACATCGCCGCGCATGCGCTCCACCGGCCGCAGCGACCGCCCGACGGTCACCCACGTGACCCCCGCGACCAGGACGACGAGCACGGGCACCGCGATCCAGAGCAGACCGCGCGTGGCATCGACGGAGTCCTCGACGTCGTCGAGCGGCACGCCGAGGGCCAGCACGCCGTCCTCGGCGGAGGACGTGACCACCACAAAACGGTCGCCGTCGACCTCGATCGTCCGCTCGTCTCCGTCGGGATCGGTGATCGCGGGCAGCCCCGAGGCCTCGTCATTGGATGCCCGCACGGTGCCGTCCTCGTCGAGCAGCTGGACGAGATCGTCGTCATCGGTGCCGGTGATACGGTCGTCGTCCTCGTCCAGGGTGCGGGCGAGCGCGTCCGCCGAGCGTTCGGCGGCGTCGGCGACCGAGGAGGTGAGGGTGCGCTCGAGCGTCCACGTGAACAGCATCGCCCCGGCGACGAGCACGGCCGCGACGATCAGACTCGCACCCAGAGTGATGCGAGCGCGCACCGAGGACATGGTCATCCTCCGTCCGCGGCGAGGCGGTAGCCGGCGCCACGGATGGTCTCGATCGCCGCGCGGTCGAAGGGCCGGTCGACCTTGTTGCGCAGGTGGCGGATGTAGACCTCGACGATATTGGGATCGCCGTCGAACTCGAAGTCCCACACATTGCCGAGGACATCGGACTTGGAGACGACCTCGCCCTTGCGACGCAACAGGTATTCGAGCACGGCGAACTCGCGCGAGGTCAGCTCGATCCTCGTGTCGTCGCGGTTGACGACCCGCGTCGACGGATCGAGGGTGAGATCGCCGGCCGTGAGCACCGCGGGGCGCGCGCTCTGACCGCGCCGCACGAGCGCCCGTAGCCGGGCGAGGAGGACGTCGAAGGAGAAGGGTTTGGTGAGGTAGTCATCGGCCCCGCCGTCGAGCGCCTCGATCTGGTCCCAGTCCCCGTCCTTCGCGGTCAGCATGAGCACGGGGGTCCAGACCTCGTGGTGGCGCAGAGACTCGCAGACCTTGAAACCGTTGAGTCCGGGCAACATGATGTCGAGCACGATCGCGTCGTAGTCGTTCTCGCGGCCGAGCCACAGGCCGTCGGTGCCGGTGCGGGCGATGTCGACAGCGAACCCCTCGGCCTCGAAGCCGGCCTCGAGCCCCGCCGCCAGCCGGACCTCGTCCTCGACCACCAGGATGCGCACGTCCTGATCCTCCCAGAACCTCACTGAAGGAGCGCTGAAGAGCGTCAGCCTTCTCCGGTGGACTTTCCTTGGACTGTCGGTGCCCGGATGTAACTTTGTCGTCCTATCCTTTAACGAGGTCGTAGAGCATGAAAGGAAAATCCATGGGGAGCTGGGAACGTCCGTACTGGGAGTCCACGGTCGACTCTGGCGTTCCCCGCGCCGCGCAGCGCTCTGGCGCTTACCGTCGGTATCTTCCCGATGCCATCGACGGCATGGCGCTGGCGATCGATGGCGACTTGTCACGAGATGTCGCGGTGGTGGAGCGGAAGCTGCGTGCGCTCAACGGTCCGGGTGCCGAAGGTCTCGCCGGCATAGCCCGTTTCCTTTTGCGATCCGAGGCCATCGCCAGCTCACGGATCGAGGGGATCGCGCCGTCGGCTCAGCAGGTCGCGATCGCCGAACTCGGGCAGTCCGAGTCAGTGCGGGGGGTCAGTGAGCAGGCCCAGCTCGTGGCGAACAACATGACGATCGTGCGTGAGGCGACGACGGAGCTGGTTGTGGCTGACAAGGTGGCCGTGGAGGACATCGTCGAGCTACATCGTTCGTTGCTGCCGAACGAACCACGCCACCATGAGCTGCGTACAGTGCAGAACTGGATAGGAACGTCGGACTGGAGCCCGATCGACGCGGCATATGTGCCCCCGGATCCGGACCGGGTCGTCGGTCTCATGACCGATCTCCTGAGGTATCTGAACGGCGCCGCACACGCGCCGCTGGTGCAAGCGGCAATCGTGCACGCCCAGTTCGAGACCATTCATCCTTTCACCGATGGCAATGGCCGTGTCGGCAGGGCCCTGATACATACGGTGCTTGCCCGACGCGGTCTGACCGAGCAGGCAGTGTTGCCGGTCAGCCTGGTGCTCGCGACGTTGACCGACGAGTACATCACGGGTCTGGACAGCTACCGGCACGATGCGGCGCCGGGCAGTCCGCCGGCCGGCATGGCAATCAACGCGTGGCTCCGGACCTTCGTGACCGCTGCTGAGATCGCGGTGGAACAGTCCCAACAGCTCGTCAGTGCCATAGAAGAACTCCGTGAACGGTGGACCGAGCGGCTCGCGGAGTACCGCATGGCCGCCGGATTGAGAGCCGCGCCTCGCGCCGATTCCGCAGTGGCGAGGGTGCTCGTGCATCTACCTGAGGCGCCGGTTCTCACCGCGACGACCCTCGCGAGGATCCTCGATGTTTCCTATCCGGCCGCCAGCGCGGCTTTGGATGAGCTTCGCCAGGCCGGAGTCCTGGCGACGAAGTCCATTGAACGCGGAACGACGGCGTTCATCGCGCGTGAGGTGCTCGATCTGGTGACGTGGTCAGAGCGAGCCTTGGCGAGCACACGATTCGATACGCGACGTGCGGAGCCGGTCCGCCCGGTCCCCGCCCGTCCCCAGCGTTGAAGAACTCTTTGCGTGTGGGCGGCCCCCACGCTCAAGGACCCGGTCAGCCGAAGCGGCCCTGGATGTAGGCCTCGGTGGCGGGGTCCGCGGGATTGGAGAACATCGTCGAGGTGTCGCCGTGCTCGACGAGCTTGCCCGGCTGGCCGACTCCGGCGAGGTTGAAGAAGGCCGTGGTGTCCGAGACACGCGCCGCCTGCTGCATGTTGTGGGTGACGATGACGATCGTGTAGTCGGTCTTCAGCTCGTGGATGAGGTCCTCGATGATGCTCGTCGAGATCGGGTCGAGGGCCGAGCAGGGCTCGTCCATGAGCAGCACCTCGGGCTGTGTGGCGATCGCGCGGGCGATGCACAGCCGCTGCTGCTGCCCGCCCGACAGCCCCGAACCGGGACGGTCCAGGCGATCCTTGACCTCGTTCCACAGTCCGGCGCTGCGCAAGGAGCGCTCGACGATCTCGTCGGCCTCCTTCTTCTTCATCCGCTTGCTGTTCAGTCGCTGACCTGCCAGCACGTTCTCGGCGATCGACATCGTCGGGAACGGATTGGGTCGCTGGAACACCATGCCGATGAGCCGGCGCACGTTGACCGGGTCCATATCGTCGGCATACAGGTCCTGGCCGTCGATGAGGACCTTGCCGTCGACGCGGGCGCCGCGGATCACCTCGTGCATGCGGTTGAGCGAGCGCAGGAAGGTCGACTTGCCGCAACCGGACGGGCCGATGAAGGCCGTCACGGATCGCGCGGCGATGGGGATGGTCACGCCCTCGACGGCGAGGAAGTCGCCGTAGTAGATGTCGAGGTCGCTGACGTCGATGCTCTTGGCCATTGGATTTACCGCTCTCCCTTGGGGCTGAAGAAGTACGAGACGAGCCGTGCGCCGAGGTTCAGCAGCATCACGATGATGAGCAGCACAAGGGCCGCTCCCCAGGCGCGATCGATGCTGGGGCCCGGCGGCACGCCCGGGACGATGATCGAGAAGTAGGTGAACACCGGCAGCGTGGCCATGCGTCCGTCGAAGAGGTTGAGATTGACCGAGTCGGTGAGTCCGGCGATGACGAGCAGGGGAGCGGTCTCGCCGATGACGCGGGCGATCGCGAGGGTCACGCCGGTCACGATCCCGGCCAGCGCGGTCGGGAGGACGACCTTGACGATCGTGCGCCATTTCGGCACACCGAGGGCGTACGACGCCTCGCGCAGCTCATTCGGCACGAGCTTGAGCATCTCCTCACAGGAGCGCACGACGACGGGGATCATCAGCACCGAGAGCGCCACAGCGCCGCCGATGCCCATCCGCACCCCGGGTCCGAAGAAGATGACGAACAGCGCGTAGGCGAAGAGACCCGCGACGATCGACGGGATGCCGGTCATGACATCGACCAGGAAGCGGATCCACGCCGCCAGCCGTGTGCCCTCGCCGTACTCGATCAGGTAGATCGCGGTGAACAGACCGATCGGGATCGAGATCGCCGCGGCCGCTGCGGTGATCAACAGCGTGCCCATCAGCGCGTGATAGATGCCGCCGCCCTCGCCGACGATATTGCGCATCGAGTAGGTGAAGAACTCGTTGCTCAGCACGGGTGCGCCGCGCGAGATGACGGTCGCCAGGATGCTGCCGAGCGGGAACAGGGTGATCGCGAAGGCGGTCGACACGAGGAGTGTCACGAGCCGGTCGGTGGCCTTGCGGCGTCCCTCGACGGCCAGCGACCAGATCGGGATGACCGCCGCGACGCACCAGCCCACGAGCACGAGCCAGGATCCGAGGGGGCCGAAGACGCCCACGAGAGCCAGCACCACAGCGGCGGCGACCAGCGCACGCGGCGCCCAGCGGGGGAGTTGCCGGCCGCGCAGGCTCGAGGCGATCGGCGACGCCCCGGACTCGGGGCGGGGGGTCTGCAGCGTGGAGGTCATCAGTTGGCTCCCGAGAAGTCCTTGCGGCGGTCCACGATGGCCCGGGCCGCGAAATTGACCCCGAAGGTGATGACGAACAGCACGAGTCCGGAGGCGATGAGCGCGTTGACGGTCAGTCCGGTGGCCTCATTGAAGGTCAGCGCGATATTGGCCGCGATCGTCGAGGGGTTCGTCGAGCTGATCAGGTTGAAGGTGACGACACCGCTGGCCGACAGCACCATCGCGACGGCCATCGTCTCTCCGAGCGCGCGGCCGAGGCCGAGCATCGAGGCGGAGATGATTCCCGAACGGGCGTAGGGGAAGATCGCCAACCTGGCCATCTCCCAGCGGGTCGCGCCGAGGGCCAGTGCGGCCTCCTCGTGTAGCCGCGGGGTCTGCAGGAAGATCTCGCGGCAGATCGCGGTGATGACCGGCAGCACCATGACCGCGAGCACGATCGAGGCGGTCAGGATCGTGCGGCCCGTGGCCGACGCGGGACCGGCGAACAGCGGGATGAACCCGAGATTGTCCTCCAGCCAGCGGTAGAGCGGTACGAGCGCCGGCGCCAGGAAGCTGATGCCCCAGACGCCGTAGACGACGCTGGGGACCGCGGCGAGGAGGTCGATGACGTAGCCGAGCGGGGCCGCCAGCTTCCGCGGGGCGTAGTGGGAGATGAACAGCGCCACGCCGATCGCGAGCGGCACCGCCATCGTCAGGGCGAGGACCGCGGCCAGCAGCGTGCCGAAGACCAGCGGGACGACGTAGTCCACGAAGGTGGTGCCGTGCTTGACGTCATCGGGCGAGGCGAGGATGCCGGGGATGCCCTCGGCGGTCAGGAACACCGCGACCCCGGCCAGGGTCGCGAGGATCAGCAGCGCCGCGGCGAGGGAGGTGCCGCGGAAGATCCGGTCACCCGGGCGGGTGGGCGTCGTCCTCCGTCGTTCGGGGGACTGGGTCGAGGTCACGATGGTGAGCCTTTCGGGGCGGTGCGGTCGTGCTGGGCGGACAACCCATGACCCCGGCGAACGAGAGGCGCCTCGTTCGCCGGGACCAAGGCCTGTCCGATCAGCTGCCGATCGTGTCGATCGCGGTCTGAACCTTCTCGCGGAAGTCGTCCGTGAGCGGTGCGGAGCCGGCCGAGTCGGCGGCGGCCTTCTGGCCCTCCTCGCTGACGACGTAGGTCAGCCAGGACTTGACGAGCTCGGCCTTGTCGGCATCGTCGTAGGTCTGGCAGGCCATCTGATAGGAGACCAGGACGATCGGGTAGACGCCGTCCTCGGTGGTCGCCCGGTCGAGCTCCAACGCGATGTCGGTGTCCTCGCGTCCCTCGACCTGCTCGGCGGTGTCGAGCACACGGGCCGCTGCCTCCTCGGTCGGGCCGACGTAGTCCTCGCCGACCTTGACCGCGACCTTGCCGAGGTCGCCGGCCTGGCTCGCATCGGCGTAGCCGATCGTGCCCTCACCGGACTCGACGGCGGCCACCACGCCCGAGGTGCCGTTGGCGGCCTCACCGCCCTGCGTCGGCCAGGTCTCGACGACTCCGGCCGTCCAGGTGCCCTCGGATGCGGCATCCAGGTACTCGGTGAAGTTCTCGGTCGTGCCCGAATCGTCGGAGCGGTGGACCGGAGTGATCGCGCCGTCGGGCAGATCGGCATCCGGGTTGTCCTCGGCGATCGCCGGGTCATTCCAGGTGGTGATCTCACCGGCGAAGATCGAGCCGATCGTCGAGGGGGAGAGCTGCAGGTCCTCCACGCCGGGCAGGTTGTAGATCACGGCGATCGGGCTCACATAGGTCGGCACGGAGACGATCTGACCGCACAGGTCGTTGGCTTTGGTCAGCTCGTCGTCGTCGAGGTAGGCGTCCGAACCGGCGAAGTCGGTACCGCCGTCCAGGAACTGCTCACGACCGCCGCCGGAGCCGATCGGGTCGTAGTTGACCGTCACATCGGAGTTCTCGGTCTGGAAGCCCTGCTGCCAGGCGGAGACGGCCGCCTGCTGGGAGCTGGCGCCGGCGCCGTTGAGCGTGCCGGACAGATCGCTGCTGCTGCTCTCGCCGCCGTCACCGGTCTCGTTCCCGGCGCCACAGGCAGTGAGGCCGAAGGCGAGCACGGCGCCTGCGCCGAGTGCCGCGGCCTTACGCATGGACTTGCTCATCACGGGCATTTCCTTCTCTGGGTCCTATCGGTCGGGTCGGTCTCGACCCGTCGGATACGACGCTAGGGAGGCTAGATGTATCGCAACCCCAACGCGGGTGAACGGAAGGTGAACGATCGGCGAAGCGTCCCGCGGAGACCCGGTGACGACGAGCTCGCCGGGCGGTGACCTAGGCACGTCTCAGGGGTGACGAGTGGTGAGATAGGCACCTCTCACCACCGGCGAGAGGTGCGTAAACCACCGCCCGAGCGGGTGAGACGTGCATAACTCACCGCCCAGGGCGAGGTGGTCGGAGGGTCAGCCGCGCCAGCGCTCGACGGCGAGGACCGCTCCCTTGCGGTGGTGCACGACCGCCGCCTCGCCGGTCGTGAGCCCGGGGTCCTCGAGGTCGAGGGCGGCGAACAGGTCCGGGAAGACCGGCCGGTGCGAGCACAGCAGCGCCCGCTTGTGCGCCAGCGCATCCCGCACGGCATCGCGGGCGGCCTTCGGGGACGTGCCTTCGAGTAGCCGGTCGTCCGCGATCACGGAGCGCCCGGTGGCCTCGGCGTAGGGGTCGAGGGTCTGGAGGCAGCGCAGGGCCGGAGAGCAGAACAGCCGTTTCGGTCCGAAGGCGTCGAGCACCGGGACCAGGCGCTGCGCGGCCGTCAGCCCGGGTGCCACCAGCGGACGGTCACGGTCATCGGGCCCGTCGAAGTGCTTGCGCTGTTCGGCCTTGGCGTGCCGTAACAGCACGAGGCTGCTGGTGGCGTGCTGCCGGGGCCCGATGAGATCTTCGACGTGGTCGAGCAGCGCGATGTCGTGCTCGTAGCTCAGTCGTTTACGGGCCGCGCGGAGCGTGCACCAGCGGAAGGAATCGACCTCCTTGGTGGGCTGGAAGTCCGAGGTCCCGCGGGTCTTCGCCATCCAGTAGTCGACCTCTTTGACGCCCCCGGCGATCCGATAGGAGACCTTCGGCAGCGGCCGGCCGAGTCGGACCCGGAACCCGGTCTCCTCGAGGATCTCCCGAGCCGCCGTGACGGGTGGTAGTTCGCCGGCCTCGGCCTTGCCCTTGGGGAAGGTCCAGTCGTCGTAGCGAGGGCGATGGATGAGCAGGACCTCGACACCATCCGTGCGTGATGAGGGCTTGCGCCACACCACGCCGCCGGCGGCGGGGACGACCTTGCGGGGCGACATGGTGAGTATTGTCCATGCTCAAGGTGACGAGGACATGTCGAGAGGGCGGGCGATGCGGCGTTCTGCGGTGATGTTCGTCGCGCTCGCCCTGATCACGGGTGGTTGTTCCGCTTCGCCCTCGGCGTCCTCGCCGCTGTCGGCTGCCCTCGCGGCGGTCCCGGCCGATGCGGTGGAGATCTCGTTCACGGACTGGTCCCACGTCGACGACGGTGATCTGGCGGCAGCCGTACGCGCGGGCCTCGCCGACGACACCCTCACGCGTTCGGCGGTCGCGCCCCAGGCCGCGCAGTGGGAGGAGGTCTTCGGCTTCTCGCCGCAGGACCTGGCCTGGGAGGCGGGGTCGCTGACGGACTCCGGCAGCTCCCTGGCCGTCGGATGGTCGTCCTCGCTCGGGCCGGATCGGATCACCGATGCTCTGGAGGCTGCCGGCTACGAGCGCGACGGCGAGCGCTGGAGGCTCGGCGAGGATGCGCCGCTCCCGGCTGCGTTGGCAGCCTCGATGACGGTGGCGGAGGTCGACGAACGCAGTCGGACTCTGCGAGCCGCGAGCGATGACACGGCACTCGAAGGCGGTCTGTCGGCACGGCGTGCCGTGCGCGATGTCGTGGCTGCGGTGGGGGAGGTGCCCGCCGCGATGCTGCTGCAACGCGGCGACCGGGCCTGCGCCACGGCGGGAGTCTCGGGCCGGGGCGGTCAGGTGGCCGAACAGGGCGAGGCCGCGGCCGAGCGCGCCGGTGGCCTCGCCGAGCCGACATGGGCCGCGCGCGCGGTGGGCGAGGGCACGTTCACGGTGGCCCTCGGCTTCAGCAGTCCCGGCCTCGCGACCGGCCAGGCTCGGGTGCGCGAACGGCTGACGACGGGCCCGTTCATCGGACGCCCCGGTGCCGTGACCGATGTGGTGACCGATGCGGATGTCACCGTGGAGGAGAACGTGACCCGGCTGTCCTTCACACGCCGCGATGGCGGCCCTTCGCTCATGGACAGCACCGGTCCGATTCTCTTCGCCGGGTGCTGACCACGACGCGCACAAGGTGCGCTCAAGAGGTGATTCGGTGGTCGCTGGGGCAACCGCAGAAACGCCTCGTGCGTCGGATCTAGGTGCCCACCGCGCCGAGAACCGCTCACCGCGGCGCCATCGCGACGGTGCCCGGGGGAGTGTCAGGGGTCCTGGCTACCGTGGGCGCCAGGAGGTCAGGGTGAGGCAGAACGCATATGCAGGGCAGTGCGCCGACTGTGGTGTCGAGGTCGGTCCGCAGGACGGCTTCCGGATCGGTTTCGGCGAGGACGGGTTCACCGTCTGCGCGGAGCACCGCCCCGCGCCACCCCCGCGCGGCGAGCATGAGGGCTGGCACACCGGCCCGCTGGCCTCCCTGGACTTCGAGACCACCGGAGTCGATCCCTGGTCGGATCGGATCGTGAGCTACGCGGCCCTCGGTCCGGACGGCCGCGATCTCATCGGGCGGGTCAACCCGCAGGTGCCGATCCCCGACAAGGCCTCGGCGATCCACGGTCTCCGCGATGCCGATGTCGCCGCCGCGCCCTCGCCGGTGGTCGCTCTCCGCGAGTTGAGCGCGTGGGTCGACGATCTCGTCGCGCGGCGGGTGCCGCTCGTGGTGTTCAACGCCGCCTTCGATCTCACGGTGCTGCGTACCGAGCTGTGGCGCTATCGCCTGTCGCAGCCGCGGTGGGACGCCTTGCTGGTCATCGATCCCTTCGTCGTGGACTACGGCATCGAGCGCGGTCGGCTCGGGTCGCGCCGTCTGGTGGACGTCGCCGACTACTACGGGATCGCGATCGAGAACGCCCACGATGCCGCCTGCGACGCGCGGGTGGCGCGTGACGTGGCGATCGAGCTGGGTGCCCGCCATCGGCGCGTGATCCGCGAGGAGCCGAGACTCGCCATGGCCCAGCAGCGGTTCTGGGCCGCGCGGCGCACCATGGACTTCAACCGGTTCGCGATGCGCCGTGGCCGGCGACTCGAGCCGATCCCGGACTGGCCGTTCGCCCCGGCGCCCTGACCGCCGCGTGCGGTGCCGGGCCGGACGGCGATACAAGAGCTAGCGTGGTCGACAGCACCGAGGAGGGACGATGAACGAAGGACATATCCGGCCACTGACTCCGGAGGAATGTCGCGAGTACCTCGCACTCACCCGGATCGGCAGGCTCGCCTTCGCCGGACCGGACCGCCTCGAGCTCCTGGTTCTCAACGCCGTCTCCGACGGCAGCACGGTGCTCCTGCGCACCGAGTCCGAGACCGTACTGGCCACGATGACGACCGCCGGCCCGGTCCCGGTCGCCTTCGAGACCGATCACCTCGACGAGCTGCTCCAGTCCGGCTGGAGCGTCACGGTCCACGGCACCGCCTCGATCGCCTCGGACGTTCAGCGGGACGCGCTGCGAGGCGTCCTGCCCCACGCGTGGGCCCCCGGCGACCGCGACCTGATCATCGCGATCGACGTTGAGACGCTCGGGGGCCGGAAGGTCCGGGCTCGGAGCGGGCCGTGAGCTCCGCGGCCTGAGCCTCGCTGGCATCGACGCGCCACTGCGGCAGCATCTGCCGGAGCGCCACGATCAGTTCGAGCCGGGAGGTCGGGTCGTCGAGACAGTCCCCGAGCAGGTCGCGCAGGTTTTTGATGCGTGAGTGAGCGGTCTGCGGCGGGATGCCCAGTTCGCGGGCGAGTCTGTTGGTGGGCTGCGGTCGCTCGAGCATGTTCAGCAGGAACTCCCCGAGGGCCAGCCGGCGGACGGCCGGTATCGCCTCCCACGGTCCTAGGTGCTTGGCGGCCAGGAGAGAGCTCAGCATGGGATCACCCTCGAGCAGCAGGATGCCGAGCAGGTCTTCGACCGGGACCAGCATCCGAGGATCGCTCGTCCCGCCGTCGGTGAGCATGCGGGCGGCGCGCCAGACCAGCGAGGCCGAGGCGGCCGCGTCGGTCGGCGCCACCATGGGCCCGAGGACGGCTTGGCGGGTGAGCTGCTCGCCGAGTCGGCCGCTGGTCCAGGTCGTCGGGACGAGGGCGAGGTGGCGGTCGCGGTCCGCGACGACCCCCGGTTGGCGGCACAGCTCGCCCGGCAGCGCGTGGGCGAACGACACCAGTACCCGGATCTGCTCCCCGGGCTCGAGGCGAGCGAGGGCGCGGCGTTGGTCGCGGTTGAACCGCGGCCCGTCGTCGCCGTGATCGGGGTCGAGGGGTGCCGGCATCACCGTGGCCGCGCCGACCCGGCGGTGCTCGTTCTCCAGGCCCTGGCGGGCGTGGTGATAGAGCAGGTTCAGATAGGTCATGAGCTCTTCGCGCAGCCGGATGAAGCGATCCCCGGTGATGGCATCGCCGATGCCGTAGCTGAGCCCTCGCTGCATCGCCGCGCGTGCGGTCCGGAAGGCCAGGCGCAGGGCCGCGACGTCGTCGCCGCGCCGGGCCTGCCGTCTCCCGATCTCCTCGAAGTACAGCCCGACGAGGTCGGCCGCTCGCAGCGCGTCGGCGTCGCTGTCGGCGAAGGCGCGCACGGCCTGGGCGATCGCATCGTCGAGCTGGCGATCGCCGACGGTGCCGGGGCTGGACACGGATCGGCGGATCTGCAGCCGCAGATGCGCCAGCCGCTCCTCCGACAGCGCGTGACGCGCGGCGACTGCCTCGTCTTCGGAGACCACGAGTGACATTCCCATCAACTCCCCATCACTGCGTGTCGTCCGGCCAGGCCGGACGGCATGTCGTGAGGGGGCGACGCCTCGATGAAGCCACATCACCACCCGATGACGCAATGCGCGGCGGCGTTCTCGTGGCCAGTTCGTCCACTTCTTGTGATGTACATGACAAAAGCAGGTTACGTTTCGATTACGAAGCGCCCTGATCTTCGAAGTCGGTGGCGTCGTGACCTGAGCCACACCTAGCGTCTCGGCCAGGCACCGATCCATCTGAGGGGGCGGTTCGGTGCCGCCTACCTATCCATACCGCGTCAACGCGGACAACCGCTGGGGAGATGCACCGCATGGGTGGAACCGTCGAGGTCGAAGGCCTCACCAAGAGCTTCGGCAGCCAGAACATCTGGCGCGACGTCACGCTGACGTTGCCCCCAGGGGAGATCACGGCGCTCCTGGGCCCCTCGGGCACCGGCAAGTCGGTGTTCCTGAAGTCGGTCATGGGCCTGCTCGAGCCCGAGGCCGGCTCCTGTCTGGTCAACGGCGTCGACATGGTGCGCGCCAATGAGGCCCAGCGCCTGGAATTGCGCAAGAGCTTCGGCGTGCTGTTCCAGGACGGTGCGCTCTTCGGCTCGATGAGCGTCTACGACAATGTCGCGTTCCCCCTGCGCGAGCACACCAAGTTCAACGAGGACAAGATCCGCTCGATCGTCATGGAGAAGCTCGACATGGTCGGGCTGGTCGGCCAGGAGCACAAGCTCCCCGGCATGATCTCCGGCGGTATGAAGAAGCGCGCCGGCCTGGCCCGCTCGCTGGTCACCGACCCGGAGATCATCCTCATCGACGAGCCGGACTCGGGCCTGGACCCGGTCCGCACCTCCAACCTCGCCCAGCTGCTCATCGACATCAATGCCGTCACCGACGCCACGATGCTGATCATCACCCACAACATCGAGCTCGCCCGCACGCTGCCGGACAACCTCGGCATGATCTACCTCCAAGAGCTGGTGATGTTCGGCCCGCGCGAGGAGTTCCTGCTCACCGACCACCCGGTCGTCTCGCAGTTCATGAGCGGCGATCCCGAGGGTCCGATCGGCATGAGCGAGGAGACCGACCACCGGCGCGGCGAGGCGCTCGACAGCGACCTTCCGCCGTACCCCGGCGGTGGCACGGTCGTCATGTCCAGGCATGCCGGCGCCCGCTCGATCGAAGTGCTCCCGCGACAGCTCCTTCCCAAGTCCGGCGCCATCCGTCCGAGCGCCGAACGGCATCGTGAGCGCGTCGCCGCGGGTGCGGCGCCGCTGTACGTCGCCGACGACGAGGAGCGGGACCGAGTCCCGACCATCCCGCGCAAAGGAGTCGTCACCCGGGCGCTGAGCTCCACCGGAAGCCTGTTCGCCCTCGGGCTGGACACCATCCGCTCGACCTTCAAGCGGCCCTTCGCCGCTCGCGATGTCCTCGAGCAGTTCTGGTTCGTCGTCAGCGTCTCGTGGATCCCCGCGATGCTCGTCGCCATCCCTTTCGGCGCGGTCATCGCCCTGCAGCTCGGCACCTTGACCGTCCAGGTCGGCGCTCAGTCGTTCACCGGCGCCGCGAGCGTGCTGGCGGTGGTCCAACAGGCGGCGCCGATCGTGACCACCCTGGTCATCGCGGGCGCCGGCGGCGCCGCGATCTGTGCCGATCTCGGCTCCCGCACCATCCGCGACGAGATCGACGCGATGAAGGTCATGGGCGTCTCGCCGATCCAGAAGCTCGTCGTCCCTCGCGTCCTGGCCTGCATCATGGCCGCGGTGCTCCTCAACGGCCTCGTCTCGGTGGTCGGCGTGCTGGGCGGCTACTTCTTCAATGTCGTCGTCCAGGGGGGAACCCCGGGCGCCTATCTGGCGAGCTTCACCGCGCTGGCGCAGATCTCCGATCTGTGGGTCGGCGAGCTCAAGGCCGTCATCTTCGGCTTCATCGCGGGCGTGGTCGCGGCCTACCGCGGCATCAACACGGCACCCGGCCCGAAGGGCGTCGGCGATTCGGTCAACCAGTCGGTCGTCGTGACCTTCATGCTGCTCTTCTTCGTCAACACGATCATCACGATGCTCTACCTGCAACTGTTCCCCGGCAAGGGAGCCTGACATGACCTACACTCCGCCCGTCCGCCGCGCCCGCTGGTGGGACAAACCGGTCGACGCGCTGGGCTCGCTCGGCCAGGACCTGCGGTTCTACGGTCGCGTCCTGGCGTGGATCCCCGCCACGATCCGGCGCTATCCGAAGGACATCCTGCGACTGCTCTCCGAGGTGAGCTTCGGCTCCGGCGCCCTCGCGGTCATCGGCGGCACGATCGGCGTCATGGTCGGCATGACCCTCTTCGTCGGCACGGTCGTCGGCATGCAGGGCTATGCGGCCCTCGACCAGATCGGCACCTCGGCGCTCAACGGCTTCATCTCGGCCTACTTCAATACCCGCGAGATCGCGCCGCTGGTCGCCTCGCTCGCCCTGTCGGCCACGGTCGGCGCGGGCTTCACCGCCCAGCTCGGGGCGATGCGCATCAACGAGGAGGTCGACGCGCTCGATGTCATGGCGGTGCCGAGCCTTCCCTATCTGGTCACCACGCGTGTCATCGCCGGCTTCATCGCGATCATCCCGCTGTACGTGCTGGGCCTGCTCACGTCCTATGCCGGCTCCCGGCTGGTGACGGTCTATCTGCACGGCCAGTCCGCCGGCACCTATGACCACTACTTCAACCTGTTCCTGCCGCCCATCGACATCCTCTTGTCCTTCGTGAAGGTGCTGATCTTCGCGGTGCTCATCATCCTCATCCACTGCCGGATGGGCTTCACCGCATCCGGCGGACCCGCGGGCGTGGGCCTGGCCGTCGGGCGGTCGGTGCGCACCACGATCGTCACCGTCGCGGTGCTCGACCTCGTCTTGTCGATGGCGCTCTGGGGCACGACCACGACCGTGAGGGTGGCCGGATGAAAAAGACCTCTCGCCTGCTCGATGCCGTCCTCGGCCTCGGCTACCTGGCGCTCGGCGCGGCCCTCGTGGTCGCCTCGATGCTGGCCTACAACAAGGCTTTCACCCCCACGACCGACGTCCTGTTGCGTACCGGGGCGATCGGCAACGCCCTGCAGACGGGCTCGGACGTCAAGCTCAACGGCGTCCCGGTCGGTGAGGTATCTCGGGTCCACACCGACCCCGGTGGCGCGGAGCTGACCCTCGCGTTGGAGCCCGGCACCGCCGAATCGCTGCCCGCCGGCACCACGGCCAGACTGCTGCCGAAGACGCTCTTCGGCGAGCGATACGTCTCCCTGGTGGTTCCGGCGACCTCCACGCAGAACGGGCTCGCGGCCGGCGACGTGCTGCACCAGGACGACTCGGACGAGGCCGTCGAACTCGAGGAGCTCTTCGACGAGCTTCTGCCGGTGCTGCAGGCGATCCAGCCCGAGAAGCTCCAAGCGACGCTGGGCGAGCTCTCGACGATGCTGCGCGGCCGTGGCGAGGAGCTCGGCGCCTCGATGAGCGACTGGTCGAACTACCTGGAGAAGCTCAACCCGCATGTGCCGATGATGGCCGAGGATCTCGCCAAGCTGGCCGAGGTGGCCGATGTCTACGAGGAGGCCCTGCCGGACCTGCTCTCGGCCTTCGACTCGATGACCACCACTTCGGCGACCCTGGTCGACCAGCGGGCCACGCTGTCGGAGGTCTGGGCGAATGTCATCACCGCCTCGAACACGACCGAGGAATGGATGCGCGCCAACCAGCAGACGATCGTGGTGCTGTCGGCCGAGAGCCGGCGGGCCCTCGAGGCGGCGGCTCCCTACGCACGTCAGTTCCCGTGCCTCTTCGACGCCGCCCGCAACTTCATCGAGCCGATGGACCGCACGCTGGGCAAGGGCACGAACGAGCCGGGCATCCACGTGGTGCTCAACGTCGTTCCCGCACAGGGCAAGTACGTTCCGGGTGCCGATGCTCCGCAGTACGCCACCGGCGGGCAGCCCCGATGCCCGTACCAGACCGGTCAGACCGGGTCGAGCGGTGCGAGCGCGTTGTCGGCACCGGCGCAGGCCGACGAGCCCGAGGCGATCGAGCAGATCGCCGCACCGCGCTCGGACTTCGCCCGCCAGCAGGCTGCGCTCACGGGCCTCGGCGACGCGAACTCGCCGGCGGAGAACCAGCTGTTCGCCGAGCTCCTGGCGCCCGCCGAGGGCGTGGCGCCGTCCGACTACCCGCAGTGGAGCAGCCTGGTCGTCGGCCCGGCGTTGCGCGGCGCGGAGGTGACCCTGCGATGACCAAGATCCTCATCAAGAGCATCGTCTTCACACTCGTCACGGTGCTGGCGACGATGTTGCTGGCGGGAACGATCCGCAACAGCGTCGGCGGTTCGGCGACGGAGTACAAGGCCCTCTTCACCGATGTCACGAGTCTCAACAACGGTGACGACATCCGCATGGCGGGAGTCAAGGTCGGCACGGTCCGCAAGATCGAGGTCTCCCAGAACCGTCTCGCCGAGGTCACGTTCACCGTGCAGAACAAGGCGCCTATGAGGGCCGGCACCACCGCCGAGCTGCGTTTCCGCAATCTCGTCGGCCAGCGTTACATCGCCCTCGAGCCGCCGTCGGCGAGCGCCGAGGTGCTGCCGGCGGGATACACCCTCCCGGCCTCCTCGACCAGTCCCGCACTGGACTTGACGATGCTCTTCAACGGCTTCCAGCCGCTGATGAAGTTTCTCTCGCCCGAGGACGTCAACAAGCTCTCCGAGGAGATCATCGCGGTCTTCCAGGGTGAGGGCAGCACGGTGGAGGGCCTGCTCTCGAGTACCTCGAGCCTCACCCAGACGATCGCCGAGAAGGACGAGGTCATCGGCCAGCTCATCGACAGCCTCACCGTCGTGCTGACCACGATCAACGATCGCTCCGATCAGCTCGACCGGACGATCATCACCCTGCAGCAGCTGGTCTCGGGGCTCGCCGAGGACCGCGAGGTCATCGGCAGCACGCTCGACGGCCTGGGCGACCTCACCACGAGCGTGTCCGGACTGCTCGAGGAGGGCCGGGCTCCGCTCAAGGGCTCGATCGAGGCTCTCGACCGGCTCAGCGGCAATCTGTCCAATGCCAGCGCGGTGCTCGACTCCTTCTTCGAGGTGCTGCCCGTCAAGCTCGACCGGATCGGCCGACTCGGCAGCTACGGCTCCTGGCTGAACTTCTATGCCTGCTCGATCCAGGGCAAGATCCCCGATCCCGAGGGCTACATGGGCGATCTGGGTATCTCACCGGGTCCGAACGTGACGAGGTGTGTGAACTGATGGCGCGCTATCCCAAGGCGTTCGCGGAGCGCAACAAGGTCGTCATCGCGGTCGTCGGGCTGGTCTCGCTCAGCTTGGTGTTCCTCGCGACCTTCAACGCCAACTCGCTCCCGGTGATCGGCGGAGGCAAGGTCTACACGGCGCAGTTCGAGGAGGCCGGCGGCCTCAAGAACGGCAACGAGGTGCGCGTGGCGGGCGTCAAGGTCGGCGAGGTCAGCGGTATCTCGCTGGACGGCACCACGGTCGAGGTGCGCTTCCGCGCCAAGGGCGTCGATCTGGGCGACCAGACGCGTGCGTCGATCAAGGTCAAGACGATGCTCGGCCAGAAGTTCCTCGCCCTCGACCCGCTCGGGACCGGTGAGCTGGACGACCCGATCCCGGTCTCACGCACCACGACGCCCTATGACGTCAACGCGGCGTTCTCGGATCTGTCGGAGACGATCGGCGAGATCGACACCGAGCAGATGGAGGCCAGCTTCACGGCCCTCGCCGATACCTTCCGGGACACTCCCGAGTCGGTGCAGGGCGTGGTCCGCGGCCTGACCGACCTGTCGCGCACCATCTCCAGCCGTGACGAGGAGCTCGCTCAGCTGTTCTCCGCCACAGCCGATGTCTCCGGCACGCTCAAGGACCGCAACGCCGAGTTCGCTCGTCTCATCAATGACGGCAGCTCGCTGCTGGAGGAGCTGGAGAGCCGGCGCGAGACGATCCGCGCGATGCTCCAGGGCACGGCCCGGCTCGGCACCGAGCTCGAGGGCCTCGTCCGCGACAACGAGGAGCAGCTGCGGCCGGCCCTCGCCAAGCTCGACGAGGTCGCCGCGATCCTGCAGCGCAATCAGGACAACCTGGAGTCGGCGATCAAGCAGATGGGCCCCTACTACCGCGGTCTGGCCGCGGCGACCGGCAACGGTCGCTGGGTCGATTCCTATATCTGCGGTCTGTTCGACGGGCAGGGCGCTCCGGTGCTCGACAACTCGGTCGACCGCAACTGCACCCCGGGAGGCCAGTGATGAGTTCGGTCCTGAAGCAGACGGTCGCGTTGGTGGTCGTCCTCGCACTGGTGGTCGGTGCCTGGCTGGGATTCCGGTGGCTCTCGGAGCGCCAGGCGACCCAGTTCGATGCGCTCTTCGAGTCCTCGATCGGCCTCTATCCGGGGTCGGACGTGCAGATGCTCGGTGTGGCGGTCGGCAAGGTCACCGATGTCGAGCCTGATGGCGACCAGGTGCGCGTGTCGATGCGGCTGGACGGCGACTACGCGGCATCGGCGGACACCGAGGCCGTGATCATCGCCCCGACCCTCGTCAGCGATCGCTTCGTCCAGCTCACCCAGCCGCACGAGAGCGGTCCGGAGCTGGAGTCCGGCACCACCATCACCGAGACGGCCGTGCCGGTCGAGATCGACCAGATGTACGAGAGCCTCGAGGACATCGGTACCCAGCTCGGCCCCGACGGCGCGAACAAGAACGGCGCGCTCGCGGACCTGCTGACGGTCTTCGCGGAGAATCTCGACGGCCAGGGAGCGGACCTCAATCAGATGATCGAGGAGTTCGGCAAGATGACCGGCACCCTGTCGGCGACCGATGAGGATCTCTTCGCGACGATCGCGAACTTCAAGGAGTTCAACGACATGCTCGTGGAGAACGACCGAACGCTCGCGACCGCCAACACGCAGCTCGCGACCGTCGCGGACTTCCTCGCCGAGGACCGCCAGGACATGCAGTCCGCGATCGCCAATCTCGGTCAGGGGCTGGGCATCCTCGACGACTTCATCCGCGACAACCGCGACAACCTGCAGACGAGCGTCGAGAACCTCATCGGTCCCACGCAGGTGCTCGTCAACCAGAAGCAGGCCTTGGAGGAGTCGGTCCGCACGATCCCGCTGGTGCTGCAGAACTTCCTCAACGCCTATGAGCCCGGCTCGAACACCCTGCACGGCCGCGGCAACCTCAACGAGCTCACCGTGTGGTCGAACAGCGGCCTGGCGGCCCAGACCTCCGATCAGGCGCCGCTCACGCTCTTCAGCGAACTGGAGGACGGCCAGTGAACACCAAACCCAAGCGGTTCCGGCTCGCCGCCGTCGCGGCCGTCGCGGCCATCACCCTGAGCGGCTGCGGCATGCTCAGCGGCGGAGTCTACGACGCGCCGCTCCCCGGTGGCGCCGACGTCGGATCCGATCCGCTGCGCATCAGCGCCGACTTCGAGGATGTCCTCGATCTCGTGCCGCAGTCCAGCGTCAAGCTCGACAATGTCGACATCGGCCGCGTCCAGCGCGTCGAGCTGAATGAGGACGGCGAGAGCGCGCGCGTCGACCTCGTCATCAACCGCGAGGCCGATCTGCCGGCCGGCACGGTCGCCCGGATCCAGCAGACCTCGCTGCTCGGCGAGAAGTACGTCGCGCTGGTGCGTCCGTCCGAGGATGCCGAGGTGGCCGCCGGGTCCACGATCGCCGATGGCGATCACATCGGCCTGGCCGAGACCTCGCAGGCCGCTCAGGTGGAGCAGGTGCTCGGCGCCCTCTCGCTCGTGCTCAACGGCGGCGGTATCGAGCAGTACCAGGAGATCTCCCGCGAGCTGCAGCAGGTCTCCGCCGACCGTCCTGAGGAGATCAAGGGGTTCCTGCGGCAGATGGAGGCCTTCGTCTCGGTGCTGGACGATCGCAAGGAGTCGATCACCGGCGCGCTCGACAGCCTCAACTCGCTGTCGCAGACGCTCGAGGGCGACACCGATCGCATCGTCAAGGCCCTCGACGGGCTCAGCCCGGGTATGGAGGTGCTGGTCGATCAGCGCACCCAGCTCGTGGCGATGCTGGAGGCGCTGGACCGCCTCTCCGATGTCACCGTCGAGACGCTTAACGCGGCCCAGGACGATATCGTCGCCGATTTCACGGCACTCGAGCCGATCCTCGATCAGCTCGCCAAGGCCGGATCCGCTCTGCCGGAGTCGTTGCAGATCCTGCTGACCTATCCGTTCCCGGACTCGGTGCTGGGGGCGATCAAGGGCGACTACATGAACGTCTTCATCACGACCAACTTCCGCACGCTGCCGGCGAACTGCGCCGTGGGCAGCTGCGACTGGCCGCAGGTCAACAGCGCGTCCTCGCCGACCACGGGTCAGAGCCTGCAGCGTCAGGCATCTCCCGATGAGGCGCCGCCCAGTGAGGAGCCCGGGGTCCCGGGGGATGTGCCGCCGACCCTGCTGCCGCCGACGGACTCGGCGGTGCCGGGACTGCCGTCGCCGACCATCGGGGTGCCGCCGTCGCAGCTGCCGGGCACCGATCCCAGCCCGAGTGCGCCACCGAGCCCCGAGGCTCCGCCCGAGTCCATGCCTCCGCGAGGTGATGAGTGATGCTGACCGGTTCGATCAAATCCAAGCTGATCGTCTTCGTGGCGGTCGCCCTGGTCGCCACGAGCTACCTCGGCGCGACCTATGTGGGCATCAACCCGTTCAGCTCCTCGTACCGCGTGACGGTCGAGCTGCCTCAGGGCGGCGGTGCCTTCACCAACGGCGAGGTGACCTATCTCGGCGTGCCGGTCGGGCGCATCAAGGACCTCACGGCCACCGACGAAGGAGCCGAGGCCGTGTTGCAGATCAACGGCGATGCTCCACCGATCCCGTCCGACGTCACCGCCACGGTGACCAACCGGTCGGCGATCGGCGAGCAGTACATCGATCTGCGTGGCGCCGGCCGGTCGAGCGAGGACCTGCAGGCCGGGGATGTCATCAAGGCCTCGTCGAAGGCCGTCCCTCCGCCGATCGAGAACCTGCTGCGCACGGGCCGCGACTTCGCGGCCTCGGTGCCCGAGGAGGATCTCAAGACCGTCATCGACGAGGCCTACGAGCTCTCGCGCGGGGCGGGTGAGCATCTGGGGCAGCTGATCGACACCTCGCGTGAGTTCGTGGAGGTCGCCGACCAGAACTTCCTGGTGACGCAGGGTCTCATCGAGAACTCTGATCGGGTGCTGTCCACCCAGATCGAGTCGGCCGAGAGCATCAAGAGCTTCAGCGCCGATCTCGACCTCTTCTCCGCGGCCTTGCGCGACTCCGACACCGATCTGCGGACGCTCATCGAGAACTCGCCGGTCGCCGCGCAGGAGATGCACCGGCTGTTCGATCAGGTCGGGACACCGCTGGGCACGCTCATGGCGAACCTGGTCACGCCGGCGCAGATCTTCGGCATCAACTCCGCGGGGGTCGAGGATGCGCTGATCCGGGCCCCGGAGGCGCTGAGCGTCGGCTGGGCGATCAACGGCTCGCAGGGATTGAACCTGGGACTCGCGCAGACCTATTTCGATCCGCTGCCCTGTGTCGCGGGCTACAGTGGCACCGACCAGCGAAGCGGACTCGACACGTCGCCGGGGCGCCCGTTCAACACCGCGGCCGGCTGCACCGCCGATCCGAATAGCGGCACGAATGTCCGTGGGCCGGGGAGCATCGCGGGCGGCCTGCCGGCGGCTGCGGCGAATGTCTCATCGGCACAGGGGTTGGGAGACCTCTTGGGAGGAGTGGGATGACCATGGCGGAGGCCGAAGCTCAGACCGAGGAGGCTCGGAGCGAGGAGGCTCAGGCCGAGGGCACGGCACCGCCGGAGGACCGTCCGCCGCGTCGCATCGCCGGAGGCTGGGCAGCCTGGCTGGGCATCGGCGTGGCCGTGGTGCTCGCTCTGTCCGGAGTGCTCGCGGCGTGGGCCGCCCTCAATGACGACACGATCGAGCGCGCGGAGACGCGTGACGCGGTGCTCGTGCGGGCTACTCAGCACATCGAGACGCTCAACACGCTCGACTACCGCGATCTCGATGCCGGCCTGGAGGCATGGACCGACGCCTCGACCGGCACGTTGCGTGATCAGCTCGCCGGAGTCCCCGATGAGGAGAAGCAGATGCTCGCCGAACAGCAGATGATCTCCAGTGGGGAGGTCGTCGAGGCAGCCGTCACCGATCTGGACGATGACACCGCCACCGTCATCGCGGCCGTCGAGGTCACGGTCACCGATGGCAGCGATCCCGATGCGGAGCCGACGGTCAAGCGCAATCGGTTCAGCGCCGAGCTGCTCCACGAGGACGGCGACTGGAAGCTGGAGTCCCTGTCGCAGGTCTCGGTGAGTCTGTCATGAAGGCCGCGACGCGATGGATCGTGATCGGTGTGCTCGTGGCCGTCGGGCTCGCGGGTTGGGGCACGTCCTGGTACGTCTACCAGGGCGCCGCCTCCCAGAACGCGGCACTCATCGAGACCGGGCCGACGGCAGAGGTGCAGTCGCAGGTCACCCAGGCGCTCACGCAGGTGCTGACCTATGACTACAACGATCCCGAGGCGACCGAGGACGCCGCGCAGCGGCTGCTCGCCGGCGACGCCTATGAGGAGTACGAGACGCTGTACGCCGCGCTGTCCGAGCAGGCACCGGACCAGCAGCTCACGCTCACCGCGCAGGTGCAGGCGGTCGGCGTGACCGAGCTGAAGGACGATCGGGCCGAGGTGCTGGTCTTCCTCGATCAGTCGAGCCGTCGTGAGGGCGACGAGGAGGCCTCCGTCTCCGCGGCGCAGATCGCGGTCGGCGCCCAGCTGGACGGCGATGTCTGGACCATCACCGACCTGCGCGTCCTCTGATCCCCTCGGTGGTCGAGTAGTGGAGGTCGCTTAGCGACCGGAGCGTATCGAGGCCACGCGTACGGAAAGGTGATCTCGCTCCGTGACGGCTATGCCCCTCGGGTCACGGCTCCATCGGCACGTGCTCGCAGGGCTCGCCGTGCCTACTCGATCACCGGTCCCTCACCTCGGTGGTCGAGTAGCCAAAGGCCGTCCACGGCCGACGCGTATCGAGGCCACGCGTACGGAAAGGTGATCTCGCTCCGTGACGGCTATGCCCCTCGGGTCACGGCTCCATCGGCACGTGCTCGCTGCGCTCGCCGTGCCTACTCGATCACCGAGTTCGACCGCTCCCAGCATCGAGGCGGGTGGACGGAGGGGTCCGGTCTTGACGCGCGCCGAGCCATCTGCGATGCTACGTCGTGAAGCTTAGCCTTACCTAAGAACTTGGCCGCTCCGTCGTGCCCTCGGGTGGCTCAGCCTCGATGCCCGGCGAGACCGGGGCGGCCACTGTTTGGACGCGGCAGCCACCCCGGCCACCTCACCGGCATCCTCACCGCCGACACGCACGTGCCGGCGGAAGCGCGGAGTGCCGGGAGGCACTCCCACTGTAGTGATGGAGTGATTCATGCGTACACGTATCCTCGTCGTCTCGGCCGCCGCCGCGGCGCTGACCCTCACTGGCCTGATCGGTTCGCCGGCTCTCGCGGCCGCCGGGCTCACCCCTCCGCCCAGCGTCGATGGTGCCGGTGAGCGCTTCTACGACGACGGCGACACGACGACGGCCTCTCTCACCGGCCTGTCGGCGAATACCGACTACTACGTGGGGCTGTGCTCGAATACGAACTACCCGCTGGGCATCCCCGCCTGCACGAGCTTCATCCCGATCACCACCGATGGCTCGGGCGCGGCGACCGCCGTGGTCGCCCTGGAGAACAACGGCGGCAATGCCCATACCGGTGCGCCCGGTCAGCCGTCGACGGTCAACTGCACGGCCGCGGACTCCTGCGCCGTCAAGGTGGCGTCGCACGGCAGCGTGCCGGCGATCGTCGACCAGAGCGTGTCGTTCAAGGTCAACCCCTGAGCTGACACCGAGGGGCCGGCGGCTCGGGGGTCGCCGGCCCTCTTCTCCGCCTGTCCAGCTGTCCCCACCTTCGTAAGGTTCCCTTCGCATGTCCGTGCGCCGTTGGTCGATCACGACCTTCCTGCTCAGCCTCATCGCCAGCCTCCTGGTCATCACCGCTCCCGTTCCCGCCGCCACCGCCGCTCCCGTCGAGATCACCGAGGGGTCGGTCACGTGGGGCATCAAGCAGTCCTGGCGCAACTACGTCGGAGACGGTCAGTTCCTCTCCGAAGGGGTCGAGCGCAACGAGGACGGAACCTTCCGATTCCCCGTCCGCGGCGGCAGCTTCGACCCTGACACCCATGCGTTGACCCTGGAACTGGGTGGAACCGTGCGGTTCGCCGCCTACTGCGACGACTACCAGGCCTATACCGACTGCATGCTCGACTCGACCTTCAGTGAGCTGTCGCTCACCATCGCGCCAGACCGCCAGGAGCTCCGGGGCACCTATGCCGGCCGACCCCGTGAGGATACGAGCGCACCGATCGAGACGAATGTCGACGTACCGCTGGTCTTCATCGACGCCTCGGGCACCGAGCCGGACACCGAGGGCGGCACGACCAGGTGGGCGGGACTGCCGAGCGTTGCCTCGGATCAGCTCATCCTCTACGGCGCCGGAACCCCCATGGACCCTGTGTCGATCGAGTATCAGGGCCCAGGAGGCGCACCGGACCTCGGTGAGCATTGGGACACGCCGGGCACGCCGGCCCTGGCCGACGGCCCCCTGTGGTCACCGGGTGACGAGGTGGAGCAGCGCTCGCTGCTGACGGGCCGCGATGTCGTCCATGTGATCGACAAGGAGACGGTCAACTCGGCCGAGATGACCATCCGTGCTCTCGATCCGCAGACGATGACGGAGCTCGCCGAGATCACCGTGCCGTTGGCCAACAGGCGTTACGCCGCGGTCGACCCGCAGACGAACCGCCTCTTCGTCGGTGCCTACGACTCCGCCTCCGATGTGCGCAGGGCCACGGTGGTGCGCTTCGACTACGTCGACGGTGCCTACGCGATGACTCAGCTCACGGAGTTCGCGACCCGGGGCCTGGACGCCGTGACCTGGAACCACGTCACCGAGGAACTCGCGGTGGTGACCCACGATGCGGGCACCGCTCCCGACCGGTTCACCGTGCACCGCTTCGCGGACGGTGCCGGTGCGCCGCAGGCACAGACGATCGAGCTGGCCGAGGGGCTCGTCACCGCGTCGATCTTCCGCGCGGCCGACCGGGCCCTCCCGCCCGCCTCGCAGCAGATGGCGGTCCTCCGCGATGGCAGCTACCTCGTGGTCGGCGGTTTCCGGGCCGATGGCACCCCTCTGCCGGCTCGCCGGCTCACGATCGACGACGTACCCCAGATGACGGAGACCGAGGGCACGGTTCCGCAGCGGCAGCCCTATGGAGAGGACTTCGGGCTCTACTACAACTTCTCGCAGGCGCAGACGACCAGCGACGGCAGCGTGCTGCTCTTCGACTCCGGATGGTCGAGTGTGGTCGCCTATGCCGACCTGGCCGAGGGCGAGCCACGCTTGGTCACCGATGACCTCGCCCTCTCCGGCGAGGGGATCACCGACCTCGCGGCCAGTGACGGCGAGCGCGGACTCGACTACGCCTTCTCCACCAACACCCAGAGCATCGAGGTCTTCCGTGATCGCCGGCTGATCAAGAGCCTGCCGATCGAGGGCTTCGTCTCCCCGTTCTCGGCCAAGTATGTGGCGGGGATGGCGCCCGATGGGGCGTTGCTCGTGCAGGTGGCCGACCCGGAGACCGGGAAGCGCGCCCTCCGGCGTCTCGACGTCACCGCGATCTCGCCCGAGGTCACAGCGCACCCTGCCGACCGTTCCGTCACGCTCAAGGATGGCGCGACCTCGGCATCGCTGGCCTTCTCCGCCTCGGGCACGGGTGAACTGCAGTGGCAGATCCGTCCCTCCGGGGCGAGCACGTTCAGCGATATCGAGGGGGAGACCACGCCCCTGCTGGGGTTGACCGCCACGCTCAACTCCGACGGCACCCAGGTGCGCGCGGTCTTCAGCAACGCGGCCGGCAGGATCGCCACCGACCCCGCCACCATCTCCGTCGCGAGCGCGCCCGTCATCGAGGCGCAGCCCGTCGCCCCGGACGTCTACATCGGGCAGTCCTTCGAGCTCTCGGTGCTCACGGTCGGCAAGCCCACGCCGACCGTCACCTGGCAGCGCAAGGCCGGGAACGGCTGGACCGAAGTGGCACAGGGCGACCGCCATCTCGCGACCGATGCGGGACGCGAGCTGAACGGGACCACCTATCGGGCCGTGGTGAGCAATGAGCACGGCACGGTCCACAGCGACGAGGTCACCGCGACCGTGCGTGAGCGTCCGGCCGTGCCGGAGACGCGGACCTTCACGGGCGTCGCCCTGGAATGGGCGGGCAGCAGCGAATGGCAGCACCGTCCGCCGAACGGCAGCGTCGCCAACTACTTCTCCGCGGGAGTGTCGGACGGCACGCAGCGCACCTACGCGGCCGCCCGCGACGGTGTCGAGGTCGTCCAGCGCTCGGCCGACGGCAAGCGCACCCGCGCGAGCTGGGGAGCCAGGGGAGCCCACGTCGATGCCGGGGGTCAGGCCGCGCAGCTGCTGCGCTGGACCGAGGGCACGGCGAAGGTCGAGAAGGACGGGTCCGCGGTCATCACCTGGCCGGGCAGTGCCAGCGTGAACTTCTACGACGGTCTCGTGCCGTTCACGATGAGCGATGTCACCGCGCAGATCGGTGCGGACGGCAAGGGCCGGGTCACGGCTGATCTCGCCGGCTACGCGGGTGACATCAGCAATCCGAACAAGCCCAAGGAGCCGGTCGCGCCGCGCCAGGACGTCGTCGTGGCGACCTTCTCGGGTGCCGTGGTGGATACCGATCGCGGGTTCGTCATCGATCCGGACTTCGACCGGGTCGGCATCGACGCCCGCGGCGGCACGTCGCAGGTGCGCACCGGCACCGGGTGGGGCGCGTGGCCGCAGCCCTTCGTCGACTTCCACGTGGCCACGGGGCTCGCGGCCTATTTCTACACGACCGGCGGCTCGATGGATGCCGCCAAGCGCCCCTCCGCACTCGCGGTCGGCTTCGACGGTGCCACGCCCACGGTCCCGACGCCGAAGCCGCCGCCGGGCGGCAACCGGCCCCCCGAGTCGCCGAACACCGCGCCGCCGGTGTCACCGGTGCCGGTCACCCAGGTCAACAGCGCTCGTGAGGGCGCGCTCCTGTGGGGCGTCAAGTCGTCCTTCCGCAGCTACATCACCGGGCCGATCGCCAAGGGGTCGATCGCGGTCAGCGGGGGCGCTGCCGAGGAGGGCGGGCAGTTCCGCTTCGGCCAGCGCTCGAACGAGACGAACGGGGGAGTCGGGACGGCGGGCTTCGGCGGCGCGGTCCGTTTCACCGGCCACCACGGCATCCTCGATCTCACGTTCAGCGATCCCGTGGTGCGGATCGACTCGCCGCAGAAGGGCGCGCTGCTCGTGCGGGTCGGCGGGGGAGGGCCCACCGAGATCGCAACCCTCGATCTGGCCGCGGGCGCCCGCAGCGAGTCCGAAGGCGCGTTCGCCTATACCGGCGTGCCGGCCACGCTCACCGGTGCCGGCGCCGGGGTGTTCTCCTATGGCTCGTCGCAGTTCTACGCCCCCGGCACGGCGATGGACCCGGTGTCCTTCGTCGTCGGCTCGAATGCCAGCGGCGGTGCCGGGGGAGGCGGCAGCACCACGGTCGCCGCGGCGGAGAGCAAGGATGCGTGGACCCCGCCCGATGAGCCGCCGGCACGTTCGGGGCTGACCGTCGAGGGCGACTTCCCCGACGGCATCCCGGCGGGCACCGAGATCACCGTCTGGGGCGACGACTTCGCGGCGAACGAGGAGGAGATCAAGGTCGTCCTCTACTCCGATCCGGTCGTGCTCGACGAGGAGCTGACCGCCGACGAGACCGGACGTGCGTCCTGGACGGGCATCATCCCGCTCACCACCGAGCCCGGCGAGCATGTGCTGACCTTCCAAGGCGAGGACAACGATCTCGGGGCCGAGTTGACCGTCATCGAGGCCGAGGAGCTCGACGGCTGCCGGATCGAGGATGCCTCCCTCGACTGGGGCTTCAAGGAGAGCTTCCGTGCGTACATCTCCGGCTCGATCGCGCACGGCGACTGGAGCACGGCCGGTGGCGCGGGATACGAGACACCGGCCTTCACCTGGCGTGAGGGGACCGGCACGGCCGACCTCGACGCGGGGACCGGCCAGGTCGACTTCGCCGGCTCGGTCACGTTCAGCGGCCACGACGGCCTGCTCGACACGACGATCGCCAACCCGCGGATCCGCTTCATCGACGAGGACCGGGCACAGCTGCTGCTCGATGTCTCCGGGGTGACGATGGAGGACGCGATGGCGGGCAACACCGATGCCGTCACTGAGGCCACCGCCGTGCCCTTCGTGGACCTCGACCTCGCCGGCGGTGAGATCGAAAGGGACGGCACCACGCTGATCGCGCGCGGCGTCCCGACCGCGATCACCAGCGAGGGTTACGTGACCTTCCCGAACTACGAGGCGGGCACGGCCTTCGATCCGGTGGACTTCGAGGTCACGGTGGCCGATTGCGTCGAGGAGGATGTCGCCGCGCTGGCGCCGGTGGACACCGCGGGCATCGATGGCGGCCTGCCGTGGTGGGGCTGGGTGGCGATCGCGCTCGGCATCCTGTTGGCCCTGCTGACGGGTGCCGCCGGAAGCTGGTTCGTCCTGCGCCGCTCGGTGCCTGCTCAGACCTAGCCCGATCTCGTGCCCGTCTGGGGCGGTTGCTGGAAAACCCCACCCTCCCGGCAGCGGTAGCTGGTCAACGTTATCGAGGCCGGATGGCGTTGACCGGCTACCGCTGCCGGGAGGGTGAGGTTGATGGTCTACCGCCACCGGGCCGGGACCACGAGGCCGGACGCTCAGGAGCGGGCGGCCCCGTGGTCGCTGTGGGAGACCGGGCATCCGCCGGGGAAGGTGCCGAGTGAGCTGATGTCGTAGCCGTCGGGATAGCTGCGGATCCAGCGGATGTCCTCGAGCTGCTTCGGTCGTCGCCGCGCGGGCGCCGCGCGAAGCAGCATCCCCCGCAGGCGCAGGGAGAGCGGCCCGAGGCGTTCGACAAGGCGGGGCGGGGTCGCATAGCGCAGAGAGCTCCGCAGCGGCTCATCCATGAGCGAACGGGCGAAGGCGTGCATGAGGCGGTCGGGGACCCACGGGTAGAAGGTCGTCATCAGGTCGAGGGTCGCGTCAGCGACCCGGCGGGACCCGGCGGCGTAGGCGAAGTGCTCCTCCTCGTAGTCGTCCATCAGCCGGGCGAAGGCGTCATAGTCCTCGGGGATGTCGCGGATGCCCATGTGCCGGCCGAGCTCGGTGTAGTAGCGCACCGAGGCCCGCACCTCCCGGTCGATGAGGGGACGTTTGCCGAAGCGCTCGATCCAGCGCGCCGGCACGACGACGAAGGTGCTCAGCACATAGCGCATCTCGTGGTCGGGGATGTCGTAGGCGCGGTGCATCTGATTGATCCGCCGGATCGCCGCGCGGGCATCGGGGTGCTCGAAGCCCTGCTCGCCAGGGGCGGCGAGCAGCAGCGTCGTGTCGTCATAGCGCTTCTGCGTGTCGGTGGTGAACGCGCCCGTCTCGTCGAGCAGCCGGCCGATGCCGGGCACCGCGTACGTGCGGAACAGCGCGAAGCTCAACGCCATCAGCATGTCCCACGGGAACTCGTGCTGGGCGAGTACCCCGTAGATCTGGCGGTAGTCGGTGTCCGGGTCGAGCTCGTCATTGTGCCGGCGCCAGTGATCGCGCTTCATGACCCAAAACTAGAGTGAGCGCTCTAGATGTGCAAGGGTGCTCTCGTGAGAGCCGTCGCGCAGCACCGAGCCGAGCAGTCCACCCAGGTCATGATCCGCGCCACCGCCGAGCTCATCGAGGTCGGCGGGCTGCGGGCGGTCACCGTCGCGGCGGTGGCTCGTCGCGCCGGGACCTCGAACGGCTCGTTGTACCACCGCTTCGGCGACCGGGAGGGTCTGCTGGTGGCGCTTCAGCGGGACACGCTCGACCGCCTGGAGGCCGAGGCGCTGGCCGTCATGGAGCTGGCGCGGGAGCAGGAGCCCGAGGCGGCCATGCGCAGTGCGGTCCGAGGTGCCCTGCGGTTGTTCGGCCAGTACCGCAGCGCGTTGCGGGCCTTCTTCGTCGAAGGGCAGGAGGTCGCGGCGTTCGAAGCACGCAATGCCGAATGCCTGCGCCGGCTGTCCGAGTCGGCGGAAGCCCTCCTGGTGGACCGGCTCGGCGTGGCCGCGACCGAGGCCGCGGCCATCTACCGGGTGCTGTTCTCGGTCGGTGCGACCCGGGCGCTGTTCACCGAGGAGCAGATGCGCAGCGAGCGTGTCGGCGACGATGAGCTCGAGAACGTGCTCGTGCGCCTGCTGCGGCGCTGATCAGTGCTCGATGTCGACCTCGCGGGTCTCCTTGCCGAGGAGCAGGGCCACGAAGGTCAGCACGGCCATCGAGGAGAGGTACACGCCGACCCAGAAGGGGCTGCCGTCGCCGAGCGTCCACAGCCACACGGCGATGAAGGGTGCGACCGCCGCGCCCAGGATCGAGCTGACGTTGTAGCTGATACCCGACCCCGTGTACCGCACATTGGTGGGGAACAGCTCCGGCAGCAGCGCGCCCATGGGGCCGAAGGTGAGTCCCATCAGGGTGAAGCCGAGGATCAGCCACAGCATCACGAGTCCGCCGTCCAGCAACGGCACCCACAGCAGGCCGAAGACCATGATCGCCGCGGTGATGACCAGCAGGCTGCGACGCCGTCCGAAGCGGTCGGCCATCGGGCCGGAGATCATCGTGAAGGCGCCGAAGAAGACGACGCCTCCGATCATCATCAGCACGAAGGTGTTGTAGGAGTAGCCCAAACCCGAGAGCTCGGCGTCCTGAGGTGCGCGCCCGTAGCTGAGCGAGAAGGTCGTCATCAGATAGAACAGCACATAGGTGGCGAGCATGAAGAACGTGCCGAGGACGAGCTCGCGCCCGTTGGAGCGCACGACCGACGCCAACGGCAGCCGCTGGACCTTGCCGGTCTCGACCGTCTTGGAGAAGGCCGAGCTCTCGACGAGCTTCAGCCGGATGTACAGGCCGATGATCACCATGACGGCGCTGAACAGGAAGGGGATGCGCCAGCCCCACTCCAGGAAGGTGTCCGAGGGCCTGGATGGATCGTCCGAGGGCATGATGACCGCGATCAGCAGGAACAGGCCGTTGGCGAGGATGAAGCCGAGCGGGGCTCCCAGCTGCGGGAAGGTGCCGTACCAGGCTCGCTTGCCCTGGGGCGCGTTCTCGGTCGCCACCAGCGCGGCGCCGCTCCATTCGCCGCCGATCGCGAATCCCTGTGCGAGGCGCATGACGACCAGCAGGAACGGCGCCAGCCAGCCCACCATCGCGTAGGTGGGCAGCAGCCCGATGAGGAAGGTCGCGATGCCCATCGTGAGGAGCGCCGCGACGAGGGTGACCTTGCGCCCGGACCGGTCGCCGAGATGGCCGAAGAAGATCGCGCCGGCGGGACGGGCGACCATCGCCGCACCGAAGACCGCGAAGGACGACAACAACGCGACGGTGTCATTGCCCTCGGGGAAGAACAGGTGCGGGAACACCAACACCGCGGCCGTCGCGTAGACGTAGAAGTCGTAGAACTCGATCGTCGTGCCCACGAGGCTGGCCATGAGGACGCGGGAACGAGGATTGGCGGGCGCGGCGGACGGTGCCGCGGAGGTCGACGACATGGTGGTGCTCCAGGGAAAACGGCGATGAACGCAGCGATGCTACGCCCGGATCCATGCTCGCGCCGCCGCGGGGTGCGATGTGTGATCCGGCTCGCGCCGATCCGCGGCGCACCCCGCCGAGGGGCGGGCGTACAGTGGCGCGCGTGACGGCTGTGCGACTCGAGGGAGTGAGATTCGTCCGCGCGGGACGGGAGATCCTGCACGGTATCGATCTGACGGTCGAGCGGGGCGAGCAATGGGCCTTGCTGGGACCGAACGGTGCCGGCAAGTCCACCTTGCTGTCGATCTGCTCGGCGACCACCTTCCCCAGCCGCGGCACCGCGAGGATCCTCGACGCCCAGATGGGACGCGTCGACCTGCGCGAGCTGCGCCGCTCGATCGCCGTGGTCGACGCACGCCACCCGCTCGGCTCCAATCTCTCGGTCCGCGACATCGTGCTGACCGGGGCGACCTCCACGATCGAGCGGATCCCGCGCTGGGAGCCGAGCCAGGCCGAGGTCGAGCGTGCCGAGGACCTGATGAAGCAGTTGGCCGTCGGCGACGACCCGACGCAGCGCTGGCTCACGATGTCGCAGGGGGAGCGGGGCCGGACGCTGATCGCGCGCGCCCTGATGACCGAGCCCGATCTCATGATCCTCGACGAGCCGTCCACGGGCCTGGACCTCGCGGCGCGGGAGCGGATGATCGCCACGATCGACCGCCTCCCGGACACCGGGGTCACCACCATCATGGTCACGCACCACTTCGAGGAGCTGCCCGCACGCGTCAGTCACGCCGCGCTCATGAGCGCTGGTCGCCTCGTCGCCGCCGGACCCGTCGACGAGGTGCTGACCGATGCTCTGGTGAGCGAGGCCTACGAGCACCCGATCACGGTGGAGCGAGTCGGCGGTCGGTGGACTGCCCGAGCGCGTCTGCCGTGATGGACGACCCCAGTCTCTACCTGCTGGCCTTCGTCGCCGCGGCGGCGTTCCTGGCGGGCTGGACCGATGCCGTGGTGGGCGGCGGGGGACTGGTGCAGCTGCCCGCCTTGATGATCGCCTTCCCTCACGCCGCGCCGGTGCAGCTGCTCGCCACCAACAAGCTCGGCTCGATCGCCGGCACGACGACGTCCAGCATCACCTACCTGCGCCGGGTGCGTCCCGACCCACGGACCGCGCTGCCGCTCGCGCTCGCCGCCTTCGCCGGATCGCTCGGTGGGGCGTTCGTGGCCTCGTTCCTGCCGCGTGAGGCCTTCAACCCGATCATCCTCGTCGTGCTCGTGGTGGTGGGCGCCTACACGCTGGCCACCCCGAAGCTCGGGCTCGTCACCCGCATCCGGTTCTCCGGCGGGCGGCACTACGGCGCCGCGATGACCACCGGGATGCTGATCGGCTTCTACGACGGAGCACTCGGCCCCGGCACTGGATCCTTCCTGGTCTTCGCCCTCGTCGGATGGCTGGGGTACGGGTTCCTGGAGGCCAGCGCGAAGGCGAAGATCGCGAACTGGGCGACGAACTTCGCCTCGCTGCTCGTGTTCGTGCCGCAGGGCGCGGTGATGTGGAAGATCGGCGTCATCCTGGCGGTCTTCAACATCGCCGGCGGCTACCTCGGGGCCCGGACGGCGGTGGCGAAGGGTGCCGCGTTCATCAGAGGTGTGTTCGTGGTGGTCGTGGGAGCCTTCATCCTCAAGATCGGCTGGGACGTCGTGCAGCAGCTGCTCTGATCCATCTGCCATGCGTCCGTGCAGTGGGTGGCCGAGGATATGGAGATGGCTCCGCTGCTCGTCGTCCTCGGTCTCGTGCTGCTGGCGGTAGGCGCGGAGGCGGTCGTTCGAGCCGGGGCACGCGTCGCACGTCGGTTCGCCGTCCCGCCGCTCGTCGTCGGCATCACGATCGTCTCGGTGGGCACGAGCCTGCCCGAGCTGGCGGTCGGCGTCGATGGTGCGCTGCGCGGTGCCGGTCCGCTCGTGGTCGGCAATATCGTCGGCACCAATATCGTCAACCTGCTGCTGATCCTGGGCCTCGGCGCCGTGCTCGCGCCCGTGCTGCTCGATCGGACGACGCTGCGACGCGATCTGCCGGCGATCGTCGTGGTCGCCGTGATCACGGCACTGCTGCTCGTGGACGGTGAGCTGTCGCGGGTCGATGCGATCGTGCTGGTGATCCTCGCCGTGGGTTACACCGGCCTGGTGCTGCGCCAGCGTTCCGGGGCTGTCGAGAGCGAGGTCGACGACGCACACGGGTCACCGGTCCGCGACGTGATCGTTCTGGTGGCCGGTCTCGCGGCGGTCGTCGGCGGTGCCGAGCTCTTGGTGAGCGGAGCCGTCGAGCTGGCGCGGCTGTGGGGTGTCGACGACGACGTCATCGGTCTCACGGTCGTGGCCATCGGCACCTCGGCACCTGAGCTGGTGACCCTGATCGTGGCGACGATCCGCGGCGAGCGCGGATTGGCGCTGGGCAACCTGATCGGTTCCAGCGTCTACAATCTCGCGCTCGTGCTCGGAGCCTCGGCGCTCGTCCGTCCCCTGGCGGTCAGCGATCCGATCGTGCGATTCGATCTCCCGGTGATGGTGGCGGTGGTGCTCCTGCTCGTCCCGGTGTTCTGGTCGGGGCGCCGCATCTCGCGCACCGAGGGTGCCGGGCTGGTGGTCGCCTACCTGGTCTATCTCGGGGCTGTGCTCGTCGTGCGGATCTGACCGCGGCCGGGCGCTACGCTGCGGCTATGGACTTCGCCTTGGACGAGATCGACCAGGAGATCGCCGGCCTGGCGCGCACCTTCGTGGATCGTGAGATCGTGCCGCACATCCGCGACTGGGACCGTGCCGAGTCGGTCGACGTCTCGATCGTGGGACGGCTGGGAGAGCTGGGTTTTCTCGGCCTCGGCATCGCCGAGGAGTACGGCGGCACTCCGAGCAGCTTCCAGGCCTACGCCGCGGTGATGGAGGAGCTGGGCCGTGGCGACAACTCCATCCGGGGCATCGTCTCGGTCAGCCTGGGCCTGGTCGCCAAGTCGATCGCCTCGCACGGCACCGAGGAGCAGAGGTCGCAGTGGCTGCCCCGGCTGACCTCCGGCGAGGCGTTGGGATGTTTCGGTCTCACGGAGCCGGACTCCGGCTCCGACCCCGGCTCGCTGCGCACCCGAGCGCGGCGCGACGGCGACGACTGGGTGCTGGACGGCGAGAAGATGTTCATCACCAACGGCACGTGGGCGGCGGTCGCGCTGGTGTTCGCGCGGACGAGTGACGAGGGCGGCCGTGGAGTCACCGCCTTCCTCGTGCCGACCGATGTGCCCGGCTTCACGGCCCGGTCGATCGAGGGCAAGCTCGGACTGCGCGGGCAGGCCACGGCGGCGCTGAGCCTCGAGGGCGTACGCGTCCCGGACTCCGCACGGCTGGGCGATCTCGGGCGGGGGCTCCCCATCGCGTTGGAGGCGCTCACCAAGGGGCGGATCTCCGTGGCGGCCAGCAGCGTGGGTGTCGCACAAGCCGCACTGGATGTCGCGCTGGGCTATGCCACCGAGCGCAGGCAGTTCGGTGGGCCGATCGCCGCCAAGCAGCTTGTACAGGAGCTGCTCGCGGACTCTGCCGTCGAGATCGACGCGGCCCGGCTGCTCACCCGCCGGGCGGCGTGGGGTGTGGATCAGGGCACGGCCCTGCGCGCGCTCACTCTCCATGTCTCGATGGCCAAGCTCGCGGCGAGCGAAGCGGCCGTCGCGGTGACCAATCGCTGCCTCCAGGTCTTGGGCGGATACGGTTTCATCGACGAGTTTCCCCTCGGCAAGTACCTGCGGGATGCCCGCGTCCTCACCTTGTACGAGGGCACGAGCCAGATCCAGAAGCTGATCATCGGACGGGAGTTGACCGGTCTCAATGCCATGTGACACCACCAATGACTTCATCGTGACGTTGTCGTGCCCCGATCAGATCGGCATCGTGGCCACGATCTCCGGTGCGCTCGCGCAGCACCACTGCACGATCGTGGAGTCCCAGCAGTACGCCGACCCCGACACCCGGCAGTTCTTCATGCGGGTGCGCTTCTCCTCCGCCGAGCCGCTCGCGGTCGAGGAGATGCGCGAGCGGCTGGCCGGGGCCGTGGGGTCTTTCGAGATGACCTGGCAGCTCCACGACGCCACCCGGCCGATGCGGGTCGTGGTCATGGTCAGCAAGCAGGGCCATGTGCTCAACCATCTGCTGTTCCGATATCGCACCGGGCAGTTGCCGGTCGAGATCGTCGCGGTCGTCTCCAACCACACGACCTGGGAGAAGGAGGTGCGCTGGCACGGTATCGACTTCCACTACCTGCCGGTCACCGCCGACACCAAGGACGATGCGGAGCGTCGTGTGCTCGCGCTGATGGACGAGACGGGCGCCGAGGCGCTCGTGCTGGCGCGCTACATGCAGATCATCTCCGATGACATGTGCCGCGCCGTCCACGGGCGGGCGATCAACATCCATCACTCGCTGCTGCCGAGCTTCAAGGGCGCGCGCCCCTATGAGCAGGCCCATCGCCGTGGGGTCAAGGTCATCGGTGCCACCGCGCACTATGTCACGGCCGAACTCGACGAGGGACCGATCATCGAGCAGGACTTCCGCCGTGTCGATCACCGATCGAGTGCGACCGAGCTCGCCGGTCTCGGTCAGGACCTCGAGGCCCGCGCCCTCGCCGGCGCCTTGCGGGCGCATGCGGAGCACCGCGTCGTCCTGAACGGCGTCAAGACCGTCGTCTTCGACTGAGGCGAGCCCCCGCGGCAGCTGCTCGGCCGCCGATCTGGTGGGTCCCTTTCGTGGTCCCCGTGCGGTGGTGGCGGTAGACCATCAACCTCTCGTCGGAGCTGGGGGTAGCTCGTCAACGTATTCGAACGTCGATGGGGTTGATGGCGTACCGCTGCTTGGCGGGGGTGGTCGTGGCGCGGCCTGTGGATGAGCCTTCGACGATGTCGGTGTGCTGGTGTTGTCCGTCGACGCGGGGGATCGATCTGCTGTTGAAGAAGGATCGATTGGAGCGGGCGGGCTGCTCGGCTGACGGAGCCCACCTTTTGCCGGGTTCTGGCCCTTTTCGCAGTGCTCCAGGGGCCACAACCCGGCAAAAGCCGGACGTCAGCGTTGGGTGATGTCCGGGTGCTCGTCGCCCGCGGCGCCGAGCTGCTGATCGATGTCCGCGGTCGTCGGACCCTCGGAATCCGGTTCCGCCCCGCGTCGATCCTCCGAGGGCGCATCGGGCGACACCTCCAAGTCGACCTGCTCGTTCAGGTAGCGCAGGATCTCCGCGACCGCCGCGGCCACCGGGACCGCCAGGAAGGCGCCGGTGATGCCGAAGAGGGAACCGCCCGCCGTCACCGCCAGCAGCACGACGCCGGCGTGGAGCTTCATGCTCTTGCCCTGCAGCCACGGCGAGAGGATATTGCTCTCCAACTGCTGGACGGCCACGATGATGAGCAGCACGATGATCGCGTCCTGCAGGCTGTTGGTCACCAGGGTCACCAACACGGCCAAGGCTCCGGTGGCGAAGGCACCGACGATCGGGATGAAGCCGCCGAAGAAGGTCAGGATCGCCAGCGGGATCGCCAGCGGCACGCCGACGATCAGCAGGCCGAGGCCGATGAAGAAGGCGTCGACCGCCGAGACGATGCCCTGCGTGCGGATGAAGCCGCCGAGGGTCCCCCACGAGCGGCCCATCAGCTCGCTGAGGTGACCGCCCACGCGACGCCCGCCGATGCGGCGAACGAAGGGCAGGAAGCGGTGGCCGTCCTTCAGGATGAAGAAGACCAGCACCAGCGTCACGACCAGGTTGATGATGACATTGGTGACCGTGCCGAGCGTGCTGAAGACGCCGGAGCTGATATCGCCCGCGGAGTCTCGTAGCCACTGCTGCACGGTGTCGATCGCCTGGGTGATCTGTCCCTCGGTGACCTGGAAGGGCCCTTCGGTGAGCCACTGCTGCACCTTGTTCAGACCGCTCGCGGCGCTATTGGCGATACTGGGCGCCTCGTCGATCATCTGCGGGATGACCATCGCGAACACGACGAACACGCCGCCGAGGAATCCGAGCAGCGTCAACAGAGCGGAGAGGGCGTCCGGGAACCCGATACCCTTCAGCTTGCGAGCCGGGGGCTCGAGCACGGTGGCGACGAGGATCGCCAGGCAGATCGGGAACCACACCATCCACGTGCGCCCGATGACCCATCCCAGGACGTAGAGCGCGGCCGCGATCACGACGATGCGCAGTCCCCATCGCTGCAGTTGGGCGAAGCCTTCGTCGATGACGCGACCGCGGTCGCGGAGATTGGTGGTGCTCACCTGGAAAGGTTAACGGTTCAGGTCCCAATTCACCGGCTCAGCGCCCTGTTGTCGCAGCAGCTCGTTGGCGCGGCTGAACGGCCGCGAGCCGAAGAAGCCGCGCGAGGCCGACAGGGGGCTCGGATGTGCCGAGGCGATCTGCGGGGTCGAGCCGAGAAGGGAGCTCAGATTCTGGGCGTCGCGGCCCCACAGGATGGCCACGAGCGGACGGTCGCGGGCGACGAGCGCGCGGATGGCCTGCTCGGTGACCGCCTCCCAGCCTTTGCCGCGATGGCTGGCCGGCGTGCCGGGGCGGACGGTGAGGACGCGGTTGAGCAGCAGCACACCTTGCCCGGCCCAGGGGGTCAGGTCGCCGCTCGCGGCGGGCTCGATGCCCAGATCCTCATGCAGTTCGCGGTAGATGTTGATGAGGCTCTTGGGGATGGGACGCACATCGGGCTCGACGGAGAAGGAGAGTCCCATCGGATGCCCCGGTGTGGGGTAGGGGTCTTGTCCGGTGATGAGGACCTTGACATCGGCCATCGGCTCGCGGAACGCGCGCAGGATGTCCTGGCCGGCCGGGAGGTAGCTGCGACCGGCCGACATCTCCTGACGCAGGAAGTCGCCCATCCGCGTGATCTGGTCGGCGACAGGCGCGAGGGCATCGGCCCAGTCCGGGGCGATGAGGTCGGTGAGAGGGCGGCGTTCGGTCATCGGTCCCATGCTGCCGTAGGGCAGACGGTCCGGACGTCCAGGGTCGCCTTCGGTGTGTCCGGCGTGTCCGAGGTGGCGGCCGGGAAGCGCTGGAGACAGGCGGCTAGACTCGCTCTGCTTTGTCTGCCGTCGCGTCGTACCGCGCCTTGTTGCGCACAGTCGGGCCCGCCTACGTCCTCGTAGCCTTCCTCGGGCGGATTCCGCTTGCCATGAGCCAGCTGGGTGCCCTCGTCATGGTCAGCGAGGTCAGCGGTCGTTATGCGCTGGGTGGTGCCGCGGCCGGATCACTCGCCATCGCCAATGCCGTCGGCGCTCCGATCGCCGGGATGCTGGCCGACCGGATCGGGCAGCGGCCCGTGGTGCTCGTGCAGTCCCTCGTCGGCGCGGCGGGACTCGCCGCGCTCGTGGCCGTGACGACGCCGACCGCTCCCGCCTGGCTCATCGTGGCCGTGGCGGCCGCGACCGGGCTCATGCTGCCCCAGGTCGGACCGCTGGCCCGCGTGCGGTGGCGCCCGATCACCTCCCAGGATCAGCCCGGGCCGAGGGATCAGCGTCGCCTCATCGACGCCGCCTTCTCCTATGAGGGCGCCGCGGACGAGGCCTCCTTCGTCCTCGGTCCGGCCCTCATCGGTGTGCTCGGCGTCCTCCTCGATCCGGCCGGCGCGGTGCTCGCCGCCGCGGTGATCCTCGCGGTGTTCGGCACCTGGTTCGGGATCCACCCGACCGCACAGCTGGTCGCGAAGGCGGCGTCCGTCGTCGCGGACGGACGTCTGTGGTCGGTGGCCTTCGGGGTGCTCATCGTGGCGCAGTTCTTCGTCGGCACGCTGTTCGGCAGCATCCAGACCGGCAGCACGGTGCTGGCGACGGCAGCGGGTCAGGCCGGTCTCGCGGGCCTGATCCACGCCTGCCTCGGAATCGGCAGCGTGATCGCCGGTCTGTCGATCACCGCGCTGCCCGAGCGCTTTCTGTACTCGACTCGGATGCTCGCTGCCGCCACGGCGTTGTTCCTCTTCGCGATCCCGCTGTGGTGGGTGGACTCGCTCGGTGCGCTCGTGGCGGTGATCAGCGTGCTCGGTTTCGCGGTCGCTCCGTACATGATCAGCAACTTCGCGCTGGCCGGGATCATCGTCCCGATCACCAAGGTCGGCACCGCGATGACCTTCCTCGCGGCGGCCACCGGTCTCGGCTATGCGACCGGCGCGGGGATCGCGGGCCGCCTCGCCGATGCGGGTGGACATCAGCCGGCATTCGGCGTGACCATCGCCGCCGCCTGGGGCGCGCTGCTGCTGGCGATCATCGCCAACAGCACCCTGCGCCGGGCCCGCGTCGTCAGCTGAGTCCCGGTCAGTCCGGAAGGTGGCCGACGGCGGCCGCGAGACGGGCTCTGGCGGTGGGCCATTCGTCGTCGAGCATCGCGTAGGTGACGGTGTCGCGCCAGCTGCCGTCCGGGCGTCGCCGATGCTTGCGCAGGAGTCCCTCGCGGGCGGCGCCGAGGCGGGCGATCGCCGCCTGCGAGCGCTCGTTGCGCACGTCGGTCTGCCAGACCACACGGACGCAGCCGAGATCGTCGAAGGCGCGGGTCAGTAGCAGGAGCTTCGCTTCAGTGGGGGCACCTCCCGCTTGCGGGGGATTGTGGCCCTGCCGCCCGTAGGGCCGGCCGAGCCGGGTGTGCCCGATCGCCACCGTGCGCAGAGAGGCGTCGATCTCGTAGAAGGTCGTCATGCCGATGGCGCGTCCGCTGGCGGCGTCGACCTGAGCCCACGGTGCCATGGCCGGCTGCTCGCGATACCAGTCAGCCGCTCGGCGAGCTCCTCCGTCGATCGCGGCGGCGGCCAGCTCAGATGCCGGAAGACCTCGTCCTCGACGACCTCGAACAGGTCCGTGGTGTGCTCCTCGGCGAGGGGGGCAGCTCGACCAGACGCCCGCGCAGGGGCGGGTTCAGCAGATAGCCCTCGGCGTCCATCGGGACACCGGACCCGGGCGCACGGCGCCGCGGGCTGGGCGAGATTGGATTCTTCGGTCACACTAGAGGGGCCGCGCCACAGGGGGCGCGGCTTTTCGCGATGGCTCATCGCGGAAGTTCGTTCTTCTCAGTGAGGATGAGATGCCGAGCGCTGCTCAACGTTCAGACGACCCTCCGTGTAGTACCAAGGCGCCAGGGGGTGGGCGCCGATGAGTGTGGTCTATCTGCTGCTGGGCCTGGTGGTCGTCTTCCTGATCACCGTCGCCACCGCCTATTTCGTGGCCCAGGAGTTCGCTTATATGGCCGTCGACCGGTCGCGCCTCAAGGCGCGGGCCGCCGCGGGAGACGCAGTCTCCGCGCGGACGCTGCAGGTCACGGGCCGTACCTCGTTCATGTTGTCCGGCGCGCAGCTGGGCATCACCGTCACCGGCCTGCTGGTCGGTTACGTCGCCGAACCGCTGATCGGCGAGGCCTTCGGCGACATGCTCGGCGGGGCCGGGGTGTCCACCGCTGCCGGCGTGATGATCGGCACGATCATCGCGCTGCTGCTGTCGACGATCATCCAGATGCTCTTCGGTGAGCTCTTCCCGAAGAACCTGGCGATCTCGCGTCCCGAGCCCGTCGCCCGGGCCCTGTCGCGTTCGACGCTGATCTACCTCAAGCTCTTCGGCTGGCTCATCACGGTGTTCGACCACGCGTCGAATCTGCTGTTGCGAGCGCTGAAGATCGAGCCGGTGCACGATGTCGAGAGCTCGGCCACGGTCAGGGATCTGGAGCACATCGTCGCCGAGTCGCGCGAGAGCGGCGACCTGTCGCCCGAGCTGTCGATGATGGTCGACCGGATCCTCGACTTCCCGCGTCAGGACGTGGAGCACGCGATGGTGCCGCGCTCGCGGGTCGATGTCATCGAGTCCGATGAGACCATCGGCACCTTGCGGGAGCAGATGGCGTCCGGGCACTCGCGCTATCCGGTCATGGAGGACGACCGGGTCGTGGGCGTGGTCCACCTCGTCGACGTGCTCGGCGGCTGCGATGAGAGCGCCACCGTCGCCACCATCATGCGCGACGCTCTCGTCATCCCCGAGCTCATGCCGCTGCCGAATGCGCTCGCCGCCTTCGGCGAGACCAACGACCAGCTGGCCTGTGTCGTCGACGAGCACGGCAGCTTCACCGGCGTGCTCACCCCGGAGGACCTCGCGGAGGAGTTCGTGGGCGAGATCGCCGATGAGTGGGACGACCTCTTCCCGGTGGCGGAGCAGGAGGGCGCGGGCGTGTGGCGCGTCTCGGCGGACTCGCACATCGACGAGGTCGAGCGACTGCTGGAACGGGACCTGCCCGAGGGCGACTACGAGACGCTGTCCGGCCTCGTCATCGCCTCCCTCGGCCGGCTGCCGGACGAGGGCGATGTCGTGCGGGTCGAACTGCCGCCCGACGCCGGTGCGGTGGCGCTGGGCGAGGAGCCCGAACCGGAGTTCCTCGATGTCACCGTGCTCGAACTGCGCGATCATGTTCCCGCGTCGGTGCGTCTGACCTTGCCGAAGCTCGCGTCGAGTGGTCAGGAGGCCGACGATGAGTGACCAGCCCTGGATCGTGCTCATCGCGACGATCGCGATCATCGCGTTGAGCGCGTTCTTCGTCGCGGTCGAGTTCGCGCTCATCGCCGCCAAGCCGCACCGTATCGAGGACGCGGCGGCCACGAGCCGTTCGGCACGCGCGGCTCTGCGGTCTTCGCACGAGCTGACCCTGCTATTGGCCGGTTCCCAGCTGGGCATCACGGTCTGCACGCTGGCGCTGGGTGCGATCACCAAACCGGCGGTCCACTACGCCATGACCCCGCTGTTCAGCGGATGGGGTCTGCCGTACTGGCTCGCGGACGCCGTGGCATTCGTGCTCGCCCTGATCATCGTCACCTTCCTGCACCTGGTCGTGGGGGAGATGGCGCCGAAGTCCTGGGCGATCGCCCATCCGGAGCGTTCGGCGATCATGCTGGCGATCCCGATGCGGGCGTTCATGTGGGTCGCGCGCCCGCTGTTGCGAGGGCTGAACCTCGCCGCCAACAGGCTGGTGAGGCTGGTCGGTGTCGAGCCAGTGGATCAGACCTCGTCGAGTCAGAACGCGGACGACCTGCGGCAGCTCGTCGAGCACTCGGCGAATGTCGGCGCGCTGGAGGCGCGGTACTCGGCGCAGATCACGCAGACCTTGTCGTTGCAGGATCTCGTGATGGCCGACATCGTGGAGGCCGGCGGTGAGCTGACCACGGTGCCCGACGGCGCGACCGTGGCCGATGTGCAGCGCGCGGCGCGCGAGTCCGGGCATCTGCGCATCCTCGTGGGCCCGCCGACCGATCCCCGGCGTGTGGTGCACGTCCGCGAGACGCTGACACATGACGACGATGTGCTCGTGGAGCAGCTCGCCCGGGAAGTGTTCGCGCTCGAGGCCGCGACGCCCCTGCATGAGGCGCTGTCGACGATGCGTGAGTCGCGCAATCACCTCGCGCTCGTCTATGACGGCGGGCGGGTCCAGGGTGTCGTGACGCTCTCGGACGTCCTGCGGCGGCTGTATCCGGCCGGCCAGGCGGTCGAGGCCGGCGCGTCCTGACCCTCCGGCGGGAGCGGTAGGTCATCAACCTCTCGTGCCGTGTGCAGGTAACTGGTCAACCTCATCGATGGCCGATGAGGTTGACCAGCTACCGCCGGACGGCGGACAGCGAGCGATCCGGTAGACGCAGACGCTTCGTTATCGCTGATCGCCGGCCAGGGGGCTGTCGCCGTGGGCGGCGAGGAAGGTGACGGGGACGGAGGTGACATCCTCGATCAGCGGTGCGAGGTCGTCGACGTGGTGTCGGAATCGGTCGGTCTGAGCCCAACTCTCTCTGGCCTCGGCCGATCGGAAGCGGGTGACGACGATCAGGCTCGCGCCATCGCGCGATCGATAGACCTCGTTGCCGAGCCAGCCGTAGGCGGTGGCCTCATCGCTCATATCCCGCATCTCGGCGATCTGGAAGGCGGTCAGCGCGTCGATGTCACCGCCGACGGCAGTGAACGTATTGATCGAGATGTATGGGCTCTGGCGGTGTCGATCGGTCATGGGAGGCTCCTTCTGTGTCGATATTCGGTGTGCGCTCGAGAGCGCCGATGGTCTAGTTCGGGAACGGGCGGTGGGTGCGAGCGTCGGTGAGCACATCGCGCCACCAGGCCAGCTCGGCCAATGCCGCCGCGAGAGCCGTGGCCGTGCCATCGCCGGGTGCGTAGCGTTCGGTGCCGTCCAGGGTCTGCCACGGTGCGGCGAGTCCCAGGCAGCGGCGGGTGGTGACCATGTTCAGCTCGGCCAGCACCCCGCGCAGGTGCTCGATCGCGGCGTGGCCGCCATGGACGCCGTAGGCGATGATCGTGGCGGGCTTGAGCATCCACGGTGTGTAGTGCCAGTCGATCAGTCGCTTGAGTGAGGCGGGATAGGAGTGGTTGTACTCGGGAGTGACGAACACGAACGCCTCGGCCGCCGCGATCCGGCCGGTCACCTCGCTCTGGGGTCCGCCGCCGGGGTAGAGCTGGGAGTCGTCGGGCAGGGTGATCTCGGCCAGATCGATCAGATCGATCTCAACCCCGTCGATGTCGTCGAGAGCGTCGACGACCCAGTCGGCGATGGCCGGGCTCACCCGTCCATCGCGCACGCTGGAGGAGATCACCGCAACCTGTGTCCTGGCCCGGGTCGAGGTGGCGTGGTGGTCGACGGAATGCTGTGCTGGTGTGGTCATACCGATCACGCTGAGGGTTGAACATATGGTGAAGTCAAGCCCCGGCGGTGCGTAACGTGGACCTCATGACTATCACCACATCGGCCCCTGCGGGCGAGGTGCTCACCGTCAGCGACGTCGCCGCCCAAAGTGGCGTCGCGCCCTCAGCCGTGCGGTTCTACGAGAAGCACGGCGTGATCAACGCAGTACGTACCTCTGGCAACCAGCGCCGCTTCGACGAGTCCGCCGCCTGCCGCATACAGGTCGCCAAGCTCGCCCAACGCGTCGGACTGACCGTGCGCGAGATCGCCGGACTGTTCGCCGGCCTGCCCCCTGCCCCTGAACCGGAGGACTGGGGCCGCGTCGCCGAACAGATCGTGACCCAGGCCGAGCAGCGCGTCGCCGATCTCAAAGCGCAGCTCGACGCCCTCGGATCCGATGACAAGCTCTGCGAGATCGGTGCGAACCTCGGCACCTGAGCACGGGTCGCCGACGGGGCGAAGGATCCCCTGCGCGGTCAGGAGATCGGGCGAGTGGTCTTGCCGTGCGGGTCGCGCTGCGCATTGAGCTCGGTGAGGAAGTCATTGGCCCACCGGTCGATGTCGTTCTCCATCACCTGCTTGCGCAGCGCCTTCATCCGGCGCGAGGTCTCACGACCGCTGGCATTGATCGCCTCGAGCATCTTCTGCTTCAGACCGTTGATGTCATGCGGGTTGACCAGATAGGCCTGCTTGAGCTCGGCGGCGGCGCCGGCGAACTCGCTGAGGACCAGGGCGCCGCGGTTGTCCCAGCGGGTCGCGATGTACTCCTTGGCGACGAGGTTCATGCCGTCGCGTAACGGGGTCACCACCATGACGTCCGCGGCCCGGTACATCGCCGCCATCTCCTCGCGGGGATAGGAGGCGTGCAGGTACTGGATGGGTTGTTGGCCGATCCGCCCGATATCGCCGTTGATCCGGCCGACGAGCTGGTTGATGTTGTCGCGGAGCAGCTTGTAGGAGTTCACGCGCTCGCGCGAGGGAGTGGCGATCTGGATGAACTTGACGTCGTCGAGTTGTACGAGACCGTCCGCGACGAGCTCGCCGAAGGCACGGAGTCGCTGCGGCAGCCCCTTGGTGTAGTCGAGCCGGTCGATGCCGAGGAGGACGGTCTCGGGGTTGCCGAGGCTCTCACGGATCTCGGCGGCTCGAGCCTGCACCTCGGGGGTGCGCGACAGCGTCTCGAAGCCCTCGGCGTCGATCGAGATCGGGTAGGCCTTGGCCAGGACGGTGCGCCCATCGGGAAGGTAGACCGTGTCGCGGTGGGTCTTGTGACCCACGCGCTGCCGCACCAGGCGGATGAAGTTCTGCGCTGCTCCCGGTGCCTGGAAGCCGACGAGGTCGGCGCCCAGCAGGCCCTCGAGGATCTCGCGGCGCCACGGCAGCTGCTGGTACAGCTCGGTGGGCGGGAAGGGGATGTGCAGGAAGAAGCCGATGCGCAGGTCCGGGCGCAGGGCGCGGAGCATCTGCGGCACGAGCTGGAGCTGGTAGTCCTGTACCCACACCGTGGCGCCCTCGGCGGCGATCTGCGCGGCCTTCTTGGCGAAGCGGCGGTTCACGCGCACATAGGCGTCCCACCACTCGCGGTGGTACTCCGGGGCGGCGATGACATCGTGATACAGCGGCCAGAGCGTCGCATTGGAGAAGCCCTCGTAATACTCCTGGACGTCGTCCTCGGTGAGCGGGATCGGCACGAGGTGCATGCCGGCGTGGTCGAAGGGCCGGAGCTTCTCATCGGCGGCGCCATGCCAGCCGATCCATGCTCCGTCGTGTCGTCGCATGACCGGCTCGAGGGCCGTGACCAGTCCGCCGGGCGAGGTGCGCCACAGGACCTCGCCATCGGGGGACGTGACCCGGTCCACCGGGAGACGGTTCGCGATGACGACGAAATCGGGCTGCTCCCTCGGCATACCCTCAGCCTAGATGATCGACGGGTCTAGGGCTCGGGTTCTGGTGCGGTGGTCCGGCGGCTCCTACGGAGGATGTGCTGTGGCGGTGACCTACGCACCCCTCGCGCGGTGGGGGGGGGGGGGGGGGGGGGGGGGGGGGGCGGGGGGGGGGGGGGGGCCCCCCCCCCCCCCCGGGGGGGGGGGGGGGGGGGCCCCCCCCCCCGCCCCGCCCCCCCCCCCCCCCCCCCCCCCCCCCCGCCACCCGAGGCGCGTGCGGGACAACTCACCTCCCACGCGTCAGGATGATCTCCGTGCTTCGGCGAGGTTCCCGGGTATATGACATCGATGTGATTCATGTCGTAGGATCGATCCCATGAGCGCTGTGGAGAAGGTCCATCACCCGGGTGAGCCGGGCAGCTCCCTCACTGATCGCGACCGGGAGGTGCTCGAGCTCGAGCGTTACTGGTGGCAGTACGCGGGCGCCAAGGAACAGGCGATCCGCGAGAAGTTCGACATGTCGGCGACACGCTACTACCAGATGTTGAACGCGCTCATCGATAGCGAGGAGGCGCTCGCCTTCGATCCGCTGCTGGTCAAGCGGTTGCGCCGGCTGCGCGCTGAGCGTCAGCGGCGGCGTTCGGCCCGGCGCCTCGGCTTCGACGTCTGACCGGTCGTGAGCCAGCGCTTCCGTCGGCCGGTCTCACGATGAGCGAATCGGAACCGGAAACCCCCGCGCCCTCGGGTCCTCAGCATCGCCATGCGGCGCGTTCACGGCTGCTGTCCATCGTCGCCATGACGGCCCTGGCCGTCGCCACCGGCGTGCTGGTCGCCTTCGCGCTGCAGGGCGGCGGAGGGGACGACGACCGTGTCCAGCCCCCGAACCTCGCCGATGCGGCGGCGTCGGAGCCCACGCCTGAACCCGAGCCGGAGCCGACCGAGGACGCCGAGCCGGAACCGGACCCCGAGCCGGAACCAGAGCCAGAACCCGAACCCGAGCCGGACCCCGAACCGGCGCCGCCGGCCCGCACCCTGGGCGTCATGGTGCTCAATGCGACGAATGTCACCGGCCTTGCCGCTCGTACGACGGGCCAGGTCTCGGGTGCGGGATGGAATGTGGTCGGGTCGGGCAATGCCCGCGGCAGCTATCCCGCCGACACGATCTATTACCCCGCCGGCGGGTACGACCAGGCGCAGCTCCTCGCCGCCGACCTCGGTGTCGGGAGGCTCATGCCGAACCTCGCGGACATGCCGAGCAATCGACTGACGGTGGTCCTGAGCTCGGCTCGCTGACGTCCCGGCATACTTCTCGGCATGACCGAGCGAAGCGAGGGAGCAGTGGGGTTGTCATGCCGGTGCATGCCTATCGTTGTGGTTCTCTGGCAGGCGGCGGCATGACCGAGCGAAGCGAGGGAGCAGTGGGGTTGTCATGCCGGTGCATGCCTATCGTTGTGGCTCTCTGGCAGGCGACGGCATGACCGAGCGAAGCGAGGGGACGATGGGGCTGGATCTGCCCGCGGCAGTGACCGATGAACCGGGTTCGGTCCTACTCGGGCTCGACTTCGACGGCACGCTGGCGCCGATCGTCGACGATCCGACGAGAGCCGACATCCATCCTCAGTCGCTGACGGCCTTGCGCCGGCTCGGTCGGCTGCTCGGACAGGTGGCGATCATCACGGGCCGACCTCTGGACCAGGTGCGCCGGCTCGGGCGGTTCGAGGACGGATCGGGTCTGGAGCACCTGGTGATCTGCGGCCAGTACGGAGCCGAGCGCTGGGATGCGTCGACGAATGAGATCACCCGTCCGCCGCGGCCGGAGTCGATCGTGGAACTCGAGCGTCGGCTGCCCGAATGGCTGGCCGCGCACGCGGCGCAGGCTGTGCGGATCGAGGACAAGGGACTGGCGCTCGCCCTGCACACCCGAGGGGTGGCGCCGGGGCTCCTCGACGATCTCGCCCCGGATCTCGCCGAGCTGGCCTCCGAGCTGGGGCTCGTGGTGGAGCCGGGACGTCAGGTGATCGAGCTGCGCACGCCGGGCACCGACAAGGGCGAAGCGCTCGCCGCCCTGGCTGCCGGAGGCTCGTTCGCGAGCGTGGTCTATATCGGCGACGATCTGGGCGATCTGCCGGCTTTCGATGCCGTGGACACGCTGCGTGCGGAGGGTCTCTTCGGTCTGCTGGCCGTCTCGGCGTCGACCGAGCAGCAGGCTCTCGTGCCGCGTGCGGATCTCGTCCTCGACGGTCCGGACGGGGTCGCCGAGTGGCTCACCGCATTGGCCGACGCGATCGACTGATCTCACGATATGAGCGCTCGTCTCTATATATGAGATTCGCGTTTCGTGTCGCCGGTCCCGCTCATTAGGCTGCTCACAACTCATCGAGAGGGGCAGAGGGATACGGCCCGACGAAGCCCCAGCAACCAGCCGATCATGCGGCCAGGTGCTACGTCCGTCCTCGCCGAGAGCCGGCCAGGAGAGATGAAGGAGTGCTTCGTGAGCCTGACCCTGGAATCCACCACCTTGCGTGCCGGCGCGTTCGGCAACGCCACCTGTCTGAAGTGCCGGGAATGCGGCACGACCCGGGAGCTGGGTCCGTACTACGCGTGCTTCGAGTGCTTCGGCCCGCTGGAGGTCGGTTACGAGTTCGGCACGGTGACGCGTGAGCAGATCGAGGCCGGGCCCAGCAATATCTGGCGATACAAGGCGTTGCTGCCGGTGCCGGAGGACATCGAGTCCAGCCCCAATCTCGAGCCCGGTTTCACCCGGCTGCTCGATGCGCGCAATCTCGCCGGGGAGCTGGGGCTGACGAAGCTCTGGGTCAAGGACGACAGCACCAATCCCACCAACTCCTTCAAGGACCGGGTCGTGGCCTGCGCGCTGAGCGCCGCCCGTGAGCTCGGCAGCCGCGTCTTCGCCTGCCCGTCGACCGGCAACCTCGCCAATGCTGTCGCGGCCGCGGGCGCCCGGGCCGGCATCCCGACCGTCGTGTTCATCCCGAGCAACCTGGAGACCCCGAAGCAGGTCAACTCCGCGGTGTTCACGGAGAATCTCGTGGCGGTCGACGGCACCTACGACGATGTCAACAAGCTCGCCAGCGAGATCGCCGGCGAGGACCCGGGTTGGGCCTTCGTGAATGTCAATGTCCGGCCGTTCTATGCCGAGGGCTCCAAGACGCTGGGCTATGAGATCGCCGAGCAGCTCGGCTGGCGGCTCCCCGATCAGGTCGTGATCCCGGTCGCCTCAGGCTCGCAGCTGACCAAGGTGCACAAGGCCTTCACCGAGCTGATCGAGCTCGGTCTCGTCGAGGACAAGCCCTACAAGATCTTCGGCGCGCAGGCGGAGGGCTGCTCGCCGGTGGCGACCGCCTTCGCCGACGGGGTGGACGCGATCCGCCCGGTCAAGCCCGACACGATCGCCAAGTCGCTCGCCATCGGCAATCCGGCCGACGGCATCTACGTGCTCGACATCGCCCGGCAGACCGGCGGCAGCGTCGAGCAGGTGAGCGACGATCAGATCCGTGAGGCGATCGTGCTGCTCGCGCGCACCGAGGGGATCTTCACCGAGACGGCCGGTGGCACCACCGTGGCGGTGCTGAAGAAGCTCGTGGAGACGGGGCAGTTGGACCCGGAGGCCGAGACCGTCGTCATCAACACCGGTCACGGGCTCAAGACGCTCGATGCCGTCAGCGATGCGGTGGGCCCGCGGGCCACGATCGCCCCGACCTACGACGCCTTCGCCGCTGCTGGCATCGCCTGAGACCGCACACCCTGTATCCGAGGAGTTCCGCATGTCCGTGTCCGTTCGTATCCCCACCATCCTGCGCACCTACACCGGTGACGAGTCCCAGGTGAACGCCGACGGCGCCACGCTCGCCGAGGTGCTGGAGTCGCTGGAGACGTCGTACCCGGGGATCAAGGCGCGCATCGTCGACGAGGACGGCAAGCTGCGTCGCTTCGTCAATGTGTACGTCGCCGAGGAGGATGTCCGCTTCGCGGACGGCCTCGACACCCCCACCCCCGACACCACCCAGATCTCCATCATCCCCGCTGTGGCCGGAGGCTGTTGAGCTGACGTAGGGCAAATGAGGGGCGAAGCCCCGCTGTAGCGGGAGGCTGTTGAACCCTCGGTGGTCGAGTAGGGGAGTGCGCTCAGCGCGCGAGCCGTATCGAGACCACGTCGGGTGGGGTGATCTCGCTCCGTGACGGCTAGGCCCCTGATGTGCTGGCTCCATTGCGTCGGCCGTGGCCGGCCTTCACTACTCGATCGCCGAGCACGTGCCGACGGGCCTGTGTCCGCCCAGCGAGAACGAACATATGGGGCATAGCGCGTGGCGAGGGCACGGCGTTACGCTGAATCGCACGGGGTCCAGACGGGGCCCAGAGCTACAGCAAGGTGGGAAGCTCATGGTGCAGGGCACCGTCAAGTGGTTCAATCCCGAGAAGGGATACGGCTTCATCGAGGTCGATGGACACGATGACGTGTTCGTCCACTGGTCGAAGATCGCCGTCGAGGGATTCAAGACCCTCGACGACGGCCAGTCCGTGGAGTTCGAGGTCATCGACGGGCCCAAGGGCCGTGAGGCCCAGGGCGTCTCGCCGACCGTCTGATTCTCCGGCGCACCGGACGTCGGGGCGACAGGCCACTAGGCTGTCCGCATGGATGACGAGTGGATCGGTATCGGCGCGATCGTCGGGCTGTTGCTCGGGTCGGTCGGATTCCTCGCCTTGGACAGCCCCTGGTGGCTGCTGATCGGCCCGGTGGTCGGATTGGCCATCGTCCTCATCTTCGGTCCTCGCCGTTCGGTCGATGACACGCAGGACCACGAACACGACTCTCGCTGACCTGCGTTGCGCCACGTTGATTAGCACTCGTATAGTGAGAGTGCTAGTTATGGATCGGTCCGATGAGGCCGGTTGTGGCGTCGAGAAGGGTTCGGCGTCGACGCCGGTCGTCCGTCGCGGGCATCGCCCGGTCTGCCCTATCAACCTGTGTGGGAGATACGCACACCATGGCCAAGTCCATTGCATTCAACGAGGAAGCGCGCCGCGGCCTCGAGCGGGGCATGAACCAGCTCGCCGACGCCGTCAAGGTGACGCTTGGCCCCAAGGGCCGCAACGTCGTGCTGGAGAAGAAGTGGGGCGCCCCCACGATCACCAACGACGGTGTGTCCATCGCCAAGGAGATCGAGCTCGAGGACGCGTACGAGAAGATCGGCGCCGAGCTCGTCAAGGAAGTTGCCAAGAAGACCGACGATGTCGCCGGTGACGGCACCACGACGGCCACCGTGCTTGCCCAGGCGCTCGTGCGCGAGGGTCTGCGCAATGTGGCCGCCGGTGCCAACCCGATGAGCCTCAAGAAGGGCATCGAGACCGCCGTCGAGGCCATCATCGAGCAGTTGCACGAGATGGCCAAGGACATCGAGACGACCGAGCAGATCGCCTCGACCGCCTCGATCTCCGCCGCTGATTCCACTGTCGGCACGATCATCGCCGAGGCGATGGACAAGGTCGGCAAGGAAGGCGTCATCACCGTCGAGGAGAGCAACACCTTCGGCCTCGAGCTCGAGCTCACCGAGGGCATGCGCTTCGACAAGGGTCACCTGTCGGGCTACTTCGTCACCGATCCTGAGCGTCAGGAGACGGTGCTGGAGGATCCCTACATCCTCATCGTCAACAGCAAGATCAGCTCCGTGAAGGACATGGTTCCGGTCCTGGAGAAGGTCATGCAGTCGGGCAAGCCGCTCGCCATCATCGCCGAGGACGTCGAGGGCGAGGCCCTGGCCACCCTCGTGGTCAACAAGATGCGCGGCACGTTCAAGTCGGTCGCCATCAAGGCCCCCGGCTTCGGCGACCGCCGCAAGGCCATGCTCGCCGATATCGCCATCCTCACCGGTGGCGAGGTCATCAGCGAGGAGGTCGGCCTCAAGCTGGAGAACGCCGACCTGAGCCTGCTCGGCACCGCTCGCAAGATCGTCACCACCAAGGACGAGACCACCATCGTCGAGGGTGGCGGCGACCAGGAGCAGATCAACGGCCGGGTGGCCCAGATCAAGGCCGAGATCGAGAACAGCGACTCGGACTACGACCGTGAGAAGCTCCAGGAGCGTCTCGCCAAGCTGGCCGGCGGCGTGGCCGTCATCAAGGTCGGCGCGGCCACCGAGGTCGAGCTCAAGGAGCGCAAGCACCGCATCGAGGACGCCGTTCGCAATGCGAAGGCGGCCGTCGAGGAAGGCATCGTCGCCGGTGGCGGCGTGGCGCTCGTCCAGGCCACGGCCGCAGCATTCGAGAAGCTGTCGCTCGAGGGCGACGAGTCGACCGGTGCCGCGATCGTGCGCTCGGCCGCCTCGGCTCCGCTGAAGCAGATCGCGATCAACGCCGGCCTCGAAGGTGGCGTCGTGGCGGAGAAGGTGGCGGGCCTGTCGGCCGGTCACGGTCTCAACGCGGCCACCGGCGAGTACGTCGACATGATCACCGAGGGCATCCTCGACCCGGCCAAGGTCACGCGCTCGGCGCTGCAGAACGCGGCCAGCATCGCGGCCCTGTTCCTCACCACCGAGGCCGTCGTCGCCGACAAGCCGGAGCCCGTTCCGGCCGGCGGTGGCGCCCCGGACATGGGTGACATGGGCGGCATGGGCTTCTGACGAAGTCCCGTTCCACCACGAAGGCCCCCGGCATCGCCGGGGGCCTTCGTCGTTCTCCACACCGCCACCAGGTGGTAGCGGTAGCTGGTCAACGTGACGCATCCGGTGGCGGTAGTCCAGCAACGTCATCGAGGCCGGATAGCGTTGCTGAGATACCGCCACCGGGGAGATAGCGTTGCTGAGATACCGCCACCGGGGAGGCGAGCGGGCTCCGGGGCGCGGTCAGACGTCGAGGGCGTCGAGCGCGGCGAGGACCGCTCCAGCCGCACACGACTGGTCGCCGAGCGTGGCGCGGGCGACGTGCGTGCGCTGAGCGATGGGTTCGAGCGCGTGTCGCCGCAGGCCGTCGCGCAACCCATCGAGGAGCAGCTCACCCGCCTCGGCCAGGTCGCCGCCGACGACGATCAGCTCCGGGCCGACGATCTGCGCGAGCGTCGCGGCGGCCCGGCCGAGGTGACGGCCGGCGTCCTCGATGAGGCGGCGCGCGCCGAGGTCGCCGTCGAGAGCTCGTGACACGAACTCGTGGACGGTGAGATCGGTCGCGAAGGTGCTGAACTGCTCGACCAGCGAGGCGCCCCCGGCGTAGGCCTCGAGGCAGCCGCGGCTGCCGCACCGGCACAGCGGTCCGTCCTCGTCCATCGTCAGGTGGCCGAGCTCTCCGGCGGTGCCGAGGCCGCCGTGGAAGACCTGGCCGTCGAGTACGAGACCGGCGCCGATGCCCGAGGACACCTTGAGGTAGGCCATCGTCCGCACCTCGCCCCCCGCGCCGTGCGTGAACTCCGCGAGGGCACCGAGATTGGCATCGTTGTCGACGCGCACCGGCACGCCGAAGCGCTCCTCCACCGCGGCAGCGGCATGGACTCCTACCCAGCCCGGGAGGATCGAGCCGGAGTTGATGATGCCGTCATCGCTGATCGGTGCGGGCAGGCCGACGCCCAGCGCGTGCAGCGTCAACGACGGGTCGTGGGCGTCGAGCAGCTGGTCGAGGAGCTCGTGGGCGACTTTGAGGGCATCGCGGTAGTCGTGGTCATCGGCGAAGGCCTGGGTCTCGGAGCACAGGATGGTGCCGCCGAGATCGGCGAGGCACACCCGCACATGCTCGTGGCCGAAGTCGATACCCCCGACGAGCCCGGCGGATCGGTCGATGCGGACGACCGCGCCGCGCCGGCCGGCGCCAGCCACGACATCGACGAGTCCCGTGCGTTCGAGCTCGCGCACGAGGGTGGACACGGTCGCCGGTGCCAGCGAGGTCCGCCGGGCGATCTCCGCCTGACTGACCTCGCCCCCGCGTCGCACCGTGTCGAACACGAGACGACGGTTTCGTGCGCGCAGGGCGGCGGTGGTGTGGCGGCCGGTCATGCCGCTACTGTGACGGCCCGACTCAATGACGTCAAGTAGTGAACACAAAAACGAGAATTAGGCGTCTCAGATGATATTTATCTTCAACTCTTGACGACAAACGGTGAAGCGGAGCACACTGGCGTGCGTCGGATGTGATCTGGATCGCACTCGACATCCCCATCAGTGCTCATTCGTGGAGGATCCCGTGAACCGCTATCGCCGCACCGCCGTGTACGGCCTCGTCGCCATCGTCTCGGTGGCCGGCCTGGCCGCCTGTGGCGCCAACAGCTCCGACGACTCCGGCGATGGTGGCAAGACCATCGCCCTGCTGCTGCCGGAGACCAAGACCACTCGCTACGAGTCCTTCGACAAGCCGCTCTTCGAGGCCAAGGTCAAGGAGCTCTGCAGCGACTGCAAGGTCAACTACCTCAACGCCGATCAGGATGCATCCAAGCAACAGCAGCAGGCCGAGTCGGCGATCACCGACGGCGCCTCCGTGCTCGTCCTCGATCCGGTCGACGGCAAGGCCGCCACCGGCATCGTGAAGTCCGCTCAGTCCTCAGACGTGCCGGTCGTCGCCTACGATCGCTTCATCGAGGGTGCCGACTACTACATCTCCTTCGACAACGAACGAGTCGGCGAGATGCAGGGCGAGGCGCTCGTCAAGGCCACCGGCGACACCGGTGACATCCTCATGCTCAACGGCTCCCCGACCGATCCCAACGCGGCCCAGTTCAAGAAGGGTGCACACAGCGTCATCGACAAGAGCGGTCTCAACGTGCTCGCCGAGTACGACAATCCCGACTGGAGCCCGGACAACGCGCAGAAGTTCACCAGCAGCCAGCTGAACAACATCGACCCCTCGCAGCTGGCGGGTGTCTATGCGGCCAATGACGGCCAGGCCGGCGGTGTCTTCGCGGCGCTCAAGGCCGCGGGCGTGACGGACTTCCCGCCGATCACCGGACAGGACGCCGAGCTCGCCGCGATCCAGCGGATCCTCGCCGGACAGCAGTACATGACCGTCTACAAGCCGATCAAGACCGAGGCCGATCAAGCGGCGCAGCTGGCCGTCGACCTCGTCAATGGTGACAAGCCCTCCGACACGACGGACTTCGAGGGCGTGCCCTCCTACATCCTCGAGCCGATCTCGGTGACGAAGGACAACGTCAAGGACACCGTCGTCAAGGACAAGTTCTACTCCGTCGACGACATCTGCACGACCGAGTACGCCGACGCGTGCCAGTCCGCCGGACTCCAGTGATCCGTGGGCGGGAGCTGCTCGGCTCCCGCCCACCCACCGCGACGATCGAGGAGGACACTCGATGACGACCACGACAGCTCCCGTGCTCGCGCTGTCGGGCATCGGCAAACGGTTCGGTGCCGTCCAAGCGCTCTCGGGGGTCGACCTGGAGGTGCGACCGGGAGAGGTGGTCGCCCTCGTGGGCGACAACGGCGCCGGCAAGTCGACGCTCGTCAAGATCATGTCGGGCGTCTATCAACCCGACGAGGGCGAGATCGTCTTCGTCGGCCGCACGGTGACGGTCAACGGACCGAAGCAGGCCAAGGACCTGGGGATCGCCACGGTCTTCCAGGATCTGGCGCTCGCCGACAACCTCGATGTGGTCGCCAACCTGTTCCTGGGACAGGAGAAGACGAGCGGCGGCGTGCTGGACGAGGTCGAGATGGAGGCGAGCAGTTGGCGCCTGTTGCGTCAACTGAGCGCCAAGATCCCGTCGGTGCGCATCCCGATCGCCTCACTCTCGGGCGGTCAGCGGCAGACCGTCGCGATCGCGCGCAGCCTCGTCGGCGAGCCCAAGGTCATCATGCTCGACGAGCCGACGGCCGCTCTCGGCGTCGCGCAGACCGCCGAGGTGCTGAACCTCGTGGAGCGACTGCGTGAGAACGGACTCGGGGTGATCCTCATCAGCCACAACATGGCGGACGTGCAGGCCGTCGCCGACCGCATCTACGTCCTGCGGCTGGGGCGCAATGCCGCCGAGTTCGCGATCGACGCGGTGACCACGGAGGAGCTCGTCGCCTCGATCACCGGGGCCTCGGACAATGTCGTCTCGCAGCGTGCCGCGAAGGAGCACCAGCTATGACCGCGCCGACCACCACCCCTCCCGCCGGCCTGGCCGACCGTTCCGATGAACGACTCGTCGAGGACTCGTCGCCGCGCGCGCTCCTGGGCGGCTTCATCCGGCGGATGCGCTCGGGCGATCTCGGCATGGTGCCGGTGATCGTCGGACTCGTCGCGATCTGGGCCGTGTTCTACGCGCAGAATCCGCGTTTCCTGTCGTCGCGCAATCTGGTCGAGCTGAGCCTGGACTCGGCCACCATCGGCATGATCTCGGTGGGCATCGTGCTCGTCCTGCTGCTCGGCGAGATCGACCTCTCGGTGGGGTCGGTGAGCGGTGTCGGCGGGTCGGTGCTGGCCGTGTTGCTGGTGTACCAGGGGTGGCCGCTGCTGACCGCCGTGCTGGCGGCGCTCGCCTGCGGCATAGCGATCGGCGTGCTCTACGGGTTGCTCTACACGCGCTTCGGTGTGCCGAGCTTCGTGATCTCGCTGGCGGGCCTGCTGGCGTTCCTCGGAGTCCAGCTGTGGGTGCTCGGCTCGAATGGCACGGTCAATCTGCCGGGTGACTCGTGGATCATCGACTTCGCGAACTTCTGGTTCCTGCCCGCCTGGGCCTCCTATGTGCTCGCCGTCGTCGCGGGGGCCGTATACCTACTCGTCCGGATGGCGACGATCCGGCGGCGGCGGGCGGCCGAGCTGTCGGCTCCGTCGATGGTGTCGGTGACGGTGCGAGCGGCGTTGATCGTCATCGCGCTGGCAGGTCTCGCGTACTACCTCAACATCGATCGCGGGATCGGCTACCTGCCGTTGCTGTGGGTGGGAATCATCGTGTTCATGGACCAGGTGCTGCGGCGCAGCACCTGGGGACGCCATGTGTACGCGGTGGGCGGCAATGAGGAGGCGGCCCGGCGCGCGGGCATCGGCGTGGGCAAGGTCTACGTGAGCGTCTTCGCGCTCTGCTCCTTCTTCGCGGCCTTCGGCGGGGTACTGGCGGCTGGGCGGTTGCAGTCGGTCGCCCAGTCCAGCGGCGGCACCGACACCAATCTGATGGCGATCGCGGCCGCGGTGATCGGGGGAGTGAGCCTGTTCGGCGGCCGCGGCTCGATGTTCGCGGCGCTGCTCGGCATGTTGGTGCTGCAGTCGATCACCAGCGGGCTCAACCTCGTCGGGGTCGCGGCGGAGATCCGCTACATCGTCACCGGCGCGGTGCTGCTGCTCGCCGTCACGATCGACTCGCTGTCCCGGCGCGCCCGCAAGAGCAGCGGAAGGTTCTAGGCCCGGCTCAGCTGGTGGCGGTGCGTCATCAACCTTTCCCTCGAGGTGGAGGTAGCTGGTCAACGTCATCGTGGCTCGATGACGTTGACCAGCTACCGCTGGATCGGCTGGGCTGGGTCGCACTGCGTCAGACTGCGCCCGGAGCGCGTGAACCTTAGGCTGGCGAAATGGCAGCACGTCGTCCGCCTCGCTGGGTGTCCTGGTTCGTGTTGGTCTTCTGGGTGTGGTTGGGTTTCGCTGGCATCCTTTCGGCGGTCTTAGGCGACCGGCTGCTCGATATCTCGCTGGGTCTCCTGGTCGCCGTGGTGGCACCGATCGGCGTCTGGGAGAGGTGGCAGTTCTTGCGGGGCCGGTCAGCTCGTGGGCCGCAGATCTCGATGATGCTCGCGCTGCTCGGACAGGCGACGACTCAGGTGACGCTCGCCGATGACACATTCCGGTGGTGGCTCCTCGGGGGGATGTTCGTGCTGGTGGTGTTCTCCCTCTTCTCGGAGATCCGCCGCCAAAAGGGCCGGCCCATCGCCTTCGATCGATGGATCGACGCGCGCTTCACTCCACGTCAGCTGACCTACGCGACCTTCGGCATCACGGGCGTGGGTGTCATCGTGATCGGTATATGGGCCTATCTCGCCTATGGTGCCGCCATGTTGTCCGTGCCGGTCTTCGGATTGACGGTGGTGGGGATCGCCTTCTGGGTCGCGCTGCGTCAGCTGGCGCGCCAGGGCGACTAGCGGGTCGCGTGTCCGAGTCCGTCGATCTGGCCTACCCCTTCACCGGGCGTTGGCTCGTCCAGAACAGCCCGGCGAACCGGTTTCCCAGCCACGGCACCCATCTCTTCGCCACGGCCTATGCCATCGATTTCGTGCCGGTGACGGACGCCGACCGAACCGCACCGATCACGTTCGGCTCCCTCGTGAGGCCGGAGCCCACCGACAGGTTTCCCGGGTTTGGGCGACCGATCTTGGCGCCCATCGACGGCATCGTGGTGGCCATGCACGACAGCGAGCCTGACCACCCGGCCTATCGCGGACTGCCGTCGATCCGTTACGCCCTGACCCAGCGGCGGCGGGCGTCCGCGGGCTGGGCGGCACTCGCCGGGAATCATGTCTTGATCGAGGGTCGCGGCATCGTTGTCGCGCTGTGTCATCTGCAACAGGGCAGCAGCGAGGTGTCGGTCGGCCAACGGGTGCGGTCCGGCGATGTGCTCGGCCGCTGCGGAAACTCCGGCAACAGCACCGAACCCCATGTCCACGTCCAGGCTATCGACAGCCGCGATATCGATCGTGCGAAGGCCGTGCCTCTCACCTTCGACGGGGAGCTGCCGGCCAATGGTGAGATCGTCCATGTGAGCGTGCCCGACGAGCGAGGTTGAGAGACGACGGCCGGGTCAGGGGGTGAGGATGCGCAGGGCGCCGGGGCGGCAGCGCAGGGTCACCTCGCGGTCGGCGAGCTCGTCGCCATCGGCACCGAAGGGCACATCGCGCTCCGCCCGGATCAGCACCTCTCGGGCGGTCCGCACCGTGACCTCGGGCCGGTCGACGTGTGCGCCGTGCTTCGCCTCCTTCATGAACGATGCGAGGCGCAGCAGCGAGGCGCTGCCATCGACGGTCAGCAGATGGATCAGGCCGTCGTCCAGGGTCGCGCTCGGAACGATGTGCAGGCCGTGCCCATAGCGCCCTGAGTTGCCGGCGACCACCATCATCAGGTGCTCCGTGGTCGTCACGCCGTCGAGTGTCAGCTCGAAGGAGGCCGGCCGCCAGCGCAGGGCTGCCAGCACGGGCGCGAGCCGGTACAGCAGCAGCGCCGGCACGCGACGATGACGATTGATGATGCGGGTCGACAGGGCGTCGATGCCCGCGTACACATTGCCCGGCACGATCACGCCATCGGCATCGAGCACGTCGATCGCCCGGATGTGCCCGTCGAGCAGCACCCGCGCGAGCGCCACCGGCGCGTGGGGGAGTCCGAGGCCGAGCGCAAGATCATTGCCGCGTCCGGCCGGCACGATGCCGAGCACACCGTCGCCGGCCACCACCCCGCCGGCGACGTCACGGACCAGCCCGTCCCCGCCGACCGCCACCACGGTGCGTCCCTCCAGGGACAACTGCTCGGCACGCTCCCTGGCCTGATCGGCGCTGCGTGTCGGCTCCATCGCGACGTCGGCACCACCCGCCCGCAAGGCCGCGGCGACCGGCTCCCACCGTTCCACGCTGGTGCCAGCGGACCCCGAGATCGGGTTCAGCAATGCGGTGAAGGCGGTCATCTCAGTGTCCGGCTCGCGGCAACAGGATCCCCGGGTTCACGACACCCGAGGGGTCGAGGGTCTGCTTGATCGCCTGGAGCGCCTCGACCGCGAGCGTCCCGAGCTGCTCGGTGTAGACGCCCTGATGATCCACGCCGATCCCGTGGTGATGGCTCGGCGCCGCCCCGATACGCAGGAGCGTCTCGTTCACCGCGGTCTTGGCGACGGCCCACTGGGCCACCGGGTCCTCGGCCTGCGCCGCCGCCACCGTGAAGTAGAGCGAGGCCCCAGTCTCGTAGACGTGGGAGATGTGGCACATGGGGATGCAGGGCGTGCCCTGGTCGCCGAGCGCGGTGGTGAGTGCCGTGTTCACGGCATCGCGGACCTCGGTGAGGCGCGACCAGAAGGTCGCCGTCTCGAGGGTCTCGATCAGGACGCCGTTCTCCAACAGCGGATCGCGTAGATAGGGGGCATTGAAGCGACCCTCGCGCCACGCCTCACCCGGAGCGGTCCCGAGCTCTTCGCCGCCGAGATCGCGCAGGATCGTCGTGACGGCCTCTCGGCGTGCGGCGACATCGGCCGCCGTGCCCTCGAAGCCCACGATCGCCAGGCAGCCGCCGGGATTCTCCTCCAGTGACTCGTTCGGGTCGGCGAGATTGACCAGCGTCTCGATCTCATCGGAGAGCCGGAGCACCGTCGGGCGAGGCCCGTCCTGTGCGAGCCGCCGCAGCGCTGCGGCCCCGGCGGCGAAGTCCGCGAACCGCCAGCCCTCGAAGACTCGTGTCTCGGGCAGGGGCCGCACGCGCACCCGCACCCGCGTGATGACACCGAAGGCGCCTTCGGAGCCCAGGACGATCTGCCGCCAGTCCGGGCCCGCGGCGGACCGGGGAGCGTTGCCGATCTCGATGGTTCCGCGCGGTGTGACGAGGGTGAGCCCGACGACCATCTCGTCGAAGCGGCCGTAGCCCGCCGACGACTGGCCGGCCGACCGCGCCGCCGCGTAGCCGCCGATGGTGGCCCCGGCGTAGGACTGTGGGAAGTGCCCGATCGTGAAGCCGTGCTCGGCCGCGAGCTCCTCGGCCCGCGGGCCGCGCGTGCCGGCCTCGAAGGTGAGGATCCGGGACTCCGCGTCGACATCGAGGAGTCGATCGAGAGCCGCGAGATCGAGGGCGATCACGCCGGTAAAGCCGTCGCGCTCGGCGGTCAGCCCGCCCACCACGGACGTGCCGCCGCCGAAGGGGACGACGGCGACCCGCTGTTCGCCGCACCAGCGCAGTACCGACTCGACCCCGGCCTCGTCCGCGGGGCGCACGACGGCGTCGGGGGCATCGACGAGGGCATTGCCGCGCAGTCGTAGGAGATCCGGCGTCGACCAGCCGTTCGCATGTGCCGTGCGATCGTCGTGCTCGGTGCTCACCGACCCGTCCCCGACGGCTTCGCGGAGGGAGTCGAGCAACTCTGCGGTGAGACCGGTGTCCGGGGGGACCAGCTCGCCGAGAGGCGTCGGAGGCCGCTCGGACGTGGTGATGCCCACCAGGCCGAGGGCTCCGGTGATCCGCTCGCTCAGCGTGACGAAGTGTGAGGGATCGCCCCACCGATACGGGTGGAAGTCCACGACGGGGAGGTCGGTCTCGTCGACGGGACGAGGTCCGGGGGTGACGTCGGTCATGCTAGTATTAAACACATGACCGCAGATCGTTTCAACTCCTCGGAGTCGGCCCTGCACCTGGTGCGGTCCCGTCCCGCTGCTGAGACGGCCGCCTCGATCGACTCCCACCGCATCCTCGACGCCGCGCTCGAGTTGATCGTCGAGGAGGGTCTCCCGCGGACGACGATGACCGCCATCGCCCGACGGGCAGGGGTGGCCCGCGCGACCCTCTACCGGCGCTGGGAGAACGTCACGAGCATCGCGGCCGATGTGTCCACCCGTGAATGGAACCGGCTGACCGAGCGTGCCGCCGAGCGGTCGGTGGGCTCCACGCGTGAGCGGGTGGTGGCGACCGTCGTCGGCATCGTCGGCGAGATGCGCTCCCACCCGCTGTTGCGTGCCATCGTGGAGGAATCGCCGGAGTTCCTCACGCCCTACCAGGTACGCCGCCCCGGCCAGGTCTCCGCCTTCCACCTCGCGATCATCGAGGACGCACTGCGCCAGGGTGCCGCCGACGGATCGGTGCGGTCCGGCGACCCGGCGGTGCAGGCTCAGGCGGTGCTGCTGATGAGCTGGTCCTTCGTCATCACCGCGCCGGCCATCCTCGACGTCCCCGATGCGGTCGGCCCCGAGCTGGACGCGTTGGACGCCGAGCTCGCCCTCGCCCTCGACCGGTACCTCGCACCATGACCACGGCCCGATCCTCATCGCTCAACGCGGCCCGGCGTTCGCGCGAGCTGGACGAGATCGCCGGGGGAACGGTCGACCTCGTCGTCATCGGCGGCGGGGTGACCGGTGCGGGTGTGGCGCTCGACGCCGCCACGCGCGGGCTCTCGGTCGTGCTGCTCGAGGCCCACGACCTCGCCTTCGGCACCAGCCGCTGGAGCTCCAAGCTCGTGCACGGAGGCCTGCGTTATCTCGGCACCGGCGATGTCGATGTCGCCTATGAGAGCGCGATCGAACGACACCACCTGATGACCACGATCGCCCCGCATCTCATCCGGCCGCTGCCGAATGTCTTCCCCGAGCTTCCGTCGATGGACCGGAAGCACGCGGCCCTGGTGCGGGCCGGGCACTGGGGAGGCGATGCGTTGCGTCGAGCGGCCCGGACCTCCGCCTCGCTGCTGCCACGACCCGATCGCATCGACGCGGAGGCGGTCGAGCGCTACGCGCCCTGCGTGCGTCGTGAGGGGCTGCGCGGTGGGCTGCGCTTCTGGGACGGCCAACTCGTCGACGACGCGCGCCTCGTGGTCGCGATTGCCCGCACGGCCGCGTACTACGGCGCCCGTGTGCTGACCCGGTGCCGTGTCCTCTCGGCGTCGGGCGCGGGGGTACGGGTGCGCGACGAACTGAACGGATCGGAGTTCGATCTCTCGGCGCGGGCGGTCGTCAACGCCGCGGGGGTGTGGGCCGGCACCCTGGCCGACGACATCTCGCTGCGACCGAGCCGCGGCACCCACCTGGTGATGTCGCAGCGGACCTTCGGTGGACTCTCCGCCTCGCTCATGGTGCCGATCCCGGGATCGACGACGCGATTCGTCTTCGCGCTGCCGGCACCCCTCGGCCGGGTCTACGTGGGGTTGACCGACGAGGACGCTCCGGGCCCGATCCCGGATGTGCCCCGCGCGTCCGACGACGAGATCGACTTCCTGCTCGACACCATCGGCCTGGCGCTGGAGCGTCCCGTGACCCGCGACGACCTGCTCGGCACGTTCTCGGGGCTGCGTCCGCTGCTCGACGCGGGAGAAGCGAGCAGCGCCGACGTCTCCCGGCGCCATGTCGTCCAGCGGGGCTCCGACGGCGTGACCACGGTCGTCGGCGGCAAGCTGACCACCTACCGCCGGATGGCCGAGGACGCGGTCGACCTCGCGGCCCGCGATGCCGGGCTCTCGGCAGGTCCGTGCGTCACTCGCCGCGTCCCCCTCGTCGGTGCGGGGCCGGAGCGCGATCCGCGTGCCCCGGGTGAGCTCCTGCGTCGCTTCGGCAGCGAGGCCGGGGCCGTCCTCGACTCGTCACCCGGTCTCGACGAGCCGATCGCCGAGGGCCTCGACGTGAGCCGGGCCGAGCTGCGATTCGCGGTCCGTCACGAGGGAGCGTCGACCGTCGACGACCTGCTCGACCGGCGCACCCGGATCGGGCTGGTGGCGGTCGATCGTGCCCGTGCGGAGGACGCGGCGCGCGAGGCGCTCGACGAGAGCTGAGATGATGCCGCGGTGGACGACTCGCTGACCGCCGACCACCGCGACCGCCTCCGGGCGGCGGGCGTGGAGGCCTCCCGGGTGGACTCGCTCGTCGTGCGCCGGGTCGCCGACGGGCTGCCGCCGTGGTGGCACGATCTCGACAACGCGCTCTACCTCGCGCCTGGGGCCAGATTGCCCGAATCGGTGCTCAGCCAGCTCATGCTGATTCCGATGCGCCGCGCCCTGGTGGTGGTCGGCGGGCCGATGGACCATCTCGTCTCCCTGCTGCTCGGCGGGGACGACGCCACCGTCTTCCTCGACGAGCGCGTCGTCCTGACGGCGGGGGAGGTGTACTGCGGGGCGGGTTCGTCGATCGTGCTGCACGGACCGGTGCTCGCGACCCGCTGCGCGGTGATCGACGCGCGCAACGGCGGCAGCATCGTGGCCGCCGGCGACCAGCTGTGGGCCTCGAATGTCTACCTGGCGACGGATGACATGCACCGGCTGGCCGATCGTGCGACCGGCGAGCGGCTCAACCCCTTCGGAGCATCGATCCGTCTCGGCGAGCACGTGTGGCTGTGCCGCGACGCGGTGGTGAGTGGTCACGTCGAGATCGGCGAGGGCGCGTGCGTGGCGATGCGCGCGGTGGTGCGCAACCAGAAGGTGCCGGCGCACAGCGTCGTCGGCGGCGTCCCCGCGCGGGTGCTGCGCGATGACGTGCGCTGGGACTACGACGACGTGCCCTGAGCGAGCCTGCCGCGGGCGGTGCGGGATCCCGCACATGACCGCCTTGGGTGTGGGATAACTCACCGCCCGCGGCGTGGCCGTCTCGGATGGTGAGATCGGTGGGCCGACCCGGCGCGGCATTCGTACGGTCGATGTCTGGCGGCACCACGAGTGTGGCCATCTTCTCCACCCCCACCGGCCACGAGCCGTGCACGAAAGGACGTCCATGTCGGACCAGAACCTCATCGAAGCGCCCAAGAAGCGCACCGGACTCATCGTCGCGATCGTCGTGGTGGTCCTCGCTCTCATCGCGGCGGGTGTCTTCGCCCTGACCCGCGGCGGTGACGAGGACACGGTGCGGATCGGCGTCGTCGGCGCGAGCGACCCGTACTGGGAGACCTACAAGGAGGCCGCCGCCGACGAGGGCATCGACGTCGAGATCGTCGACTTCGCCGAGTACACGCAGCCCAACCCCGCTCTGGCGGCCGGCGACCTGGACCTCAACCAGTTCCAGCACATCGTCTACCTCGCCGACTACAACGTGAACAACAACGAGGACCTCGTCCCGATCGGCACCACGGCGATCTACCCCCTCGGCCTGTACTCGCTGGACTACGGCGATGTCGAGGAGATCCCCGACGGTGAGACCGTCGCGGTGCCCAATGACGCCACCAACCAGGCGCGTGCCCTGGTGCTCCTGCAGTCCGCCGGCCTCATCGAGCTGACCGACGGCGGCACCGCCTTCTCCGATCTCGCCGATGTCGACACCGCCGCCTCGCGGGTCGAGGTGACGGCGCTCAACGCCGAGATCACCGCAGCCTCGCTGCAGGACGTCGCCGCTGCCGTCATCAACAACGACTTCGTCGAGAACGCCGGCCTGAGCTTCGACGACGCGATCTACGAGGACAGCGCCGACGACCCGGACGCGCTCCCGTACGTCAACATCTTCGTCGCGCGCGCCGAGGACGAGGACAACGAGACCTATGCCAAGCTCGTCGAGATCTACCAGGACAGCCAGGATGTGCTCGACGGCGTCCAGGACGTCTCGGGTGGCACCGCGGAGTTCGTCAAGACGCCGATCGACGAGCTCAAGTCGACGCTGGCCGATGCCGAGCAGGACGTCCGCGACAACCAGTAAGGTCGCCACGTGGCCCTCATCGAGTTGCGGGATGTCGCCAAGGCGTACCCGCCCAGGCGCCGAGGAGGTGACCCCGTCCATGCGGTGGACGGGGTCACCCTCGACGTGGCCGAGGGAGAGATCCTCGGCATCGTCGGGTACTCCGGTGCCGGCAAGTCGACCCTCGCCCGGCTGATCAACGCGCTCGAGCCGGCCACGTCCGGCTCGGTGGTGGTCGCCGGACAGGACCTCACCACCCTCCGCGAGAGCGAGCTGCAGAAGGTCCGCCGCACGATCGGCATGATCTTCCAGCAGTTCAACCTGTTCCACTCGCGCACGGTGTGGGGCAATATCGCCTATCCGCTCAAGGTCGCGGGGATCTCGGCCACCGAACAGCAGGAGCGGATCTCCGAGCTGCTGCACTTCGTCGGCCTGGCCGACAAGGCGCACCAGTATCCCGAGCAGCTGTCCGGCGGCCAGAAGCAGCGTGTCGGCGTGGCCCGCGCGCTGGCCTCGTCCCCGCGCATCCTGCTGGCCGACGAGGCCACCAGCGCACTCGACCCGGAGACCACCCAGGGCGTCGTCGATCTGCTGCGCCGCGTCAATGCCGAGTTCGGCATCACGATCGTCGTCATCACGCACGAGATGGAGGTCGTCAAGAACCTCGCCGACCGGGTCGCGGTGATGGAGGACGGCAAGGTCGTCGAGTCCGGCACCACGTTCGACCTCTTCGCTCGCCCCGCGCACGAGGTCACCCGCCGCTTCGTCAACACGGTGGTCGACGACATGCCTCCGGCGAGTGTCGTGGAGGAACTGCGCAAGCGGCACCCCGGACGCCTCGTGACGCTCGGATTCCGCGAGGACTCGGCTTCCCAGTCGCAGGTCTTCGGGGCCTTCGGCGAGGCGGGCGTCGGTTTCGAGCTGATCTACGGCGGGATGGAAGAGGTGCAGGGCAAGACCTTCGGCAACCTCACCGTCGAGCTCACCGGGGGCCGCGTCGATGAGGCCGTTCGTGTCGTGTCCGGGCTCGTCGAGGTCAGGGAGGTGCGCTGAATGGATCGCGTGATCGAGCTGCGCGGGCTGATCGGCACCGCCACCATCGAGACGATCGTCCTCTCGGCGGTCGGTCTGACGATCGGCGGACTGCTGGGCCTCACGATCGGCACGGCGCTGTATGTGACTCGCAGGGGCGGCCTGATGGCCAACACCCCGGTCAACGTCGTCCTGAACGTGCTGGTCAACTTCTTCCGGCCCATCCCGTTCATCCTGCTCGCGATCGGCCTGCAGGGCCTCGTCCGCGAGGTCTTCGGCACCGGCATCGGCAACACGGCGGCGATGCCGATCGTGGTCTTCGCGGCGACCTTCGGCATCGCCCGCATCGTCGAACAGAACCTCGTCTCGGTGTCCCCGGGCGTGTTGGAGGCGGCCCGTTCGATGGGGGCGAGTCGGTTGCGGGTGATCTTCACGGTCCTGCTGCCCGAGGCCTTCGGGCCGCTGATTCTCGGCTTCACCTTCGCCTTCATCGCGATCGTCGACATGATCGCGGTCGTCGGCGTGATCGGCGCGGGCGGCCTCGGCAACTTCGCCCTGCAGTACGGCTACCGGCAGTTCAACCCCTGGGTGACCTGGACGGCCATCCTCATCGTCATCGTGATCGTGCAGATCGGGCAGTTCGCGGGCAATGCCGCCGCCCGCAAGGTGCTGCGTCGCTGAGTGTCCCGGCGGGCCCGGTTGACGTGGTTCAATGGCGCACGTGAACGAGCCGATCCCCGCCCAACCGGACATGCCGCAGATCTCCATCGGCGATATCGGTGTGTCGCCACAGAGCGTCTTCCTGCCCACCGGCGCCTTCCCGATCGCGGGCACCACGTGGCAGATCGCCGACTACTCACGCAGCGAGGAGAGAATCCCGGCGTGGGCGATCGTCTGCGCAATCGTCTTCTTCCTGTTCTGCCTGCTGGGGCTGTTGTTCCTCCTCGTCAAGGAACGCACGACGACCGGCTATGTCCAGGTCACGGTCTCGGGGCCCGGGTTCGCGCACACCGCCACGATCCCGGCCGGCTCGCCGCAGACCGCGCCGATGGTGACCCAGCAGGTCAACTGGGCGAGAGGGCTGGCCGCGCGGACCTGATCGGCGCCATGACGCGGAGTGACGACACCCTCTACCCGGGGGTAACTTGTTGTTACACTCCCAGGCATGAACGATCTGGCCTACACGGCGAAGGTGGCTCACCGCATCGGCCTGCTCGGATTGGGTAATCCGCTGCGGCTCGCGAGGGCCGGCATGCATCTGGTCAAGTGGGGACCGGCACTGCCGTCCGGCCTGAACGCGGCCGCCGCCCGGTTTCCCGAGCAGACCGCGATCATCGACGACGCGGGGGAGATCACGTACCGCGACCTCGTCGCCGAGGTCAACCGCGTGACCGCTGCGCTCAAGGAGCGTGGCCTCCAGCCGGGCGATTCCATCGCGATCCTGTCGCGCAACCACCGGTGGATGGTCATCGCACTCGTGGCGATCATGCAGCTCGGTGGGCGCATCCTGTTGCTGAACACGATGGCCAGCCGCTCCCAGCTCACCGACCTCGCCGAGCGCGAGGGGGCCGAGCTGATGATCGTCGACCAGGAGTTCCTCGAGGTCCTCGCCGACGTGCCGCGCGAGAAGATCGTCCTCGGCTGGGCCGATGCCGACGCCCCCGAGGATCTCACCACGCTGAGCGACCTCGCCGACGGCCAGCCGGCCGACGGTCACCGCAAGCCCGCCAAACACGGCCAGATCGTCATCTTCACCTCCGGCACCACGGGCCTGCCCAAGGGCGCCCGGCGCGAGGAGCCCAAGGACCTCAAACCGCTGCTCGCCTTCTTCGGCTCCATCCCGTACCGGGGCAACTCGACCGTCGTCGTCGCGGCGCCGCTGTTCCACTCGTGGGGACTGTTGAACTTCAGCTTCGGGCTGACCACCGCGCCCACCTACGTCCTGCGGCGCAAGTTCGTGCCTGAACTGGTCATCGAGGACATCGGCCGTTACCGCGCGAAGGTGCTCGTCGTGGTCCCGCTCATGATGCAGCGGATGGTCGACGCCGACCCGGACGTCATCGCGCGCACCGACGTGTCCAGCCTCGAGATCACCGCCACCAGCGGCAGCGCGCTCGCCGGAGACCTCGCCCTGCACTTCATGGATACCTTCACCGACTCGATCTACAACTTCTACGGCGCCACCGAGACCGGCTGGGTCACCATCGCCTCGCCGCAGGATCTGCGCACCGCCCCGGGAACCGCCGGCAGCATCCCGTGGCGCACCACCGTCAAGATCCTCGACTCCGACGGCCGCGAGGTGCCACAAGGGGAGACCGGGGTCATCCACGTCGGCAACGACATGCCCTTCGGCGGCTATACCGACGGCAACACCAAGACCTTCGCCGACGGGCTCATGAACACCGGCGACCTCGGCTACTTCGACGAGAACGAGCTGCTCTTCGTCGCCGGACGCGATGACGACATGATCATCTCCGGTGGCGAGAACGTCTTCCCCCGCGAGCTCGAGGACGCCCTCATCGAGCACGAGGCCGTGCGCGATGTCGTCGTCACCGGCGTCGACGACGAGAAGTGGGGTCAGCGGCTCGCCGCCTTCGTCGTTCTGCACGACGGCTCAGAGGCCTCCGAGCCGGACCTGGTCGAGTACGCGCGGGCGCAGGTTGCCAAGTTCGCTGTGCCCAAGAGCGTGGTCTTCCTCGACGAGCTGCCTCGCAACCCCACGGGCAAGGTCATGAAGCGCGAGCTGCCGAGGATCTAGCGTCACGGGTGAGCCTGCGTGCACGCGCCCGGGCGTGTCGATACGGTGTCTGCGTGGTGATCCGAGCGCTCGTCGACACGTTGCTCGCACGCCGGCAACGCCGCACGCGCGCCGCCGGTGGGCTCCGTGTCGAGTACGCGCCGCGCCGCGACGGCCGCCCGGACCCGGGCGAGATCGTCTGGACCTGGGTGCCCTATGAGGACGATCCCGCCCAGGGCAAGGACCGTCCCGTGCTCATCATCGGCCGCGACGGGGCCGACCGGCTCTACGGCCTCCAGCTCACCTCCAAGGACCACGACCGCGATGCGGCCCAGGAGGCCCGCGCGGGACGACTCTGGGTCGACATCGGAGCCGGCGACTGGGACCGGGAGCGCCGCCCCAGCGAGGTTCGGATCAATCGGCTCCTCGAGATCGATCCTCGTTCGGTCCGGCGCGAGGGCGCCGTCCTCGACCGGGCACGCTTCGACACCGTGATCGCCGCCGCGCGACCTTATCTGCGGACATGAGCGAGCGAGCATGAGCGAGCGCCAGCGAGTGAACGGACGAGGCGTATGAGCGTCATCGACACCGTCGACCGGTTTCAACGCCGGCATCGCGTCCTCGGCTTCCCTCTGGCCGTGATCTACAAGTTCTTCGACGACCAGGGGCCGTATCTCGCGGCGATCATCACCTACTACGCCTTCATCGCCATCTTCCCGGTGCTGCTCATCGCCACCTCGGTCCTCGGATTCTTCCTGCAGAACGACCCGGATCTGCAGCAGCAGCTACTCGACACCGTGCTGGCGCAGTTCCCCATCGTCGGTGACCAGCTCGGCCGCCCGGACGGCTTCTCGGGGAGCACCTCGGCGATCGTGGTGGGTGTGCTCGCGGCCACCTACGGCGTCATGGGTCTCGGCCTGTCGGTGCAGAATGCCGGCAATGTCGCCTGGGCCGTGCCGCGCAACTCGCGCCCCAATCCGATCCTCCTGCGCCTGCGCTCCCTCATCATCATGGCGATTGCCGGCTTCGGGATCCTGATGGTCGCGATCGGGACGTCTCTTCTGCAGGATCCCTCCGCCATCGGGCTGAGCTCCGTCCCGGACTTGGGGATCCTCATCCGCTTGATCGGCTTCATCATGACCGGGGCGATGTTCATCGCGCTGTTCCTGCTCATCAGCCTCGGCCGCGCGACCTTCGGGTCCGTGTTGCCCGGGGCCGTCTTCTGCGCGCTGTCCTGGCAGGGGCTCCAATACGGCGGCGACGTCTACGTCCGGCACATCATCGTCCGGGCGAGTGCGATGAACCAGACTTTCGCGCTCGTGCTGGGGCTCATCGCCTTCCTGTTCATCGCCGCGCTGATCGTCATCATCGGGCTGGAGGTCAACGTCGTCCTGCGCCGGCGGCTCTATCCGCGCGCCCTGCTGACGCCGTTCACGGACAATGTCCGGCTCGGGCCGGGCGACATCCGCGCCTATACGAGCTATGCGCGGATGCAGCGGCACAAGGGCTTCGAGACCATCAACGTGGAGTTCACGCCGGAGGAGGAGCCCGCGCGGGGCTCGGAGGGGGAGTCCTCCCACTAGACTGGAGACTCCTGGCCCGACACGAACGAAGGACGAGAAGGTATGCCGACCGGCAAGGTGAAGTGGTACGACGCCGACAAGGGATTCGGCTTCCTCAGCCGTGACGGCGGCGAGGACGTCTACGTACGTGCCGACGCGCTTCCCGAGGGCGTGGAGTCGCTCAAGTCCGGCACGCGCGTCGAGTTCGGCATCGTCCAGGGCCGTCGCGGCGATCAGGCCCTCCAGGTGCGGCTGCTGGACCCGGTGACCTCGGTACGCCGCTCGCAGGCGCAGGCCCGGCGCAAGCCGCCGGAGGACATGGTCGTCATCGTCGAGGACCTCATCGGTCTGCTCGACAGCCTGGGCGAGGGATACCGGCACAATCGCCACCCCGAGGGCAAGCAGGCCAAGGTCACCGCGCAGCTGCTGCGACGCCTCGCCGACGAACTCGACTGACCCGCCCTGGAGTCTGAGCCCTCCATCAGGAAGAATTGAACGGTGAGTATCTCGACGAGCGATATCGCGCGCACCGCCCTGGACGAGTCGGTCGACGACGGCTCGGTGGGGGACCATCTCGGCGCGACCGACGAGGCGACCGGACTGCTCACGGAGCGCTTCGCGTGCACCCTCCCGGGCTACATCGGATGGTACTGGGCCGTCAGCCTCTCGACGGTGCCGGACTCGTCCCCGACGGTCAACGACATCGTGCTGCTGCCCGGTGACGACGCGATCGTGGCCCCGGCCTGGACCCCTTACCGCGACCGGATCCAGCCCGGTGACCTGAGCCCCGGCGATGTCCTGCCCCCGGAGGAGGACGACATCCGTCTCGCCCCGGCCTGGTTCGTCGGCGATGGCGACGGCGAGGGCGTGGTCGATCGACACTTCGCCCGCGAGATCGGGCTGGGTCGCGAGTGGGTGCTGTCGTTGGAGGGCCGCGAGGAAGCCGCCGACCGTTGGTACGGCGGCGAGCACGGTCCGGACACCCCCATGGCCGAGCAGGCACCGGGTCGTTGTGGCAGCTGCGGCTTCCTCATCAGCCTGAGTGGCGACCTGTCCGATCGCTTCGGTGTCTGCGGCAATGGCACGGCCAATGCCGACGGGCGCGTCGTGGCGTTGACGCACGGCTGCGGTGCCCACTCCGGATCGCGACCCAAGCGATCGGCGTCCGCGACCGCGCTGCCCGACCCGGTCGTCGACACCATCAAGGTCGATGAGCTCGAAGGCTTCTGAGCCACGCCCCGGTGAGTGACGCACCTCTGCACGATTCGGGCGGTGGGCTACGCACCTCTCAGCTCGCCCGAGACGTGCGTAAGTCACCGCCCCTCGGTCGACCCGATGGCGACCCCGGGCACGTCTCCGCGGCGGTCACTTGCGGCGACGGCCTCCGGCAGGCGGACGCTGACGAGCCGCGGCGAGCGCGTTGCGCCGGCGGCGGCAGTACTCGATGCCGATCAGTCCGAGTCCGAACCCGGCGAGCGCCGCCCAGAGCCACCACTGCGTGCCGTTCTCGCGCAGCGTGCCCCAGAACGGGATGAGGGCGACCGCCGCCACGGCCCACAGGATCGTGCCCACGGTCATCGTCCGGACACCGTCGACGTCCATCGGCTGCACCTCGGCCACCCGGTGCGTCGTCTTGCCGATCTCGATCTCGGTGATGTCCGGGTGCCCCAGGTTGTGGCGACGGGCGGCACGATCCGTGTCCGGCGCTGGATCACTCTCAGGGCTCACACCCCCACCCTACCCAGCGGTGGGGGATGATGGACGCGATGAACCCACGTCGTCGCCGGATGCTGATTCCGGGATTGCTGATCGCCCTGCTCGTGGTGGCGGCGATCGCCTCGTTCACCGGTCGCGCGGAAGGCGCGGAGCAGCAGCCTGTCAGCCGGATGAGCGATCCGCGGATCACGGAGTCCAGCGGACTGGCGGTGAGCCGCGCGCACGACGACCTCGCCTACACCATCAACGACTCGGGTCACGACCCCGTCGTCTACGCGGCGCGGATCAGCACCGGCGAGACCGTCGGCGTCACCCGCCTCGACGCGCACGTGACCGACCCGGAGGCGCTCGCACTCCACGACGGCACACTCTGGGTCGCCGACACCGGTGACAATGCCGCCGTGCGCGACGAGATCGCGCTCCTGGCCCTGCCGGAGCCGGGACCAGGCGATCGGTCGGTGACTCCCGACCGCTATCGCGTCACACTCGACAGCCCCGCCGATATCGAGGCACTGCTGGTCGACGGCGCGGGAGTGCCGCACCTGGTCACCAAGGTCATCGGGTCAGGCGCCGTCTATCGACTCGACGATCTCTCCACGGAGAGCCCGGTGGCAGCCGCACGTCTCGACATCACCGCGCCGCCTCTGGTCACCGATGCCGCGTTCGCCCCCGATGGCTCTTCCGCCGTGCTGCTGACCTATCTGGGCGTGCACGTCCTCGATGCCGACTCGTGGCAGACGCGGGCGACCCTGCCGCTCCCTCCGCTCGAACAGGCCGAGACCATCGCCTATACCGACCCGTTCCATGTGCTGGTGGGCAGTGAGGGCGAGAACAGCCCGCTGTACCGGGTGGCTCTCCCCGCGGTCGCGCCCCGGGAACTGGCCGCCGTACCAGGACTCGGGCTCCTGGTCCTGCTGGTCGCGAGGCTCAGCGACCAGATGCGGTGAATCCGTACCTCGCCGTGCTGCTGGCGGCGGTGTGCTTCGGTACGACAGGAACCGCCCTGGCGCTCGGGCCCGACGACGCGACCTCCTTCTCCGCGGGTGTGGCCCGGGTGGTCCTCGGCGGTGGCGTGCTCGGAATCGTGGCATGGGCGACCAGCCGCGGGACCCGCATCAGCTGGTCGCCGCGCTCGATCGCCCTGGTCGCAGTCGGCGCGACCGGCGTCCTGGCCTACCAGCCGGCCTTCTTCCTCGGAACCACGAGCAACGGTGTCGCGATCGGCACGGTCGTCGCTCTCGGCAGCGCCCCGGTCATGACGGGAGCACTGGAGTGGCTCCTCACCGCCCGTCCGCCCTCGCCCGTCTGGTTCGCGGCCACGCTCATCGCCACCGTGGGAGTCGTGCTCCTGTCGGGAGTCCTCGACACCGCCGCCGGAGTCTCCGCGCTCGGGCTCGCGGGATCCCTCGGCGCGGGACTGAGCTACGCGGTCTACACCTTGTCGGGCAAGGCGCTCATCGACGGGGGTCTCACACCGCGAGCCTCGATGGGCACCATCTTCGGCGCGGCCGCCGTCCTCGGGCTGCCGCTGCTGGCCTTCGCCCACACGAGCTGGATCGCCACCGGCGGCGGCGTGGCGACGATCCTCTGGCTCGGGCTCGTGACGACGGTCGTCGCCTATCTGCTGTTCGGTCATGGTCTCCGGGCGCTGCGGGCGTCGACCGTCTCGACCCTCACACTCGCCGAGCCCCTGACCGCGACCATGCTCGGCCTCCTGGTGCTCCGCGAGACGATGGACCTCTCCGCCGCGCTCGGGCTCGCGGTGATCGCGGTGGGCATCGGCGTGCTCGGCTTCGGCGGACGCGCCGGGGGACGCGACGAGCCGACCCCACGGCGAGCCCCGCGCCGGTGACCGGGACAATGGTCCGGTTGTCACCCTTCGCACCATAGGAGAGCCATGACCGGCGTCCTGGACCGTTACTTCAAGATCTCCGAGCGCGGCTCGACCATCCCGCGCGAGCTGCGCGGCGGTCTCGTCACGTTCCTGACGATGGCCTACATCGTGGTCCTCAACCCGATCATCCTCGGCGGTGTCGCCGATGCGGAGGGCAACTACCTCGGCGGCGACTCCGAAGGCGCCAATATGGCCGCCATCGCAGCAGCCACCGCCCTCATCGCCGGTCTCATGTCGATCATCATGGGACTCGTCGCGAACTTCCCGCTCGCCCTTGCCGCCGGCCTCGGCCTCAACGCCTTCGTGGCCTACGCGGTCGCCACCGAGATGACCTGGGCCGATGCGATGGGCCTCGTCGTCATCGAAGGCATCATCATCCTGGTCCTGGTGCTCACCGGCTTCCGCAAGGCGGTCTTCGACGCCGTGCCACGGCAGATCAAGACGGCGATCGCCGTCGGCATCGGCCTGTTCATCACGCTCGTCGGACTGGTGAACGCGGGCTTCGTCCGCACCACCGGACAGGGATCGCCGCCGGTCGGACTCGGCATTGACGGGGTGCTGCACGGCTGGCCCGTGCTCGTCTTCTGCATCGGCCTGATCGTCATGATCGGCCTCTACGCCAACGGTGTACGCGGCGCGATCCTCATCGGCATCATCGTCACCACCGTGCTCGCCGGCATCGTGCAGGCCGTCACCGACACCCCGGGCTCGAACGGGGATCCCTTCAGCACCGGCTGGAACCTGAACGTCCCGGGCATCCCCGACTCGATCGCGGCGGTCCCTGACCTCTCCCTGCTCGGCGAGTTCAACCTCCTGGGCTCGTTCGACAAGGTCGGTGTCGTCGCGGTCATCCTGCTGATCTTCAGCCTGCTGCTCGCCGACTTCTTCGACACCATGGGCACCATGACGGCGGTCGGCACCGAGGCCGGACTGAACGACGAGGACGGCGCGCCCATCAACACGCAGCGCATCCTGGTGATCGACTCCATCGCCGCGGCCGCCGGTGGCGCCGCGAGCGTCTCCAGCAACACCTCGTACGTCGAGTCGACCGCGGGTGTCGGCGACGGCGCGCGCACCGGGCTCGCCAGCGTCACCACGGGCGTGCTCTTCCTGTTCTCGATGATCTTCACGCCGCTGGTGGGCGCCATCCCCAATGAGGCGGCCGTCGCGGCACTCGTGCTGGTGGGCTTCCTGATGATGACCCAGGTCACCGGCATCGACTGGGACGACATCGAGATCGCCATCCCGGCCTTCCTCACGATCGTGCTCATGCCGTTCACCTACTCCATCACGGTCGGTATCGGCGCGGGCTTCCTCGCCTTCGTGTTCTTGAAGCTGGTGCGCGGCAAGTTCCGCGAGGTGCACGTGCTGATGTGGATCATCGCGATCCTGTTCCTCGCCTACTTCCTTCTCGGCCCGCTCGGCGATCTGCTCCTGTGATCGCCCGGGCGGCGCGATAGCGTGCTGCCATGTTGATCGCACTGGGAGACAAGAAGCCTCAGGTCGCCGATTCGGCCTTCGTCGCGCCGAACGCCACGCTGGCCGGGTCGGTCATGGTCGAGGAGGGGGCGAGCGTCTGGTACGGCGCGGTCCTGAGAGCCGACAACGAGCCGATCACGATCGGGAAGAACGCCAACGTGCAGGACAACTGCGCGTTCCACGTGGACGTCGACAAGCCGGTCACCCTGGGCGAGGGGGTTTCGGTCGGCCACGGTGCGATCATCCACGGCGCTACGGTCGGTGACTTCGTGCTGGTGGGCATGGGCTCGATCATCATGAACGGCGCGGTGATCGGCGAGGAGTCGCTCATCGCCGCGGGTGCCCTGGTGCCCGAGGGCATGGAGGTGCCGCCACGCTCCCTCGTGATCGGTGCCCCCGCGAAGGTCCGCCGCGAGCTGAGTGACGCGGAGGTCGAGCGGCTCCACCTCAACGCCGCGGTCTATGAGAACCACCGCGACCTGCATCGAGACGGCACCGTCCTCGACTGACTGGTCTGAACTCGCTGGGGGTGCGGCGGCATCATCGGCAGCGCAGCATGTCCGTATGGCTTCCACCGACGACGCACCGGCGTCCTCCGGCGAACCGAAGACCCGACTGAGGCGGGGCATCACGCCGCTGTTGTTGTTCGTCTTCATCCTCGGGGATGTGCTCGGAGCCGGCGTCTATGCCCTGATGGGAGAACTGGCCGCCGATGCCGGCGGCGTCATCTGGTTGCCGATCCTGATCGCCCTGGTCATGGCGCTGCTGACGGCCGCCTCTTATGCGGAGCTGGTGACCAAGTACCCGAAGGCGGGCGGCGCGGCGATCTTCGCGCAGCGTGCCTTCGGCAACCGATTGGTCTCGTTCCTCGTCGGGTACTGCATGCTCGCGGCCGGGGTGGTCAGCGTGGCCGGTCTGGCCGTGGCCTTCGCCGGCGACTATCTCGGCACCTTCGTGTCCGTGCCGGTGGCGGTCGCGGCGCCGCTGTTCCTCGCCCTCGTCGCGCTGCTCAATGCTCGCGGCATCAAGGAATCGGTGCGCTCGAATCTGGCGATGACCGCCGTCGAGTTCGGCGGACTCGTCCTGGTCATCGTGCTCGTGGGCATCGCGGTCGGTCGCGGCGGGGGAGAGGTCTCGCGCGTTACCGAGTTTCCGGAGGGAGACGGGATGGTCGGTGCGGTCCTCGCAGCCGCCATCATCGCCTTCTACAGCTTCGTCGGCTTCGAGACCTCGGCCAATGTCGCCGAGGAGGTGCAGGACGTCTCGCGGGTGTATCCCAAGGCCCTCTTCGGCGCCCTCGCGGTGACCGGCGCCGTCTACGTGCTGGTTGCCCTCGCTTCGAGCACGATGCTGCCGTCCGACGAGCTGTCCGGATCGAGCGGGCCCCTGCTGGAGGTGGTGCGGGCGACGGGTATCGGACTCCCGGCGTGGGTCTTCAGCCTGATCGCCCTGGTCGCCGTCGCCAACGGCGCACTGCTGACGTCGATCATGAGCTCGCGCCTGACCTATGGCATGGCGGAGGAGGGCCTGCTTCCGGCGGCGCTGGCGAGGGTATTGCCGCACCGGCGGACCCCCTGGGTGGCGATCGTGGTCACCACGGCGATGTCGATGGTCCTGGCGGCATTCGGCACCTTGGCCACGTTGGCGGAGACGGTGGTCCTGTTCCTGCTGTTCGTGTTCATCTCGCCGTACTCGTCCTACGCAAGGACTCGGTGCCGCACCGCCACTTTCACGTCCCCCGCGCGATCCCGGTGCTGGCACTGGTCAGCTGCGCGGTGCTGCTGACCCAGCAGACCTGGCACGTGTGGCTGCTGGGTCTCGTGCTCGTCCTCGTGGGCGTGTGCGCGTACGTGCTCCAGCGAGCGGTCTCCTCTACCGGTGCTCGATGACGTAGTCGATGCAGCGGGTCAGCGCGGTGACGTCGTCGGGATCGATCGCGGGGAACATCGCCACACGGAGCTGGTTGCGGTTCAGCCCGCGATAGCCGGCCACATCGACGATGCCGTTCTCGCGGAGTGCTGCCACGACGTCCGCCGCCGGGATGTCGTCGGAGAGGTCGACGGTGCCGACGACGAGTGAGCGCTCCGCCGGGTCCGGCACGAAGGGCGCGGTGTGCTCGCCGGCCTCGGCCCAGGCGTAGAGGCGGCGGCTGGACTCCCGGGTGCGCGCGACGGCCGCGTCGAGGCCACCGAGACCGTTCAGCCATCGCACCTGCTGGTCGAGCAGGAACAGCGTCGCGATGGCGGGGGTGTTGTAGGTCTGGTTCTTGCGCGAGTTGTCGATCGCGACGGGCAGATCGACGAAGCCCGGAATGTGGCGCCCCTCGGCCTTGATCCGCTCGGCTCGCTCGATCGCGGCGGGGCTCATGATCGCGATCCACAGGCCGCCGTCGGAGGCGAAGGATTTCTGCGGGGCGAAGTAGTAGACATCGGTCTGCGCGATATCGACGGGCAGGCCCCCGGCGCCGGACGTCGCGTCGACGACGACGAGTGCCTCCGGGTCGGCTCCGTCAGGACGCAGGACCGGGACCATGACGCCCGTCGAGGTCTCATTGTGGGCCCAGGCGTAGACATCGACCCCGGTCTGAGCCGTGAGTGCCGGGTGCGTGTACGGCTCGGACTCCGCGATCACCGGGTCCTCGAGGAAAGGCGCCCGGGCGACGGCGGTGGCGAACTTGCGGGTGAACTCCCCGTGGACGAGGTGCAGGCTCCGGCGCTCGATGAGGCCGAACATCGCCGCGTCGAAGAAGGCGTGCGAGCCGCCGACCCCGAGCACCACCTCGTATCCCTCGGGAAGGTCGAAGAGGGAGGCGAGTTCCTCGCGGACCCGGCCGACGAGGTCTTTGACGGGAGCGGCGCGATGGGAGGTCCCGAGCAGCGACGTGCCGGTGGCGGCGAGTGCCGCGAGGGCCTCCTCACGGACCTTGGAGGGACCGGAGCCGAAGCGTCCGTCGGCGGGCAGCAGTTCGGCGGGAAGGGGATCTGACATCGGCACCTCTCGGACTCTACCGCCGGTTCGCGGGACGGTCCTCGTACAGGGTGACCGGGACCTCACTGATCATCGCTCCCGCGCGGTTCCGTACGATGCCGCCATGGCACCCGACTCCACGATCCGCCTGGCCGAGGGCGTGCACCACGACCTCGCCGAGTGGGAGAAGGCCACTGCGGCTGTGCTGCGCAAGAAGGGCAAGCTCGCCGAGGAGGCCCCCGACTCCGATGTCTGGGATCTGCTCGCGACGCGCACGCTCGACGGCATCAGCGTCACGCCGCTCGGCACTCCTGCGCTCACCGACGACCTCCCCGATGCCGGTCTGCCCGGCCAGTCGCCGTTCACCCGCGGCGCGGCGGCGGCCCGCACCGAGCTCGACGGCTGGGACGTGCGGGGCTGGTTCATCGATCCGGACACCGATGCCGAGCGGGTGAGCGCCGAGCTGGAGAACGGCGCCAACTCGCTCTGGCTCACGGTGGGCCCCGAGGGAATCGAGGTCGATCGCCTCGCCGCTCTCCTGGAGCCCGTGTTCGTCGACCTCGCCCCGGTGGTGCTGGACGCACCGACCGACCCGCGCGGTGCTGCGGCGGCGCTCCTGGAGGTCGTCGAGGACAAGGCGGTGCAAGCCCACGCCGGCACCAACCTGGGGGCGGACCCGCTGGGCGCCCTCGTGCGAGGACGCGGCGACACCGGACTCGATGTCGTGGTCGATCTCGCCCGGCTGGCCAAGGAACGCGGTGTCCGCGGCGCCGTGGTGGATGCCACGGCGGTCCACGAGCTCGGCGCCTCCGACGTGCAGGAGCTCGCCTACGCGCTGTTCGCCGGGGTCACCTATCTGCGCGCTCTCACCGACGCCGGGTTGAGCGCCAATGAGGCCGCGGAGCAGCTGGAGTTCCGCCTCGCCGCGACCGACGAGCAGTTCGCCACCATCGCCAAGTTCCGCGCTGCCCGCCGACTGTGGGATCGGGTGGGCCAGCTCAGCGAGGTCACCGAGCCGGCCCGAGCCCAGCGTCAGCACGCCGTCACCTCGCGGCCGATGATGTGCCGTTACGACTCGTACACCAATATGCTGCGCACCACCGTGGCCACCTTCGCGGCCGGTGTCGGCGGGGCAGATGCCGTGACGACCCTGCCCTTCGACGAGCCGCTCGGCCTGCCGACGCCGTTCAGCCGGCGCATCGCGCGCAACACCTCCGCTCTGCTCGTCAGCGAGTCCCATGTGGCGGCTGTGACGGATCCGGCCGGCGGTGCTCACGCGGTCGAGAAGCTGACCGACGACATCGCCCGCGCGGCGTGGGAGCTGTTCGGTGACCTGGACGCCGCGGGCGGCGTGGACGCCGCTGTGGACCTCCTGCGTTCGCGGATCGACGAGACGGTGGCCGATCGGGCCCTCGCGATCGCCCGGCGCAAGCGTCCGATCACCGGGGTCAGCGAGTTCCCGAATCTCGCCGAGACGCTCCCGGACCGTGCGCCCTATCCCGTCGCCCCGGCGGTCTTCCGTTACGCCGGGGAGTACGAGGAGATGCGCGACGAGCCGTCCGAGCAGCCGGTCTTCCTCGCCACGATGGGTCCGATCGCCCAGCACACGGCCCGGGCGAGCTTCGTCATCAACCTGCTGGCCGCCGGTGGGATCCACCACGGCATCGCGGGCGCGACCGATGGTGTCGACACGGTCGTGGCGGCCTATCGCGAGGCGGGACAGCCCGCGGTCGTGTGCCTCGCCGGCACCGACAAGGCCTACGCTGAATGGGGCACCGATCTCGTGGCGGCGCTGCGTCAGAACGGTGCCCGTCATGTCATCGTGGCCGGCAAGAACGAGGTCGGTGCCGATGACGCAGCGGCGATGGGCGTCGATGCCCTCGCCTTCCTCCGCCGCACCCGGGAGGTGCTGTCCGCATGACCATCCCCTCCAGTTTCTCCGGTCTGCCGTTCGATCCCGAGCAGCCGTCGATGCCCGATGCCGGGGCCTACGCCCGGGCCACCGACGGCGCCGAGCCGTGGACCGCACCCGAGGGCATCGACGTCAAGCGCCTCTACACGCCCGAGGACCTCGCCGGAGTCGACGCTCTCGACACGTACCCCGGTCTGACACCCTTCCTGCGCGGCCCGTACCCGGCGATGTACACGACGCAGCCCTGGACGATCCGCCAGTACGCCGGCTTCTCGACCGCCGAGGAGTCGAACGCCTTCTACCGCCGCAACCTCGCGGCCGGCCAGAAGGGCTTGTCGGTCGCGTTCGACCTCGCGACCCACCGCGGTTACGACTCGGACAATCCGCGGGTCGTCGGCGATGTCGGCATGGCGGGCGTCGCGATCGACTCGATCTACGACACGCGCAAGCTCTTCGAGGGCATCCCGCTGGACCAGATGAGCGTCTCGATGACGATGAACGGCGCGGTGCTGCCCGTTATGGCGCTCTACATCGTGGCCGCGGAGGAGCAGGGCGTCGCGCCTGAGCAGCTGGCCGGGACCATCCAGAACGACATCCTCAAAGAGTTCATGGTCCGCAACACCTACATCTACCCGCCGGCGCCGTCGATGCGGATCATCTCGGACATCTTCGCCTATACGGCCGCCAAGATGCCGCGGTTCAACTCGATCTCGATCTCCGGGTACCACATCCAGGAGGCCGGGGCGACCAACGACCTGGAGCTCGCCTACACGCTGGCCGACGGCGTCGAGTACATCCGCGCCGGCCTCGATGTCGGCCTGGACATCGACGCCTTCGCGCCCCGGCTGAGCTTCTTCTGGGCGATCGGCATGAACTTCTACATGGAGATCGCCAAGATGCGCGCCGCGCGCGCGATCTGGGCGAAGCTCGTCGGTCAATTCGATCCGAAGAACGCCAAGAGCCTCAGCCTGCGCACCCACTCGCAGACCTCCGGCTGGAGCCTCACAGCGCAGGATGTCTTCAACAACGTCCAGCGCACCGCGATCGAGGCGATGGCCGCGACGCAGGGGCATACGCAGAGCCTGCACACCAACGCCCTGGACGAGGCCATCGCGCTGCCGACCGACTTCAGCGCCCGCATCGCCCGTAACACCCAGCTGCTGCTGCAGCAGGAGTCGGGCACGACGGACATCATCGACCCGTGGGGCGGCTCGTACTACGTCGAGCGGCTCACGCACGACCTCGCCGCCCGCGCCTGGGCGCACATCGAGGAGGTCGAGGCCGCCGGCGGCATGGCCAAGGCGATCGAGGAGGGCATCCCCAAGATGCGCGTCGAGGAGGCCGCGGCGCGCACGCAGGCCCGCATCGACTCCGGCCAGCAGGCGGTCATCGGCGTCAACACCTATCGCGTGCCCGATGACGAGCCGGTCGAGGTGCTCAAGGTCGACAACAAGTCGGTGCTCCAGCAACAGCTCGCCAAGCTCGACCGGCTGCGCGCCGAGCGCAGCGAGGACGACGTGCGCCGCACGCTCGAGGCGCTCACCAACTCCGCCGAGCGGGGGGCGGGCCGGGACGGCTCGCTGGACGGCAACCTCCTGGCCCTCGCGGTCGATGCCGCGCGCGCCAAGGCGACCGTCGGCGAGATCAGCGACGCGCTGGAGAAGGTCTACGGGCGCCACCAGGCGGTCATCCGTACCATCTCGGGTGTGTACCGCAGCGAGTCCGGAGGATCCGGTGACGTCCAGCGCGTGCTGGAGGCCACCGATGAGTTCGAACAGGCCGAGGGCCGCCGTCCGCGCATCCTGGTCGCCAAGATGGGCCAGGACGGCCACGACCGCGGCCAGAAGGTCATCGTCTCGGCCTTCGCCGACATGGGCTTCGATGTCGACGTGGGCCCGCTGTTCTCGACCCCCGAGGAGGTCGCGCAGCAGGCGGTCGACGCCGATGTGCACATCGTCGGGGTGTCCTCGCTGGCGGCCGGCCACCTGACCCTGCTTCCCGCGCTCAAGGCGGCGCTGGCGGAGCTGGGCCGCGAGGACATCATGGTGGTCATCGGCGGCGTCATCCCGCCCGATGACGTCCCGGCACTCCGCGAGATGGGTGCGGCAGAGGTGTTCCTGCCGGGCACGGTCATCGCCGAGTCGGCGTTGTCGCTGCTCGACAAGCTCCGCACCCAGCCGCAGAACTGATCGGTCGCGGCATCGCCGGGCGCCCGATCAGGGCGAACGGCGCCTGAATCGGTCGGCGGTGTCGGCGATCTTCTGGCGCAGCGCGTCCAGTCCCGTGAGAGGCTCGGCCGCGACGCGCTTGTTGGTGCCCTCGCGATTGTCGCCCTTCTCGAGGATCACCAGATTGTGGAAGCAGTGGAGGCCCTTGATCGTCAGATCGGTGGGCGTCGGCCGGTAGTGCTGGTCCAGGTACTCCTCGTAGTTGAGGCCGTCGACGAGATCCTTGACCAGTGCCATCGTGGTGGAGGGGTCGTGGCGATCCCGGCTGCCTCCCCAAGCGGGCCAGTAGGACGTCTGGGTGTCCTCGATCGCGTAGAGACCGTCGAGGGGGAGACGCTCGAACAGCAGCGCGAAGGTCTCGCGGATGTGCTCGGGACGATGGCTGCCGTCGTCGATGACGACCTTGATATCGGGGAAGTCGGCGAAGATCCGGTCGAGCACCTCGGGGTCGACCTGACTGCCCTGGTAGACGTGGACGCGGTCGCCGGCGACGAAGGACTTGTCCTCGATGTCGAGGCCGATGATCTGAGCCCGGGGGAAGAAGTCGCGCCACATGCGCAGGGAGGCGCCGCCCTCGCCGGACTGGGCGTACCCGCCGATGCCGATCTCGAGCAGCGTGAAGGACTCGTCCCGGAGATGTTCCAGGAAGCGTTCGTAGTGCGGGGTGTAGCGATGCATACCCCACTTGTCCGTGCCGTGGGTGGTGGCCAGCTCGGTCAGACTCGGCCCCGGTTCGGAAGCGCGCATGTCGACACCCTAGACGGCCGGACCCGAACGTGCCGGGAATCAGCCCGCATCGGGGAACACCCGGCGGGCGATCGCCTGGACATCGCGATCGAGGGCATCGAACTTGGCGTTGAGCCGGGTCTCCATGACGCCCATGTCGGCGCGGAGAGCGTCGGCCAGACCGCTCACCTCGCCGCGGAGGCCGGTGGCCAGTCCGCTCATCTCGGCGCGGAGGCCGGTGGCCAGTCCGCTCATCTCGGCGCGCACGCCGCCGATTTCGGCGCGGATGAGGCGGGTCACCATCACGCCGAAGAGCGTGAGCGTGCCGAAGAACGCCGTGATGAAGGTGGCGATCAACGTCCAGGTCTGGGCTTCGGTCATGGCGTCCTCCTCGACTCCAGTGTGACTGACAGGGGGGACTCTGCCAATGATGTGGTGATCAGGGAAGCGGCATCGGTGGGCGCCTGTGGACAATCGGCAGCCTAGACTCGGGCGCGTGGTCGACATCGCTGCTCTCGCCGAAGGTGTCCGCTCCGGTCAGCGGGGGGCGGTGGCGCGCGCGATCACCCTCGTCGAGTCGCGGCGGGCCGATCATCGAGCCGCCGCGCGGGAACTGCTGACCGCGATCGCCCCGGAGGCCGGGGGAGCCGTACGCGTCGGGATCTCCGGTGTCCCGGGGGTCGGCAAGTCCACCTTCATCGAGGCCCTCGGTCGCCACCTGACCGGACGCGACCTGAAGGTCGGAGTGCTGGCCGTCGATCCCTCCAGCGTCCGCACGGGCGGCTCGGTCCTGGGGGACAAGACGCGCATGGCCTCGCTCGCGACCGATCCGAAGGCCTATATCCGTCCCTCGCCGAGCGCGGGCACCCTGGGTGGCGTCGCGCGGGCCACGAGCCAGGCGATGACGATCCTGGAGGTCGCCGGTTACGACGTGGTCCTCGTCGAGACCGTCGGCGTCGGTCAGTCGGAGATCACCGTGGCGGGCATGGTCGACACCTTCCTCTTCCTGACGATCGCCCGCACCGGCGATCAGCTCCAGGGGATCAAGAAGGGCATCCTGGAGATCGCCGATGTCATCGCGGTCAACAAGGCCGACGGCGAGCGGGCGAAGGAGGCCGAGGTGACCGCCCGCGAGCTCTCGGGAGCCCTGCGTCTCGTCTATGCGGGCACCCAGGGATGGGTGCCGCCCGTGCTGACCTGCTCGGCCCTCGAGATGACCGGTATCGACACGGTCTGGAGCCGGATCATCCGGCATCGCGAGTTCATGGGATCCACGGGGCTTGCCGAGAAGCGGGCCCAGCAGCAGCTGGACTTCACCTGGGCGCTCGTCCGTGACGAGATCGACCAGCGCCTGCGCACCGATGAGAATGTCGCGGCCGTCCGTGAGTCCCTGCGCGAGCGGGTCCTGGCGGGTGAGCTGCCCGCCGTCGCCGCGGCCGACGAGATCCTCCGCGCCTACGACAGCTGACCGTCCCTGCGCCGTGCCCATCTCCCGGGCAGCGCGAATACCAGTTGACACCGTTCCCAATCATGGGTCAGGCTAGGTGTGTTGGGAGCGTTCCCAACGCGTTCCACCTCGACCCACAGAAGGCAGTCACGGTTTCATGAGCGACATCATCCCGGTCCCCGACGACTTCGAGGCGTGTGTCCAGCACGCACTCGATCAGGACGACACCGCCCGAGCAGTGGTGCGGAAGGCACTCGACAAGGGGTTGGAGCGTGTCTACCTCGTCGGATGTGGTGGCTCGCACTTCGGGACCTACCCCGCCTTCGACCTGCTCGACCGTTACGCCACCGGACTCACGACACAGCGGCTCACGAGCAGCGAGCTGACGTCGCGGACGCCCGCGGGGCTAAACGAGCGCGCGCTGGTCGTGGCCGCATCGCACTCGGGCAACACCCCTGAGACGGTGGCGGCGGCGAAGCTGGCCAAGGCCAAGGGCGCGACCGTGGCGTCGATCTCTCGCGAGGGTGACAACGGTCTCTCACGCGTCGGGGACGTCCACTTGCACTATCCCGACACGATCTCGATCACCGAGCCCAAGCTGGTCCACAACGAGCAGGTCGCGCTGGCACTGCTCGAGGCCTTCGGCGCGGCCGACACCGCGACGGTGCTGCGTGACAGCCTGCCGCAGCTCCCGGGTGCGCTCCGCGCCGTCAAGGACGAGGTCGCCGAGGCGGGTGAACGTATCGCCGACATCCTCACCGATGCGCCACTCAGCTACATCGTGGGCGGGGGACCGGCCTACGGCATGGCGAAGATGATGGCCTGGTGCTACTTCCAGGAGATGCAGTGGATGAACTCGGCCGCCATCAACGGTGGTGACTTCTTCCACGGCCCCTTCGAGATGATCCTGGAAGACACCCCGCTGGTGGTGCTCCTCGCCGAGGATGCGAGTCGTGGACTCGGCGAGCGGGTCGTCTCCTTCGGCGAGCGCTACACCTCGAGATTGGGAGTCGTCGACACCGCCTCCTTCTCGTTGCCGGGCATCTCGGCCGGGGCCCGTGGCGATCTGAGCGTCATCGCGTTGATGAGCGCCGAGCGGCGCGTGCTCGATCACGTGGCCGCCCGGCGCGGTCACGACACCTCCGTCCGCCGCTACATGTACAAGGTGCAGTACTGATGAAGATCCTCGGTGCCGGCGACAATGTCGTCGACCGATACCGACGCCTGGGAACGCTGTTCCCGGGAGGCAATGCCGTCAACGTCTCCGTCTTCGCCTCGCGGCTGGGCGCTCGCGCCGCCTATATGGGGGTCCTGGGCGATGACGATGCGGGACGTCACGTGTTGGCGTCGCTGGAGGCCGAGGGCGTGGACACGACGTGGACCACGACGGTTCACGGCACCAATGCCTATGCGGATGTCGACATCGTCGGCACCGATCGCGTGTTCCTCGGCTCGGATCGTTCCGTGCAGCCCTTCGAGCCGACCACGGCGCAGCTCGATGCCATGGCGGAGTTCGATCTCGTGCACTCGGGATACGCGGGATCGTTGTGGCCCCACGTCGAACAGATGGCCGAGCGGACGAAGGTGTCCTTCGATTTCGGGAGCCGCTTCGAGCTCGGCGAGATCCTGCCCCGGCTGCGGCACCTTTACCTGGCGGCCTTCTCGGCCAGCCACCTGGACGCCGAGGAGGCCGAGGGGCTCATCCGGCGGGCTCTCGACGCCGGTGCCACGCATGTCGTCGCCACGCGGGGAGCCGAGGGCGCCTATGTGGGTACCTCCCGAGAGACGCTGTTCCAGGACGCCGAGTACGTCACCGTGCGCGATACCCTCGGCGCCGGGGATGCCTTCATCGCCTCCGTGCTCGTCGGCCTGCTGAGCCACCGCGATCTCCGGGCGACCTGCGCCGCGGCGAGTGCTCACGCAGCTCAGGTCTGTCTCGAACACGGCGCCTTCGGGCATCCGCTCCCGCATGCGCCATCCGATCCTGCCAGCGATTCGAAAGTGGTCAACTCATGAGTCTTCGCCTGGGCGTCGACACCGGTGGCACCTTCACCGATGTGGTCGCATTCGACGATGCCACCGGCCAGGTGCACGTCCGCAAGGTGTCGAGTACACCGGACGATCCGGGACGCGCCATCCTCCGTGGAGTGGCGGAGATCCTCGAGCAGATCGGCGGACGTGCTATCGGCGAGGTCTCGTACTTCGCGCACGGCACGACGGTCGGCACCAATGCGCTGCTCACCGGCAATGGCGTGTCGACCGGGCTGATCACCACACGGGGGTTCCGCGACCTGCTCGAGCTGGGACGGGGGCGTCGTCCGGCGATGTACGACCCGCAGGCCGACAAACCGGCGCCCTTGGTGCCCCGGCAGGCCCGAGTCGAGGTGACCGAGCGGGTCCGGCACACCGGTCGGATCGAGACTCCCCTCGACGAGTCCGAGGTGCGCGCGGCGGTACGTGACCTGCGCGACCAGGGAGTCGAGGCCGTGGCGATCTGTCTGCTGTACAGCTATGTCGATCCGACCCATGAGGGGCGGATCGCCGAGATCGTGCGCGAGGAGTTCCCCGAGGCCTATGTCTCGATGTCCAGCGAGGTGCTGCCGGAGTTCCGGGAGTACGAGCGGCTCTCGACGGTCGTGACCAATGCCTATGTCGGGCCGGTGGTCTACCGGTACCTGGCGGCATTGCGGGAGAATCTCGCCGCCCAGGGCCTGCGAGCGGTACCGCACGTCACCCAGAGCAATGGCGGTGTGATCCCCTTCGCGACCGCCGAGGCCATGCCGGTGCGCCTCGTCCTCTCCGGGCCCAGCACCGGTGTGGTCGGGGCGGCGCAGATCTGCTCGGCGGCGGGCTTCGACGACATCATCACCTTCGACATGGGCGGCACCTCCTCGGACATCTCACTCGTCCAGCACGGCCGCCCCAAGGTCACGTCGGGCATGGAGCTCGACGGCCGCCCCATCCGATCGCCCATGCTCGACATCCATACCGTCGGCGCCGGGGGCGGATCACTCGGGTGGATCGACTCCGGCGGCCATCTGCGCGTCGGGCCGCAGAGCGCGGGCGCCTCGCCCGGACCCGCCTGCTACGGCGAGGGACTCGAGGCGGCGGTGACCGATGCCAATGTCGTCTTGCAGATGCTCAATCCGGAGTATCTGCTGAACGGCCAGATGAAGATCGACCGGGAGGCGTCCGTGCGTGCCGTGCGGCGGCTCGCGGAGCCGCTGGGCCTCTCGGTGGAGGAGACCGCCCTGGGGATCCTGCGGGTCGTGACCGCCAACATGGCGCGGGCCATCCGGGTGGTCTCGGTGCAGCGCGGGTACGACCCGCGTGACTATGCGTTGGTCCCGTTCGGCGGAGCCGGTCCTCTCCATGCGTCGCGATTGGCCCGGGAGCTGCGGATGCGGCACATCGTCGTGCCGGAGATCCCCGGTGCTCAGTCGGCCATGGGGCTGTTGATGACCGATGTGAAGACCGACTACATGAGGACCCAGATCATGCCGGTGTCCGCCGGGACCGCCTCGCATCTCGATGAGGTGTTCACCGGACTCGCCCGGCGTGCGGACGAGTGGTTCGACGAGGAGGACGTGCCCGCTGAAGGCCGCCGGCTGGTTCGCCGGCTCGAGCTGCGGTACGCCGGGCAGAACTTCGAGTTGCCCGTCGAGGTGCCCGAGGAGCACGACATCGTCGTCGGCGGTGTGTCGCAGATTCTCGACGCCTTCCATGCCGCACACGAGCGGGTCTACGGCTACCGGTCGCCCGAAGCCGCCGTCGAGGTCGTGACGTTCCGATTGGAGGCGCACGGCGTCGCTCCGCGCGTCGAGATGACGCGAAGCGAGGCCGACGGCGGCGGCATCGCGGAGGCGGTCGTCGATACCCGGGAGACCTGTTTCGATCCCGACCGCGGCTACGAGCCCGTCACGGTCTACGATCGCGGCCGCCTCGGCGTCGGTCATCGGATCGTGGGACCCGCGATCATCGAGCAGATGGACACCACGACCGTCCTGCTCCCCGGCGACGTCTGCGTCGTCGACGAACTGCGCAACCTCGTGATCGAGATCGGAGAGCAAGCATGACCACAGCGAACACGGGTGGCGACGGCGTCCTCGACCCGGTGACGGTCGAAGTGGTCGGATCTGCCCTGTCGACCATCGTGGAGGAGATGAGCGAGACGCTCGTCAAGGCCGCGTTCTCGCCGAATATCAAGGAACGACGTGACTGCACGGCCAGTCTGTTCGATGCGAGCGGCAACGCCATCGCTCAGGACGAGGGAGGTTCCCCGCTGCATCTCGGCTCGCTCATGGGCATCGTCGCGGCCATCCGAGAGCGCTTCGACGAGACGCAGATCCGTCCGGGCGATGTCTTCATCGGCAATGATCCCTATACCGGCGGGGGCTCGCACCTGCCCGATATCGTCCTGGCGACGCCGATCTTCGTCGGCGATCGGATCTCCGCGTGGGCGGCGACCCTCGCGCACCACGCCGACTTCGGTGATCGCGGACATGCGCACATCTATCAGGAAGCCATCCGCATTCCTCCCGTGCACCTGGTGCGCGAGGGCGACACACAGCAGGAGCTGCTCTCGCTGATCCTCCTGAACTGCCAGATCCCCGAGGAACGGATGGCCGATCTGCGGGCCCAGGAGGCGGCGCTGCGTGTCGCCGCCGCTCGTTATCTGGAACTGTGCGACCGGTATGGGTCGGAGGTCATCGAGGCGGTCGGTACCGAGCTGCTCGACTACACCGAGCGCCGGACTCGCGCGGCCATCGCGGAGTTCCCCGACGGCGAGTATCGCTTCGAGGACCTCTTCGACTGCCCCGAGCTCGACGACGAGCTCACCCTGCGGGTCCGCGTCGTGGTTCGTGGTGACGAGCTGCTCTTCGACTTCGCGGGCAACCCGTCTCAGGTGCGGGCGAGCGTCAACGTCGTGTGGACGGGGCTGTACGCGGCCGTCTACTACACGGTCAAGACGCTCATCGATCCCGATATCAGCCCCAACGCCGGGTTGTACCGACCGATCACGATCGAGGCCCCCGAGGGGTCGATCGTCAACTGCACGGCGCCTGCAGCGGTCAACGGACGCAGTGAGACCTGCCAGCGCATCGTCGACCTGATCCAGGGCGCGCTGGCCGAGGCCGTTCCCGATCGCGTCACCGCGGCCGCCAACGGCGCGAATACGGGAGTCCATTTCTCCGGACACGATCCTGTGCGCGGTCGCGACTTCGTGTACCTCGAGACGATCGGCGGGGGCAGCGGGGCGCGCTTCAACAAGGACGGATTGGACGGTGTCCAGGTCCACATGACCAATACGTCCAATCTTCCCGTCGAGAGCCTGGAGGCGGAGTACCCGCTCGTGGTGGAGGCGTACGAGCTCCTGGACGACTCCGGTGGCATCGGCGAGTACCGCGGTGGGCTCGGGATCCGCCGCAAGATCCGGGTCGAGGCATCCGATGTGCATTTCTGGCTGGACACCAGTCGGCAGAGATCGCGACCCTGGGGACTCTTCGGCGGCGGATCGGCGGAGTCCGCCCGTTGTGAACTCAGCGACGACGCCCGACCCATCGATCATGGCTACACCGTGCTGCAGCCCGGTCAGTCCGCATCGATCGAGACCGCTGGCGGCGGTGGTTACGGCGATCCCGCCGAGCGCCCGGACGCGGCGGTTCAGCAGGACGCCGTCGAAGACAAGATCTCGCCGGCGACGGTGGAGCAGTACCGGACTCGTCGCACGCGGTGACCCGGCCGGGGAGGCTGCTCACCCGCGCTCGGTCAGCGCGGGGGAGCGGTCGACTCTCGGGGGATGAGCCGCGCCGGCAGTCGCAGGTCCCGCTCATCGGGATCGATGTCGCGAAGCTGTGCGAGGAGCCGCGTCGCCGCGGTGGAGCCGAGCTCATGGCGCGGCTGATCGATGACGGTGATGGAGGGCCGGACGAGCATCGTCCAGTCCTGGTCGTCGAATCCGATGAACGAGAGATCATCGGGCACGGTGAGACCGCTGTCGACCACCGCCCGGAAGGCGCCGAGCGTCACGATCGCGTCGGTGCAGTACAGGCCGGTGAAGCCCAGGCCGGCATCGAGTGCGCGGCGCACGGCCGCCTGAGCCGACCCGGCTTCGTAGTCGGACTCGAGGACGAGGGACTGGTCGAGTTCGAGACCGTGCTCGATGAGCGCTTGGGCATAGCCGAGAAGTCGCTGGGTGGAGGGACGCAGCCGGGAGACATCGGCGTCCGAGGGGAGATCGGCCAGGGAGTCGAGCCGATCGGGTGCCTCGGTCACGATGGCGATGCGCCGGTGGCCCAGCTCGAGGAGGTGCTCCACGGCGAGCCGTGAGGCTCCGATGTGGTCGGCGGAGACCAGCGGGACGTCCGCGAGGGCGGGCATGCGACGGTCCAGCAGCACCACGGGCGTACCGTCCTCGAAGAGCCGGAGGATGGCCTCGGGGGCGTCCTGGAACACGGGCGCGATGATGAAACCGTCCGCGCGCTTCTCCGCGAGGACCTCCAGCGAGCGGGCCTCTACGTCGGCGTCATTGTCGGTATTGCTGACGATGACCTCGAAGCCGGCCGCCCGCGCGGCGTCGGTGAGTCCGCGCAGCGTCGCGGAGAAGAAGGCATTGGCCACATCGGGGATGACCGCCGCGATCGTATTGCTCGTGCCCGACACCATCGCTCGCGCCAGTGCATTGGGCCGGTAGCCGAGTCGCTCGGCGGCCTCGGTCACCCGTCGTTGCGTCTCCGCGCTGGCGGACCCGTGGCCCGACAGGACGCGAGCCGCCGAGGACTTGGAGACACCTGCCTCGCGGGCGACGTCGATCACGGTCACGGATGGGCTGCGACGAGACACCGATGGACCTTCTCACTCTCGCGGGAACCGGACGATCCGGTCGTCCGCATCTTAGGCACGCGGCGGTCCGGGCCCGATGCACCTGGCCGTCCCGTCAGCGAGAAAGGTGGCGCCCGATGACAGGGTGACCTAGCTGACAGAAAGTGATTGACACCGTTCCCAAGTCTAGTACACACTGGCAGGAACCTGATCGTGGGAGCGTTCCCATTCCTGCTGTCCGGTCAGGGAGACGGGGCCGCCGGCCTCGATCAGCGGCGGCCGGCAGGCCGTTCACCGTGAGGAGACAACGATGCGAACACTGACCAGTAGCGGGGCGCGCCGCGCCTTGAGGCTCGCCGGGGGTCTGACCGCGGCGGCTCTCGTGCTCACCGCCTGCTCCGGAGAAGGCGGGTCCGGTGACGGAACGAGCGGGACGCTGCGCTTCGGTCTCGACAGCGACGTGCCCAATCTGGTGACTCCGCAGAACCAGGGCAGCGCGTCGATGATGCTCAACAGCGTCCTCCACCGCGGGCTCGTGGCCTACGACGAGGACGGCGAGATCGTGCCGGCGCTGGCCGAGAGCTGGGACGACGAGGACAGCCAGGTCTACACCTTCACCCTGCGCGACGGCCTGACCTTCCACGACGGCACCGAGCTGACCAGCGAGGACGTGAAGGCGACCCTCGAGCACCTGCGGGACCCGGAGGCGGTCGCGAAGCTCTTCCCCGTCGCGGAGGGAATCGAATCGGTCGAGACACCCGATGAGCTGACGGCCGTCGTCCGGCTCGCGCAGCCTGACGCCGCCTTCCTGCCCTACCTCGCCGACGTGTCGGGGGCCATCTTGCCGAGTGAGTCCATCGGACAGGACGAGCCGACCTATGTGGGCGCGGGACCGTTCTCCTACGTGAGCTACGAGCAGGGAACCTCCTTCACGGTCGAGCGTTTCGATGACTACTACGAGGACGGCGAGCCGGACTTCGACTCCATCGAGTTCCAGATCCTTCCCGACCAGTCCGCTCGCGACAACGCGTTGCTCAGCGGGAGCGTCGACATGATCTCCTTCGTGGGATGGAGCTCGTACGAGCAGGTGGAGAATGCGGCGAATCTCGTCCTCGACGAGACCGAGGGCCCGTTCATGTACCTGCAGTTCAACACGACACCCGACAGCCCCTTCAGCGACCCGCGCGTGCGTCAGGCCGTGGCCTATGCGGTGGACCGCCAGTCCGTGGTCGACTCGGCGCTCGGCGGTGAGGGCGCACCGCTGTGGGGAATGCCCATGCCCGAGAGCAGCGAGTTCTACAACGAGGAGCAGGCGGACTACTACGAGCAGGACCTCGACACGGCTCGCCAGCTGCTGGCCGATGCGGGGTATCCGGACGGCTTCAGTGCGCGCATGCTCTCCTCGTCCCAGTACGACTTCCATCAGAACACGGCCCTCTCCGTGCAGGGCGATCTGGAGAAGATCGGCATCGAGCTCGAGATGAACCTGCCGGACTGGCCGACGCGGCTTCAGCTCGGGGCCGATGGCGACTACGACATCGCCGTCTACGGCACCGTCGGCGTCACGAACGATCCCGCCTGGCTCGACCAGATGCTCACGCCGGCCGGTTCGCAGAACGCGCCCTTCGGATACGACGACCCCACGGTCGGTGACCTGCTCGACCGTGGACGTGAGGCGACCGACGAGTCGGAGCGCAAGGCGATCTACGATGAGCTCGGCGCGTACGTCCTCGAGAACGCCCCGGTCATCGGCCTCGCCTGGCGCTCGCAGGCCTACGGCTATGTGGACACGATCGAGGGCTTCTCGAATATCCCCGGCTTCCTGACCTTCGACTCCGGCTACACCCTGGCGTCCGCGGTCCGACGGTGACGGTGGCGACCCGTGGCGGGCTCGCTCCGGCCACGGGTCGTCATGTGCGGGAAGGAATCTGAATGCTCTCCACCATCGTCAAGCGGCTCGCCATCGGCGTGGTCGTGCTGTGGGTGGTCTCGACGGTCGTGTTCTTGGCCCTCCACCTGGTGCCGGGCGACCCCGCCCGGACGATCCTGACCGGTACCGGAGCGACCCCCACCGAGACCGCGATCGAGCAGTTGCGCGAACAACTCGGCCTGAACCTGCCCCTCTGGGAGCAGTACCTGCGGTTCATGGGGCACCTGGTCACCGGCTCGCTGGGCGAGTCGCTGCGTAACGGTCAGGAGGTGACGGCCCTCGTCGCGCAACGGCTGCCTCGCACGCTCGAGCTGGTCCTGGCCACCACGATCGTCTCGGTGATCCTCGGTGTCGCCCTCGGTGCGCTGGCCGCTCGGCGCGGTGGGTGGCTCGATCGCGTCCTGACCGTCGGGACGTCCTTCGGTGTCGCGGTTCCGGCCTATGTCGCCGCGGTGGTCCTGGTGTACGCCTTCGGAGTCCAGCTCCAGTGGCTCCCCTCGGGCGGCTATGTCGCGTTCGGTGCCGACCCGGTGGGCAATCTTCGCTCTCTCATCCTGCCCACGGTCGCGCTCTCCATCGGCTTCACCGCGATCGTCGCGAGGATGACCCGCACCTCCGTGCTCAGTGTGGGGGAGCAGGACTGGGTGCGCACCGGCCGTGCCGTCGGGCTGACGGAACGCCAGGTCTTCAACCGCCATGTGCTGCGCAATTCGCTCACCTCGGTGCTCAGCGTGACCGGATTGCAGATGGGTGCGCTGCTCGGCGGCACCGTCATCGTCGAACGGGTCTTCAGCTGGCCGGGACTCTCGGCGCTCCTCGTCGATTCGGTCAACAACCGCGACTACCCCGTCGTGCAGGGCGTCGTACTGATCATCGCCGCGCTCTTCGTGCTGCTCAACATCATCGTGGACATCGTCTACGGATTCCTCGATCCGCGTGGGAGGGACTGATGGGACGTCTACACGCGCTACGGCGCGAGCTGCGCTCGCCCGGCCCCCTGATCGCCGCAGCCTTCCTGCTGCTGCTGATCGTGGCGGCGCTCCTCGCGCCTTGGCTGGCTCCCCACGATCCGCTGGGGCAGAGCTCCGACCGACTGGTGCCGCCGGGTGGCTCCCATCTCCTCGGTACCGATCAATTCGGGCGTGACGTGTTCTCGCGCTTGGTCACGGGCGCGCGGGTGGACCTGCTGGTCTCCTTCGGCGCCGCCGGACTGGCGGCATTGATCGGCGTCACCGTGGGGCTCGTCGGCGGTACGTCGCGCGGCGCGGTGCGGATGCTGACGATGCGCGGCATCGAGGTCATCCTCGCCTTCCCGCCGATCGTGTTCGCCCTGCTGGTCGTCACGCTCTTCGGGCCCGGCGCGTTCACGCTGGTGATCACGATGGGCATCCTCTTCGCTCCGAGCTTCGCCCGGATCGTCTACGGCGAAGTGCTGACGATCGACCGTCTCGAGTACGTCCAGGCCAGTCGGGTCATCGGCAGTTCGCGCCGGCGCATCCTCGGCCGGGTCATCCTGCCCGGCGTGCTGCCTCCCGTGCTCGTGCAGCTATCGCTCACCGTCGCGACGGCGATGTTGCTGTCCTCGGGGCTCAGCTACCTCGGACTGGGCGTCGTCCCGCCGACTCCCTCCTGGGGCGGCATGATCGCCGAGGGCCAGGCGCTCATGATGCGGTCACCCCTCCTGTTGCTGTTCAGCAGCGGTGTCGTCGTGGCGACCGTGTTGTCCTTCTCCGTGCTCGCGGACGCTCTCGAACGCGCACTGGACCCGCGCCGTGGACGGCGCGGGCGGCGACCCTCGACCCCCGTCAAACCGCTCAGCGTCAGCTGACCGGCGAGTACCCCATCAGCGAGGAGGTGTCCGATGCGATTCGGAGCCCATAGCCAGATGTTCGTCCATGACATCGCCGAGGATGTGGAGGGTGTCTTCGAGACCATCGCCTCCTACGGCCTGGACGCCATCGAGATCCATGTCGGCGATGCGCGGGAGTTCCCCGTGGAGCGGGTGACCTCGGCGGCGCATCGCACCGGTCTGGAGGTCGTGGTCGGAACCGCTCTGCGGGCCGACCAGTCCACGGTCTCCGATGACCCGCGCGTGCGACAGCGGGGCGTGGACCACCTGCGGCGGTGCATCGAGATCGCGGACGCGGTCGGTGCCCGCATCGTGGCCGGCGGCGTCCACTCGGCCAACGGGACCTTCGCCGGACGCGGCAGGACCGATGAGGAGTGGGACCGCTCGGTCGAGGCACTGCGCTCGGCGGCCGAGGATGCGACCGATGCCGATGTGACGCTCACCGTCGAACCGGTGAGTCGCTACTCGGGCTACTTCCTCAACACCGCCGCCGATGCGGTCGCCCTGGTCGACGCGGTCGGCTCGTCTCACGTCGCCGTGCAGCTCGACACCTTCCACATGAACATCGAGGAGCCTGATCCGGTTGCGGCGATCGAGGCCGTCGGGGCCCGCCTGCGACACGTTCACGCCGTCGAGAACACGCGAGGAGTGCCGGGGACCGGACAGGTTCCGTGGAGCGCGATCTTCGAGGCGCTGGATCGCGCCGGCTATGAGGGCCTCTTCGTCTACGAGCACTTCCCGATCACGCTTCGCGAGATGGCCGTCCGCACCCACACCTGGCGCTCGATCGCCTCGAGCGAGGAGGTCTGCCTCGAGGGCACTCGCCGGCTACGGGCCCTGGCGGGCGGTCTCACTCACGATGGGAGCCCGGCCCGATGACGGCGGCAGAGCGCGAGTGCGTCCTGGAGGCCCGATCGCTGAGCATCGGATTCGCTCAGGACGACGACGAGACGGCGTGGGTCACGCAGGATGTCTCCTTCTCGGTGGACGCTGGGGAGACTCTCGCGATCGTCGGCGAGTCCGGTTCGGGCAAGACGGTGACGGCCATGGCGGTGCTCGACCTGCTGCCGGGCAATGCCGTCCGCTCCGGAGAGATCCTGTTCCGGGGCGAGGATCTGGTCGCCGCGTCACCGGAGCGGCTGCGGACGATGCGCGGACAGGACATCGCGATGGTGTTCCAGGAGCCGATGACCGCCTTCAATCCCGTGTATACGGTGGGCCGTCAGATCTCCGATGCCATCCGGTCGCATGAGTCGATCTCCTCCAAGGCGGCGTCCGAGCGGGCGGTCGATCTGCTCCGGCTCGTCGGCATCCCCGAGCCGGAACGGCGGGTGAAGAGCTTCCCGCACCAACTCTCCGGCGGGCAGCGCCAGCGCGCGATGATCGCGATGGCGATCGCCTGCCGGCCCGCGGTCTTGATCGCCGACGAACCGACCACGGCCCTCGACGTGACCGTGCAGCAGGAGATCCTGCAGCTCCTGCGCCGGCTCCAGCGCGAGTTGTCGATGGCGATCATCTTGATCACGCACGACATGGGCGTGGTCGCTGAGATGGCCGATCGCGTGATCGTCATGCGATCGGGCGAGGTGGTCGAGCGCGCGGACGTGCACGCGCTGTTCGAGAAGCCGTCCCACCCGTACACCCGTGCACTCCTGGAAGCCGTGCCGCGGATCGACACCGCGGCGGCGGAGTCTGCGCCGCCTGAGGAGGCCTCGAGTCTGGCGCTGGAGGTCTCCGATCTCCACGTCCGCTATCGCGGGCCCTGGGGGAGGCCGGGCTTCCTGGCAGTGCAGGACGTGAGTCTCACGATCGGGCACGGACGCATGCTCGGGCTCGTGGGGGAATCGGGATCGGGGAAATCGACTATCGGGCGGGCGATCGTCGGATTGGCACCCATCGAGGCCGGGACGGTGCGCATCAACGGGCGCGAACTGGACACGTCGCGGAGCCGTCAGCCCGCCGAGGTGCGACGACAGTACGCGATGGTCTTCCAGGATCCTGCGTCCTCGCTGAACCCGCGGGTGAGCATCGGTGAGAGCATCGCCGAACCGTTCGTGGTGCACCGGCGTGAGCTCAGTGGCCGCGAGCGGCGCGCGAGGGTGGCTGAGCTCCTGGAGATGGTGGAGCTCCCGGCGGAGTGGGAGTCGCGCTTCCCGCACGAGTTGTCCGGCGGCCAACGGCAGCGGATCGGCATCGCTCGGGCACTCGCCCTCGAGCCCTCCCTCCTGATCGCCGACGAGCCGACATCCGCACTCGATGTGTCCGTTCAGGCGGCGGTCCTGCGCATCTTGCAGGAGCTGCAGGAGCGGCTCGGTTTCTCGTGTCTCTTCATCAGCCACGATCTCGCGGTCGTGGAGCTGCTGGCCGACCAGGTAGCCGTGCTGCAGCACGGCCGCCTGGTGGAATCGGGAGCCACCGCGCAGGTGCTGCGACATCCCCGTGAGGACTACACCCGTCGCCTGGTCGAGGCGGCGCCGGTACCCGATCCCGTCGTTCAGCGGCAGCGAGCGTCAGCCTCCGAACGCACCTGACGGATCTCAGTATTCGAGACAGCATGACCCGGACTAGTCATTAAGGACTAGTCCGGGCTACTGTAAGTCTCAGAACAGCAGAAAGGCCCGGCCATCTCGGGGGGATGGCCGGGCCTTTGCTGTGGGATCAGGCGGTCGCCCAGGCCGGGTTCCAGCCCGCCACCTCGTCGGCACGACGCTCAGCCGGCCCGGTGTAGATCGACGACGGACGGATCAGCCGGCCCGTGCGCTTCTGCTCGAGGATGTGCGCGCTCCAGCCGGCAGTGCGGGCCGAGGTGAACATCGCGGTGAACATGTGCGGCGGGATCTGGGCGAAGTCGAGGACGATCGCGGCCCAGAACTCGACATTGGTCTCCAGCACCCGATCCGGACGGCGCTCGCGCAACTCCGCCAGCGCGGCCTGCTCGAGAGCCTCGGCGACCTCGGCGCGAGGGGCGTTCAGCTCCTTGGCGGTGCGGCGCAGCGTGCGGGCACGGGGATCCTCGGCCCGGTAGACGCGGTGGCCGAAGCCCATCAATCGCTCGCCGCCGTCCAGCAGCCGCTTGACGTAGGCGCGGGCGTCGCCGGTCCTCTCGACCTCCTCGATCATGCCGAGGACTCGCGAGGGGGCACCGCCGTGCAGCGGGCCGGACATCGCACCGACGGCGCCCGACAGGGCCGCCGCGGCATCCGCGCCGGTGGAGGCGATGACCCGCGCGGTGAAGGTCGAGGCGTTCATGCCGTGCTCGGCTGCCGACACCCAGTACGCATCGATCGCCTTGGCGTGGTCAGGATTCACCTCGCCGCGCCAACGGGTCAGGAAACGTTCGGTGATGGTGTCGCACTGATCGATCTGCGCCTGCGGCACCATCGGCTGGCCGACACCGCGTGCCGCCTGAGCGACATAGGAGAGCACCATCACCGCCGTGCGCGCGAGATCGGCGCGGGCCTGCTCGTCGCTGATGTCGTAGAGCTGTCCCATGCCCCACTGGGGCGCGGTCAGGGCGATCGCGCTCTGGACATCGGCGCGGATATCGCCGGAGTGGACCGGGATGGGGAAGGGCTCCGCGGGCGGGAGGCCGGGCTCGTAGGCGCCGTCGACCAGGAGCCCCCAGATCTTCTCGAAGGGCACGCGGCCGACGAGATCGTCGATATCGACGCCGCGGTACCGAAGCGCCGATCCTTCCTTGTCGGGCTCCGCGATCTCGCTCTCGAACGCGATGACACCCTCTAGTCCGTGATGCACTTCAGTCATGTCTGCATTGTGCCTTGCCTATGCCTACGGTGTGGACATGGACTCCGCTGACTTCACCGCGCTGCGGCACGAGTACGAGGCCGCCGGGTTGAGCGAGCAGGACGCCGGCGACGACCCGATCGCCCTCTTCGAACGCTGGCTCGCGGACGCGATCGCTGCCGGTCTCGATGAGCCGAATGCGATGGTGCTCGCCACCGCGACTCCGGAGGGCATGCCCTCGGTACGCACCGTCCTGCTCAAGCAGCTCGACGAGCGCGGGCTGGTGTTCTTCACGAGCTACACCTCGCGCAAGGGCCGCGAGCTGGCGGTCAATCCCCGAGCCGCCGTCGTCATGCCCTGGCACCCGCTGCAGCGGCAGATCCGTGTCGAGGGGGCGGTCGAGCGCATCGATCCGGCGGCGTCCGATGCCTACTTCGCCGCCCGGCCCCTCGGCAGTCGTCTCGCGGCGATCGCCTCGCCCCAGTCCGAGCCGGTCGGTGACCGCGACGAGCTCGAGCGCCGCTATGCGCAGGTGGAACGAGCCGGAGCGGAGGTCGAGCGTCCCGAGTCGTGGGGCGGCTATCGGATCGGCTGGGAGACGGTGGAGTTCTGGCAGGGTCGGCGCAATCGCTTCCACGACCGCGTGCGGTTCCGTCGTGAGGACGGACGGTGGTCCAGGGATCGCCTAGCGCCCTGACCGTCGCGTGGCAAGATCGATCGGGTGTCCGCTCGCTCGGTCCTGCCCGACCTCACCCCGCTTCGCGTGTCACCGGCGTACCGCCGGCTCTGGACGGGGCAGACCATCTCGGCGTTCGGTCAGCAGATGGCCCTCGTGGCGATCTCGTTCGAGGCGTACCACCTGACCGGCGAGTCCTTCGCGGTCGGGCTCATCGGCCTGTTCGGGCTCCTGCCCCTCGTCCTCGGTGGTCTCTACGGCGGAACGCTCGTCGATGCCTTCGACCGCCGGAAGGTGGCGCTCGTCTCGGCGCTCGGGCTCTGGGCCTGCTCGCTCGCGCTCGTGGCGCACGTCCTGGCCGGTTGGGAACGGGTCGAGGTGCTCTACGCGATCGTCGCGGTGCAGTCGGCGATGTTCGCGGTCAACAACCCGGCGCGCGCGGCGATGCTGCCGCGCCTCCTGCCGATGAAGGTCCTCCCCGCCGCCAACGCCCTCGGCATGGCCTCCTTCACGCTGAGCTTCACGGTGGGCTCGCTGCTGGGCGGCAGCCTGATCGCGGCTGGCGGCGTCCGCTCGGTCTACATCGTCGATGCGGTGCTGTTCACGGCGGCGATCTACTCGATCCTGCGGTTGCCCTCGCTGCCCCCGGGTGAGCGCGCACCCGTTCCCGGGTTCCGCTCGGTGATCGACGGTCTCGGGTTCCTGCGCCAGGCGCCGAACCTGCGGACCTCGTTCGTGCTCGACATGTGCGCGATGGTGCTCGCGCAACCCCGCGCCGCCTTCCCGGCGCTCGCCGCGACGGTCTACCTCGCCGGAGGCAGAGGAGCGGACGGTGCCTGGGTGCTGGGCCTGCTCCAGGCGGCTCCCGCGATCGGGTCCTTCCTCGCCTTCTGCGTCTCGGGATGGATCAGCCGGGTGCATCGTCACGGAGTCGCCATCGTCGTCGCGGTCCTGGCGTACGGAGTCGCGGTGGCGCTCGCCGGTGTGACCGCCATCGGACTGCCGGGCGCGTTGTGGCTCGGGGTCACTCTGCTCGCGCTCTCCGGATCGGCCGACATGGTCAGCGCCGCGTATCGCTCGACGATGCTGCAGACGGCGGCGCCCGATGAGATGCGCGGACGGATGCAAGGCGTGTTCACGGTCGTGGTCGCGGGCGGGCCGCGTCTCGGCGACTTCCTGATGGGCTCGCTCGCGAGCATCTTCGGCGAAGGCCGGGCCATGGTGATCGGCGGTGTGCTCTGCGTGGCGGGCGTGGGACTCGCGGTGCTCAGCGCGCGTCGATTCCTCGCCTACGACGCTCGGCGCCCCATGCCGTGATCAGCGCGGCATTCGCTCGATTTTGTGAACGCCTTCACCAACTCGTAGACTGTCGAAGCGCCTTCTGACCGGCCTTCCACTGGTCGCATCGAGTCGATCGGCGCAGGAGTACCGTGACCATTCTTCCGCGTAGATCCCGGCTGACGGGTGCCTCGAGCAGCGACCGAGGCCTCCCCAACGCTACCGTCGCTCGGCTGCCGCTGTACCTGCGGGCGCTGACCCAACTGCGATCCCAGGGGTCGCAGACCTGTTCGTCCGATCAGCTCGCCGAGTCCACCGGCGTCTCCTCGGCGAATGTCCGCAAGGACCTCTCCCACCTGGGATCGCACGGCACCCGGGGCGTCGGCTACGACGTCGACCATCTGCGCGCCGAGATCGCTCAGGCCATCGGGCAGACCCAGGACTGGAATGTCGTCCTCGTCGGTGCCGGCAACCTGGGTACGGCCCTCGCGGCCTATCCCGGCTTCACCTCGCGCGGCAGTCGCATCGTCGCTGTCGTCGACGCCGACCCGGCACGGGTCGGCGAGCAGGTCGGGGATCTCTCCATCGAGTCGATCGACCAGCTCGAGACGATCATCACCGAGCGGTCGGTGTCCATCGCGATCGTCGCGACACCGGGCCAGGCCGCCCAGGACGTCGCCGACCAGCTCGTCGGCGCGGGCGTCACGAGCATCCTCAATCTCGCGCCCGTGGCCCTCAGAGTGCCCGAGGGCGTGGACGTCCGCCAGGTCGATGTCGCGGCCGAGCTGCAGATCCTCGCCTACCACGAGCAGCGCAAGGGCCACCCGCGCGAGGAAGCGGGGGTATCCCGATGAGCGAGCGCAGCGAGCGAACGACGAGGCTTCTCATGCCGGTATCGGCCTATCGTGTTCTTCTTCAGGCGGTGGCGGCATGAGCGTGTTGGTCGTGGGGATGTCCCACAAGTCGGCGCCGGTGGACCTGCTGGAGCGGGTCGCGCTGGACACCGACTCCTCGGTCAAGCTCTCGCATCGGGTGCTCGAGAACGAGTATGTGAGCGAGTCCGCGATCATCTCGACCTGCAACCGGGTCGAGGTCTACGTCGAAGCTGAGCGCTTCCACGGCGCCGTCGACGAGGTCTCGCGTCTGCTGGCCGAGCACTCCGGGCTGACGCGCGAGGAGCTCGTCCGCCATGTCTACGTGCACTACGACGAGGCTGCCGTCGCGCACCTGTTCGGTGTGGCGTCCGGCATGGACTCGATGATCCTCGGCGAGAGCCAGATCCTCGGGCAAGTGCGCGACGCCCTCTCCTCGGGCCAGGCCGAGTCCACGGTCGGGTCGGCGCTCAACACGCTCTTCCAGCAGGCATTGCGGATCGGCAAGCGCGGTCACGCCGAGACCGGCATCGACCGGCTCGCGCCGTCGATCGTCACCGCCGGGTTCGACGCCGCGGGCGATGTCGTCACCGCACCGTCCTCGCGGATCCTCGTCGCGGGCGCCGGCACCATGGCGAGTCTCGCGGTGCGCACGCTCGTCGACCGCGGCGTGGAGCCGCAGCGCATCTGGGTCGCCAATCGCACCTTCCAGCGGGCCTTCGAGCTCGTCGCCGCCTACGGAGTCAGCGCGGTGCGCTGGGAGGCGCTCGATGTCGAGCTCTCCGCGGCCGATGTCCTCATCACCTGCACCGGTGCCGCCGGAACGGTCTTCGATCGCGAGCGCATCGGCGCGGCGGCGGGGGACCGCCCGATGAGCGTCATCGACCTCGCGCTGCCGCGCGATGTCGCCGGAGACGTGCGCACGCTGCCCTCCGTCGAGGTCGTCGACCTGGAGGTGCTGGCCGCACAGGCGGCCAATGCCGAGCTCGCCGACGACGTCCGCCAGGTGCAGGGCATCGTCGCCGACGAGGTCCGCAGCTTCCTGGCCGCCAAGAACGCCTCGAAGGTGACCCCCACCGTCGTCGCACTGCGTGGCATGGCCACGGAGGTCGTCGCGGCCGAGACCGAGCGCGTGCTGGCGAGGCTCGGCGACGATGTCGACGACGACACCCGCCGCGAGGTCGGCCAGGCGCTGCGCCGTGTCGCCGAGAAGCTCATCCATGCCCCCACGGTGCGCGTCAAGGAGCTGGTCGACGGTCCGGAGGGCCTGACCTACGCCGACGCCCTGGCCGATCTCTTCGCCCTCGACCAGACCACCGTCCGAGCGGTGACCGCGGTGGGAGGTGAGCCCTCGTGACGACCCTGCGGCTAGGGACCCGCGGCAGCCAGCTGGCCGTGACCCAGTCCTCGCATATCGCCGATCGGCTGCGCGCCGAGACCGGTGCCGATGTCGAGCTGGTGACGATCAGCACGCTGGGCGACCGCTCCAGCGCGCCGCTCAGCACCTTCGGCGGTCAAGGCGTCTTCGTCGCCGCCGTGCGCGACGCGCTGGCCTCGGGCGAGGTCGATCTCGCGGTGCACTCACTCAAGGACCTCCCGACCTATGCCGATCCGCGACTCACGCTGGCGGCCATCCCGCAGCGTGAGGATCCGCGCGATGCGCTCGTGGCGCGCGATGGCCTGACCCTCGCCGAGCTTCCGGCCGGCTCGCTCGTCGGCACGGGATCACCGCGCCGTGTGAGCCAGCTCAATGCCCTCGGCCTCGGTCTGCGGATCACCGGCCTGCGCGGCAATGTCGACACGCGCATCGGCAAGATGACCTCCGGTGAGCTCGACGGCGTCGTCCTGGCCCGGGCGGGGCTCGCCCGCCTCGGCCGCACCGATGAGATCACCGAGGCGATCGACCCGATCCAGATGCTCCCGGCGCCCGGCCAAGGGGCGCTCGCCTGCGAGTGCCGCGCCGACGATGCCGACACCCATCGCCTTCTCAGCGTTCTCGACGACCCGGACACCCGGGCCGCCGTCAGTGCTGAGCGCAGCCTCCTCGCCACCTTGGAGGCAGGCTGCAGCGCTCCGGTCGGAGCGCTCGCCGAGATCGTCAACGAGGGCGAGGAGCTGTGGCTCCGCGCCGTCGTCGGCGATATCTCGGGATCCCCATCCATCCGCCTGTCCGCCAGCGGACCTCCCTCCGAGGCCGTGGCGATCGGTGAACGTCTCGCTGCCGAGATGCTCGCTGAGGGCGCCGACCGACTGGTCCAGGCCAGTACCCCAGCCCCATGACCACCCGGCAGACCACGACTCCACAGTCAAGAAAAGGGAAGACCTTGACCACCACCACCGCCATGGAAGCGCCCGTGACGCCCGTATCGACCGCCCCGGCCCTCGGCCAGGTGAGTTTCGTCGGAGCCGGACCGGGCGATGCCAGCCTCCTGACGGTGCGGGCCACCGAGCTGCTCGCGACGGCCGATGTCGTCATCACCGAGACGCCCGAGCAGGCCCTGCTCGTCACCACCGACGCCGAGATCATCGACGCGGGTCGCGACAACGACGGCAATGAGTTGACCGCCGCCGCCCGTTCGAAGCTCGTCGTCAAGCACGCCAAGGCTGGTAAGCACGTCGTCCGACTGATGGTGGGTGACCCGTTCACCTACGCCACCGGTCCGGAGGAGGCGCTCGCTTGCCACAAGGCGGGTATCGGCTTCGAGATCGTGCCGGGGGTCTCCTCGGTGTCGGCCGTCCCCGCCTACGCTGGCGTCCCGCTGACCAGCAAGCAGCACCGCGAGTACACCGTGGTGAGCGTCGGCGATGCCTCCATCGACTGGAGCGAGCACGCCGACGACGACACCCTGGTGCTCTTGTCGGCCGTGGCGCGGATCGGGGAGGTCGCCAAGGCGCTCATCGCGGCCGGTCGCCCCGAGACCACGCCGGTGGCGATGACCCGCGTCGGCACCACCACCGAGCAGGCCACGGTGGTGTCCACCCTCAAGACGATCGCCGCCGATGCCAAGGCCGCCAAGATGACCTCGCCGGCGATCACGGTCGTGGGCGATATCGTCGGCATGCGCGAGGCGCTCTCGTGGTTCGAGACCAAGCCGCTGTACGGCTGGCGGATCCTCGTGCCCCGCACCAAGGAGCAGTCCGCCGGGCTGGCGCAGCGTCTGCGCGGCTTCGGGGCGGTCTCCGAGGAGGTGCCGACCATCTCGGTCGAGCCGCCGCGCAACCCGCAGCAGATGGACAAGGCCGTGCGCGGTCTCGTCGAGGGGCGCTACGAGTGGATCGCGTTCACCAGCGTCAACGCGGTCAAGGCGGTGCGTGAGAAGTTCGACGAGTACGGACTCGACGCCCGGGCCTTCTCCGGTCTGAAGATCGCCGCGGTGGGGGAGAAGACCGCCGAGGCCATCGCCCAGTGGGGGATCCGCGCCGATCTCATCCCGAGCGGTGAGCAGTCCGCGCGCGGTCTGCTCGAGGACTGGCCGCCCTATGACGACCTCCTCGATCCGATCAACCGGGTCTTCCTGCCGCGGGCCGATATCGCGACCGAGACCCTCGTCGCCGGGCTCATCGACCTCGGCTGGGAGGTCGACGATGTGACGGCCTACCGCACCGTCCGGGCAGCGCCGCCGCCGGCGCCCACCCGCGAGGCGATCAAGTCGGGCAAGTTCGACGCCGTGATGTTCACGTCGAGCTCGACCGTCCGCAACCTCGTGGGCATCGCCGGCAAGCCGCATCAGTCGACGATCATCGCCTGCATCGGCCCGGCCACCGCGAAGACCGCCGAGGAGCATGGTCTGCGGGTCGATGTCCTCGCCGAGAAGCCCTCGGTCGAGGTGCTCGCCGACGCGCTCGCCGAGTTCGGTGCCCAGCGCCGGGACGCCTTCATCGAGGCCGGTGACCCGGTGACCAAGCCCTCGCAGCGCACCAAGCGCCGCAAGAGCTGATGTTCCCCGCGGATCGGCCGCGCCGGCTGCGCAGCACGCCCGCGATGCGGGCGCTGGTGCGCGAGACCCGAGTCGACGCATCGCAGCTGGTGCTGCCGATGTTCGTCGCCGAGGGTCTCGACGCGCCGCGTCCCATCGCGAGCATGCCCGGAGTCGTGCAGCACACCCGCGACTCGGCCAAGGCGGCCTATGCGGAAGCCGCGGAGCTCGGCCTCGGCGGCGTCATGCTGTTCGGGGTCCCCGAGCACAAGGACGCGGTCGGCTCGGGTGCGGTCGATCCGGCGGGCATCCTCAACCTCGCCATCGCCGATGCGCGGGCCGAGGTCGGCGATGCGACCCTCGTGATGGCCGATCTGTGTCTCGACGAGTTCACCGACCACGGCCACTGCGGCGTGCTGGACGCGCGGGGCCGTGTCGACAACGACGCCACGCTCGAGATCTACGCGCACATGGGTGTCGTGCAGGCCGAGGCCGGCGCGCATGTCGTGGGTCCCAGCGGCATGATGGACGGCCAGGTCGCGGCGATCCGCGAAGCGCTCGATGCCGCGGGCCATCTCGACACCGTGATCCTGGCGTACGCGGCGAAGTACGCCTCGGCCTTCTACGGGCCGTTCCGGGAAGCGGTCGACTCCTCGCTGCAGGGAGACCGGCGCACGTACCAGCAGGATCCTGCCAACGCCCGCGAGGCGGTGCGCGAAGCGCTGCTCGACCTCGCCGAGGGCGCCGACATCGTCATGGTCAAGCCGGCGCTGTCCTATCTGGACCTGATCGCCGACGTGCGGCGCGAAGCCGATGTCCCGGTCGCCGCCTACAACGTCTCCGGCGAGTACTCGATGGTCGAGGCCGCCGCCGCCCAGGGGTGGATCGACCGGGAGCGCGCGATCGACGAATCGGTGCTCTCGATCCGGCGCGCGGGTGCCGATATCGTCCTCACCTACTGGGCCGCCGAGATCGCCCGCCGCCTACGCGGCTGACCGTTCCGGCGGCGGTGGGTCAGCGCCCTTCCGCGGCCGGCGGTGACCTACGCACCTCTCGTCGCGGTGGGCGGTGACGTACGCACCTCTCGTCGCGGTGGGCGGTGACGTACGCACCTCTCAACCGGATTGAGACGTGCGTAGGTCACCGCTTCCGTTCACGCCTCGGCGCGATGGGCTACCGGCCGCGGATCAGTGGGGCTCGTAACCGCGGCTGGTCATGCACTGCTGGTAGCGGCCCTCGTTGCCACGGGGGTCGGTCAGGCGAACGCTCTTGGCACGGCAGTCGGTCGAGTTCAACACCCAGTCGACTCCGCCTGCCAGCCTGGAGATGAGCCGGGTGACGGGCTTGACGACATCCTCGACGACCGGAACGCCGTCGACGGTGTTGTCGACGCCGTCGGTGATGGGGTCCGTGACATCGCTGACGGGACCGCGAGGTGCGGAGCCGCTCCCACCGCCTCCGCCAGGAGCCGGGTTGGTCTCGGGCAGTGTCTCGAACCGCGGCGGCTCGCTGCCACCGTCGCCTCCGCCGGTGCCGCCACCTCCGCCGCCGCTACCGCCGCCGGACCGCCGCTGTTCCTCCTCGACGCGCTTCTGCTCCGCGGCCCGCTGGGCACGCTCGGTCGCCTGCTGACGTTCGGCGGGGGTCATCGTCTGGTCGCGCTCGAAGCTGGTCAGGACCGAGGACTTGGAGCTCCCGGTGGGCACGGTGGAGAAGTTGCCCTTGCTGTAGGCATCGGAGATCTTGAGGACGAGATCGACGTACTCGTCGGAGTTGTTGTACCGCTTGACGGCCGCCTTGAGGTCGTCGCGCGCGGAGAGGTCGCCGTCCCCGGCGCAGAGGTAGATCGCCGAGGCCGTGGCCGCGTCGTGGATGTTCTGGGGATTCTTGGTGCCGTCCTGGTCGGCGTCGATGCCGACGGCATCCCAGGTGGTGGGGATGAACTGCATCGGACCGATGGCGCGATCGAACTCGGTGTCCTTGTCGAGCTTGCCGTCATCGGTGTCGCGAATCAGCGCGGTGCCGTTCTTGCCGTTGAGCGGGATGCCGTAGATGCCCGGCTGCGCGTTGCCGTCGGAATCGAGGTTGTTGCCGTTGACGCGGCCGTGATCGGACTCGACCCTGCCGATGGCGGCCACGAGATGCCACGGGAGATTGCAGGACGCGTCGGCCTGCTTGAGCAGGCCGGCAGCGCGCCGGTAGGCGTTCGCCGCCACCTGCGGAATGCCGTCGGAGGCGAGGGAGTCCAGGGTTCCTTCGGCGCCCGCCTTGGGGTCGATGCCCGCGGGAGCCTTCTCGACGCTGGCCGGCGACTCGAAGGGCGTATCGGGCACCTCCGGGATCGCGCCGTACTCACTGTCGGCGGTCGCCAGGCCCGGGCCGGCCACGGCGACGGCCGTCGCTCCGACCAGCAGACCAGCGGGAACGACGGCTGCGATGCGCTGCCAGCGCGGCAGTGTGCGCCATGAACTACTCACCAGGACTCCCTCCCCGGGCGTATGAGACCCGTCTCACACGGTAACCCGAAGTTGCGTGACACTCCACCCAACGAGGATGTGGACGCGAGGTTACGGCTCGCTGTGGTGGTCGTCACGGCCACTCCGGGCCTGCGGTATCCGCGCTTGTGCCAATTGGCACAATGGCGAGGTGCCCACTGACCGTTCCGCCGATATGTTCCAGCGCGCCCGTCGCGTCTCTCCGGGCGGGGTGAACTCGCCGGTCCGCGCCTTCAAGGCCGTCGGCGGCACCCCGCGCTTCATGACCTCCGGCGAGGGTGCCTGGCTCACCGATGTCGACGGCAACCGCTACGTCGACTTCGTCGGCTCGTGGGGGCCGATGCTGCTGGGCCATGCGCATCCGCAGGTCATCGCCGCGGTGCAGGAGGCCGTGGCACGCGGGACCTCGTTCGGCACGCCCGCCGAACCGGAGGTCGCCCTCGCCGAGGAGATCGTCGAGCGGACCAGCGTCGAGTCCGTCCGCCTGGTCACCTCGGGCACCGAGGCCACCATGTCGGCGATCCGCCTCGCTCGCGGCGTCACCGGACGAGACCGCGTCGTGAAGTTCGCCGGCTGCTATCACGGGCACGTCGATCCGCTGCTGGCCGAGGCCGGATCGGGGGTCGTCACGCTCGGCATCCCCGGCACGCCCGGCGTCCCGGCGCATGTCACCGCGGACACCATCGTGCTGCCGTACAACGATGTCGACGCGGTGCAAGCGGCGTTCGCCGAGTTCGGCGGCCAGATCGCCTGCATCATCACCGAAGCGGCGCCGGGCAACATGGGCCTCGTGCCGCCGGCACCGGGCTTCAACGCGGCGCTGGCGCGCATCGCGTCCGAGCACGGTGCCCTGTTCATCAGCGACGAAGTCATGACCGGCTTCCGCGCGGCGCGCGCGGGCCACTGGGAGCTCGACGGTCAGCGTGAGGGATGGGCGCCCGACCTGGTCACCTTCGGCAAGGTCATGGGCGGCGGCTTCCCCTCCGCCGCCTTCGGCGGTCGTCGCGACCTGATGGAGCATCTCGCCCCGGCCGGCCCGGTCTACCAGGCCGGCACACTGGCCGGCAATCCCGTCGCCACCACGGCCGGCTTGACGACCCTGCGCCTGGCCACCCCCGAGCTCTACACCGATCTCCTCGCCACCTCGCTGCGAGTCCGTGAGCTCGTCGGGGAGGCCCTCGTCGGCGCCGGGGTGCCGCACGTCATCCAAGCGGCCGGAACCATGTTCAGCGTGATGTGGGGGGTCACCGATCCGGTGACCGACTTCGCCGGCGCTCAGCGCCAGGACACCGCGGCCTTCGCCGCCTTCTTCTCCAGCATGCTCGACCAGGGCGTCTACCTCCCCCCGAGCGCCTTCGAGACCTGGTTCGTCTCGGCGGCTCACGACGACGCCGCCCTGACTACACTGTCCGAGGCGTTGCCGGCGGCCGCCCGTGCCGCGGCCCGCGCGCTCGACGACCGCCCGTGACCGCGAGAACGAGGACGATCCGACCATGACCACCAGGACCACCGTTCACCTGATGCGCCACGGCGAGGTGCACAATCCCGCCGGCGTGCTGTACGGCCGGCTCGCCGGCTACAACCTCTCCGAGCTCGGCCACGAGATGGCCGAGACGGTGGCGGAGTCGCTCAAAGACCGCGACATCACCTATCTGGTGGCGTCACCGCTCGAGCGCGCCCAGCAGACGGCGCGCCCGATCGCGGAGATCCTCGATCTGCCGATCCACGATGACGAGCGGGTCATCGAGGCGTCCAACAAGTTCGAGGGCAAGACCTTCGGTGTCGGCGCGGGCGCCCTGAAGCGCCCCGGCAACTGGCTCTTGGTCTGGAACCCCGTCCGGCCCTCCTGGGGCGAGCCGTACAAGCAGATCGCCAAGCGCATGGAGCTGGCGATCGACGATGCCCGCGAGGCGGCCCGCGGCCACGAGGCCGTCATCGTCGCGCACCAGCTGCCGATCTGGATCGCCCGGCGTGCCTATGAGCGTGCGCGCTTCGCCCACGACCCGCGCAAGCGCCAGTGCTCGCTCGCGAGCCTGACCTCGCTGACCTTCGAGGACGACCGCTTCGTGTCGCTGCACTACAGCGAGCCGGCGGGTCACCTGTTGCCGGACGTGCTCAAGGGCAAGTTCGTGGGCGGCGCCTGATGCGACACGCCCTAGCCGGTCTCGGGGTTGCCGCGATGCTCGTCCTCACTGCGTGCAGCGGCGTCGAGGAGGGCGGCGAAGGCGGCTACATCAGTGGTGACGGCACCGTCACCACCATCGACCCCGGCGACCGCCAGCCGGCACCCGCGCTGAGCGGCCTCGACCTCGAGGGTGAGGAGCTCTCCACCGAGGACTTCGCCGGGCAGACCATCGTCGTCAACCTCTGGGGATCCTGGTGCCCGCCGTGCCGCAAGGAGATGCCGATCCTCAAAGAGGTCGCCGAGAGCTATGAAGACTCCAGCGTCCAGTTCCTCGGACTGCTGACCCAGGACAAGCCCGCCTCGGCCCGCGCCTTCAACGACAAGATCGGCATCACCTATCCGAGCATCGTCGACGACAGCGGCGAGAACCAGCTCGCCTTCGCCGACTCACTGCCCTCGCAGGCGATCCCCACCACGTGGATCATTGACTCCGAGGGCCGAGTCGCCGTGCGCATCCTCGACCCCGAGCTGGGCGCGGGCACGCTGACCGATCTCATCGAATACGTGCGGAAGAGCACGCAGTGACCGACTGGTTCGGCGATGCCGTCCTCTCCGGATCGCTGATCGTGGCGATTCCCGTGGCAGCTCTCGCCGGACTGGTCTCGTTCTTCTCACCCTGCGTCCTGCCGTTGTTGCCGGGCTACCTCTCCTATGTCTCGGGCGTGGGGGTGCAGGACCTGCGCACCAGCAAGCGCTGGCGTCTCGCCCTCGGCTCGGCCCTGTTCGTGCTCGGCTTCACCGCCGTGTTCGTCGCCGGCGGAGCGCTGTTCGGGGCGGCCGGTCAGCGGCTGCGCCCCTATGGCGACACCCTGACGATCGTGGCCGGGGCGGTCCTCATCGTGCTCGGTCTGGTCTTCGTGGGAGCCATCCCGGGACTGCAGCGTCAATGGAGGATGCGTCAGGCGCCCAAGGTCGGTCTGCTGGCGGCGCCACTGCTCGGAGTCGTGTTCGGCATCGGCTGGACGCCGTGCCTCGGGCCGACCCTCTCGGCCGTGCTCATCCTCGCGGGGAACGAGGGGACGGCGTCCCGCGGGGCGTTGCTGACCCTCGTCTACGGGCTCGGCCTCGGCCTGCCCTTCATCATCGCCGCGTTGTTCTTCGCGCGGTTCATGGGAGCGCTCGACGTGGTCAAACGACACCAGCGCGCGGTCTCCATCATCGGGGGAGTGTTGTTGATCGTCACCGGTCTGCTCATGGTCAGCGGTCTGTGGACCGAGCTGGTCTTCCACCTGCAGCAGTGGGCCGCCGACTTCGAGGTGGTCGTATGAGCGAGCGAAGCGAGCGAGCGATGGGGCTTCTCATGCCGGGACCTGTCTATCGTCGTTCTTTCTGGCAGGTGGTCGTATGAGCGAGCGTGCGAAGCGGCAGCAGCGGGCGTCGGAGCTGGCCCCCCGGGAGTTCCTGCGGTGGATGTGGCGTCAGCTCACGTCGATGCGCACGGCCCTGTTCCTCCTCCTGCTGCTGGCCGTCGCGGCGATCCCCGGATCCTTCATCCCGCAGCGAGGCGTCGACGCCCGGGCCGTGCAGATCTTCTTCACCGATCATCCGACCCTCGCGCCGATCCTCGACGCGATCGGGATGTTCTCGGTCTACTCCTCGCCGTGGTTCAGCGCGATCTATCTGCTGCTGATGATCTCGCTCGTCGGCTGCATCATCCCGCGCATCGGCGTGTACGCGCGAGCGTTGCGGTCGCGCCCCCCTCGCGCACCCCGTAACTTCGCGCGGATGCCGGCATCGGGCAGCTTCACCACGACGGCCTCGGTCGACGAGGTCATGCAGGCCGGCCGGTCCGTGCTCGGCCGGGCCCGGATCGATGTCGTCGACGACGATGCGGGCAGCGAACTGCGAGCCGAGAAGGGCTTCCTCCGCGAGCTCGGCAATCTCGTCTTCCACGTCAGCATCGTGGTCGTGCTGATCGGGGTCGCGATCGGCGCCCTCTGGGGCTATCGCGGCTCGGTGATCGTCACGGAGGGCAATGGCTTCTCCAACACGCTCAGCCAATACAACGAGTTCGATTCCGGCCCGCTGTTCGACCCCGAGGATCTCCCGCCCTTCAGCTTCCGGCTCGACCGGATGATCGCGGAGTTCCACGCCGACCCCGAGCAGCCGCAGTACGGCGCTCCCAAGATGTTCCGCGCCGATGTCACGTACACCGAGCGCCCCGGTGACGAGCCCACGCCCTACGAGATCTTCGTCAACCACCCGCTGTCGCTCGACGGCGGCGAGGTGTTCTTGCCCGGGCAGGGGTACGCCCCGGTCGTCCGGGTGACCGATGCCGACGGCGAGGTGGTCTTCGAGGACGCCGTGGTGTTCCTGCCCGAGGACGGGAGCTACCGGTCCTCCGGCGTCATCAAGGTACCCGATGCGCAGCCCACGCAACTGGGCTTCCAGGGCTTCTTCCTGCCCACTGCCGTGTCGACGGGGGAGGGCCAGGCCTCCGAGACGATCTACCCGGGAGCGGTCAACCCGCTGATCGGGCTGCGCATGTGGACCGGCGATCTCGGCCTCGACGACGGCGAGCCGCAGTCGGTGTACGTCCTGGAGAAGGACGGCATGCAGGAGGTCCTCGACGAGGCCGGCGAGCCGCTCAACATCAGCCTGAGCCCGGGACAGTCGCAGGCGCTGCCCGGTGGCGGCACGATCGAGTTCGTCGAGCTCCGCCGCTTCGCCCGCTTCCAGATCGCGTCGACACCCGGGGTGATGCTGCCCCTGGTGGGCGTGAGCGTCGGGGTGGTCGGGCTCATCGCCTCGCTCATGGTCCGTCCTCGCCGGACCTGGATCAGGGCGAAGGTCACGACCGGCGATGACGGCCGGTCGCTTACAGTGGTGGACGTCGCCGCGCTCGACCGCGTGCCGCGTGACGAGCTACCGGACGATCTCGACGAGTTCCTCGCCAGCCTGCGCGAGGAGCTCGGTGAGACGACATCCGCACAGGAGAACCGGACATGACCGTAGAGCAATTCGCCCAGATCTCGAACTACACGACCGTCGCCGCCACCTGCGTGCTGGGGCTCGCCCTCCTGGCCTATGTCGCCGAGTGGGCGTTCGCCCGCAAGGTCGAGGCGAATGCTCCGGCTATGGCGGGCTCCGCCGGCGCAGCCTCCCCGGTCGCCGAGGAGTCCGATGTCGAGCCGGTGACGGATCGCTTCTCCAGGATCGGTCTCGTGCTGACCGTCCTCGCGACGGCGCTCATGATCGTCAGCGTCGTCACTCGCGGGCTGGCGGCCGAGCGGGTGCCCTGGGGCAATATGTACGAGTTCGGTCTGATGGGCATCACGATCGCGCTGGTCATCTATCTCGTGCTGGTGTGGAAGTACCAGGTGCAGTGGGCCGGCGGCATCGTGGTGGCCTTCGGCCTGGTGGTGCTCGGCATGTCGCTGTCGACCTATGTCCCGGCCGGCCCGCTGGTGCCCGCCCTGGACTCGCACTGGTTCATCATCCACGTCGGTGCCGTGGTGCTTGCCGGAGCCTTCTTCCTGGTCGGTGCCGCAGCCTCGGTGCTGTACCTCATCCGCGCGAGGGCCGAGGCGAAGGGCACGGTCGGCCCGGTGCTCCGGCGCTTCCCGGCGGCGGCCGTGATGGACAAGATCGCCTACCGGGTCAACGCGATGGCCTTCCCGTTGTGGACCTTCGGCGCGCTCATCGCCGGGCCCATCTGGGCGCACTACGCCTGGGGACGTTACTGGGGCTGGGACCCCAAGGAGGTGTGGGCGTTCATCACCTGGGTGGTCTACGCCGGCTACCTGCACGCCCGGGCGACCGCTGGCTGGAAGGGACGCCGCGCGGCCTACTTCTGCCTCATCGGCTTCGTGACCTTCCTGTTCAGCTACTACGGCGTCAACCTCTTCGGCTCCGGCCTGCACTCCTACGCCAAGTAGGTCCTCCGCGCCCCCTCCGAGATGTGGCCGGTTGTGGCCCGTTGGGCGACGGTCGAACGGGCCACAACCGGCCACATCGTGGCGGCTTCGGCTGATCTTCTCGCTCGGTGAGATCGGCCCCGGGATACTCCCAGGACCGGTCTGGGACCGACGTGTGCCGGGGTGTGGCCCTGGAGAGCCTTCTCAGGGGCTACACCCCGGCGAAAGTCGTCCGACAGGGGAGGCTCAGAGGCCGCGGAGGTAGTCCGGGTCGTCGTCGGGACCGCGGGGTCCACGGGGGCGCCAGTTGCGGGGTCCGGACGAGGGACGCTGGCGGGCCTGGCCGAAGAAGATCCAGAGCAGGGCTCCGGCGTACGGGAGCAGCACGATCACGGCCACCCAGGCGAGCTTGGGCAGGTGCTGGACGCGAGCCTTCGGGGCGGCCAGCAGGTCGAAGAGCGCGTAGACCAGCAGAACGACCCCGACCACGACCAGCAGCGCCTTGCCCATGGACCCGAGACTACTCGGACCCCCGTAGAGTTCGGGCCATGAAGGCATTCTGGTTGTACACCTTCGCGCGCCTCGGCGTCTTCATCAGCTGCTACCTGGCGACCTGGCTCATCGCGAGCCTGTGGATCGACGGATTGACATTCCTCAATCTGTGGGTGCTCATCGTCGCGCTGGTGGTCTCCTCGGTCATCTCACTGTTCGCGCTGGCTCCGCTGCGCGACGCCCTCGCGGCCCGGTTGGAGTCGCGGGCGTCGTCGATCAACCAGCGCATCGAGGAGTCGCGGCGTGCCGAAGACGTCGACTGAGCTGCGCGACTGGATCGACACCGCGATCGGCCGGGTCGAGGCCGATGCGAACCGCAGCGCGGACACGCATCTGCACACCTTCGCGCTCCCGACGCCCGGCATCGACCTCTACCTCAAGGATGAGTCCGTCCATCCCACGGGCAGCCTGAAGCACCGGCTCGCCCGCTCGCTCTTCCTCTACGCGCTGTGCAACGGCTGGCTGCGCCCGGACTCGACGATCATCGAGGCGTCCAGCGGCTCGACGGCCGTCAGCGAGGCGCACTTCGCGCGGCTCATCGGGCTGCCCTTCGTCGCGGTCATGCCGGCCACCACGAGCACCGAGAAGATCGCCCTGATCGAGTTCGAGGGCGGCCGCTGCCATCTCGTCGACGACCCTTCGACGGTCTACGACGAGGCGCGCCGGCTCGCGCGCGAGTGCGACGGGCACTATATGGACCAGTTCACCTATGCCGAGCGTGCCACCGACTGGCGCGGCAACAACAACATCGCCGAGTCGATCTACGCGCAGATGGCCGCCGAACCCCATCCGATCCCGTCCTGGGTCGTGGTCAGCGCGGGCACGGGCGGAACCTCGGCCACGATCGGCCGCTTCATCCGCTACCGCCGCCACGCCACCCGGCTGCTGGTCGCCGATCCGGAGAACTCGGCCTTCCTGGAGGGCTGGGACACCGACTCATCCGATGTCGTCACGGGTGTGCCGGGCCGTATCGAGGGGATCGGACGGATGCGCGTCGAGCCGTCCTTCGTCGGCGGGGTCGTCGACGACATGATGCGAGTGCCCGATGCGGCCTCGATCGCCACGACGCGGTGGGTGTCCGCTCGCCTCGGCCGTCTGGTGGGCGGATCGACCGGCACGAACGTGTGGGCGGCGCTGCAGATCGCCGAGAGGATGCGAGCCGCGGGGGAGACCGGCTCGATCGTGACCCTGCTCTGCGACGGCGGGGAGCGGTACACGCATACCTATTTCGACGATGTCTGGCTCGCCGATCGCGATATCGACACCGCCCCCTACGCCGCAGCACTGGACAGCTACACGGCGACCGGCACGCTCACGCTGCCGTGAGCCCTCGCCCGCGGTGGCGGTAGGCCATCAACCTTACGCCCGCGGTGGCGGTAGGCCATGAACATTATGGGGCCGGTATGGGGTTGACAGGCTACCGCCGACCGCGCCCAGGCGTCAGAGCGAGCCGATGACCAGGCCCGCGGCCAGGCCGATGGCGTAGACGAGTTCGAGCAGGCCGGAGTCGCGTAGAACAGCGATCAGCTCGCGTCCGGTGGCCCCCGAGCCGATCACCCGCACCGCGCGGGCGGCCAGCGGTGCGCTGGCGAACGCGAGGAGCGCCCACCACGTCGTCACCGCCGCGCACCACACGGCGGCGGCAGCCGCGATGACGATCAGCAGCGTGTAGAAGCGCCGCGACCCGCGGTCGCCGAGGACGACGGCGAGGGTGCGCTTGCCGACCTCCCGGTCGGTGGGGATGTCGCGCAGATTGTTGGCGACCAGGATCGCGCAGGCGAGCGCTCCGATGCCGATGGCCGCGGCGGTGCTCGCCTGATCGATCTGCTCGGTCTGCACATAGGCGGTGCCGATGACCGCGACGAGACCGAAGAACAGGAAGACGCTGACCTCGCCGAGCGCGCGGTAACCATAGGGATTCGAGCCGCCGGTGTACGTCCACGCGGCGGCGATGGCCGCGGCGCCGACGAGCAGCAGCCACCAGGTGGTCGTGGCAGCGAGGGCGATGCCGAGGACGCCGCCGAGCGCCAGGAAGCCGAGCGCTGCCGCCTTGACCTTGCCCGGCGCGACGTGTCCGGATCCGACCAGTCGCAACGGGCCCACGCGCTCGGCGTCGGTGCCGCGGACGCCGTCGGAGTAGTCGTTCGCGTAGTTGACGCCGATCTGCAGGGCCAGGCTCACGCCCAGCGCCAGGAGCGCCTTCCACCACACGAAGCCGTCGGCGTGGACCGCGACTCCGGTGCCGGCGAGGACCGGCGCGACGGCTGCGGGCAGCGTCCGGGGACGCGCGCCTTCGATCCACAACTGGACGGTGCTGGGGGAGGAACTCACCCGCCAGAGTCTGCCACTGTGCGGGCCACCGGCCGCCAGGTATCCCGTGCCTGGCGGCGGTAGCTCATCAACGGCACCTCGAGCGTGGAGGTAGGCGGTCAACGTCACGCCGGGTTCATGAGGTTGAGGACGTACCGCTGGAAGCCGCGAAACGTTGCTGGGCTACCGCTGCTGGGTGGGTCCTAGGCTGGGTCGGGATGAACGCCTCCCTGCGCCCCGTGTCCGGCACGACCCGTGAGATCTATCCGCTGTTGGCCGAGTGGGTGCGCGATGGCGGCGACTCGATCGTGGTGCGGACCTCCGGGAGCACGGGAACCCCGAAGGACGTGACGCTTTCACACGCGGCGGTCGTCGCTTCGGCCCGTGCCAGTCTGGAGCGCCTGGGCGGCCCAGGTCAGTGGATCAGCGCATTGCCGCCGACCGCCGTGGGCGGACTGCAGGTGCTCGTCCGCTCGATCCTCGCCGGCCAGGAACCGGTGATCGCCGAGGACCACGCGTCGATCCCGCTCGCGATCGAGGCCATGACCGGGGGACGACGCTACGCCTCGTTCGTGCCCACTCAGCTGTTCCGTCTGCTCGCCTCCGATGAGGCGGCGGCGCTCGCCGGCCTCGATGCCGTCCTGCTCGGAGGTGCTGCCGCGCCGGCCGATCTGGTGCGCCGCGCGGACACGCTCGGCATCCGCATCGTGCGCACCTACGGCATGAGCGAGACGGCCGGCGGGTGCGTCTACGACGGCGTCCCGCTCGAAGGAGCCCGGATGCGGATCTCCTCCGACGGCCGCGTGGAACTCGCCGGGCCGATGCTCTTCGACGGCTACGGCGACGCGAGGCGCGTCGGTGAGTGGTTCACCACCGCCGACCTCGGTGAGATCACCGACGGCCGCCTGCGGATCATCGGTAGAGCCGATGAGATCGTCGTGTCCGGTGGTGTCAACGTCCCGCTTCCCGCGGTCACCGAGGCAGTGCGAGGCGTTTCCGGTGTCGTGGATGTCGTCGTGACCGGGGTCCCCGATGACGAGTGGGGCACGAAGGTCGTCGCGGTCGTGGTGGGGTCGGCGGGGCTCCAGGAGCTGCGCGATGCCGTCGAGGCGGCCGGGCATCCACGGTCCTGGGCGCCGCGTGAGCGCGTGATCGTCGAAGCCCTGCCGCTGCTGCCCGGGGGCAAGCTCGACCGGCTGGCCGTGAAGGAGATCGCCGCCCGAGGCGCTTGACCGGGGGAGTATCGTAGGAAGGTCGGCCTTGCGCCGGCTTCTTTCGTCTCCCATCCAGTTGAACGGGGTTCCTCGATGTCCGCGCCCGCCTCCCAGGCCGCCCCCAAGCTCGCCCGCGAGCACCTGATCCTCATCGGCGTGCTGCTGGTCGCGAGCTTCGTGGTGATCCTCAACGAGACCGTCATGAGCGTCGCCCTGCCGGTCCTGCAGGAGGATCTCGGGGTCGAGCCGAGCGTCGGGCAGTGGCTGACGACGGCCTTCCTGCTGACGATGGGCGTCATCATCCCGCTCACCGGATTCCTCATCGAGCGGATCGGCACCCGGACGCTGTTCATCACCGCGATGGGACTCTTCACCGCCGGCACCGTGGTCGCCTTCTTCGCGCCCGGGTTCGCGGTGCTGCTGGTGGCGCGGGTGATCCAGGCCTCCGGCACCGCGATCATGATGCCGTTGCTGATGACGACGATCCTCACGATCGTCCCGGTCGAGCGCCGCGGCGTCATGATGGGCAACATCACCATCGTCATCTCCGTCGCGCCCGCGCTCGGCCCGACGGTGTCGGGCGTGATCCTCGATCACTTCGGCTGGCGCTGGATCTTCGGCCTGGTGGCGCCGATCGCCGTGCTCGCGCTCGTGCTCGGTGCCCGCTATGTCGTGGAGGTCGGCGAGCGCTCGGACAAGCGGGTCGACCTGCTCTCGATCCCGCTCGCGATCGTCGGTTTCGGTGGCGTCGTCTACGGGCTCTCGGCACTCGGCAAGTCCTCCGGCGGCGGACCCGTGCCCGTGTGGCTCGCGCTGACCGTCGGCGTCATCGCGGTGATCGCCTTCGTCGTGCGGCAGATCGCGGTCTCTCGCGAGAACCGCGCCCTCCTCGATCTGCGAGTCTTCGGCTCCAGCCAGTTCACCATCGCGATGATCGCGATGACGGTGGGCTTCGCGACCCTCATGGGCGCCATCATCCTGGTGCCGTACTTCGCGCAGCAGTCCCTCGGCCTCAGCGCCGCGCAGACGGGCCTGCTCACGCTGCCCGGCGGCATCCTGATGGGCTTGGCGGGTCCGATCGTCGGACGTCTCTACGACGCCTACGGACCGCGACCGCTCACCCTGCCCGGCACGATCCTGGTCGCCATCGGCATCTGGATGCTGACGACGGTCGGCGTCGACACCCCGATGTGGTGGCTGATGGTCTCCCAGATCGCGATCAACGTCGGTCTGGCCGCCACCTTCACGCCGGTCATGACCAGCGGACTGGGATCTGTGCCGGCTCCGCTCTACTCGCACGGGTCGGCGACGCTGGGCACGTTCCAGCAGGTCGCCGGCGCGGCGGGAGCCGCGATGCTGGTCTCGATCATGTCGGTCGTGGCGACCGGCGGAGATTCGGGCGGCCTGGAGGATCCCCAGGCGGTCGCCGACGGTGTCGTCGCGGCCTTCCGGGTGGCCGGTGCGCTGTCGCTGGTGCTGATCGTGGTGTGCCTCTTCGTCCGCCGTCCGGCCCCTCAGGACGCCGCGTCCTGAGGGGCCTGGCGGGCGCTCAGCTGGAGAGGGCCGCGGTGACCGCCTCGTGGATCGAGCCCGGCCCGCTCACCAGTTCCCACTGACGACCCGAGGTGCGGTTGTCGTCGAGCACGGCGGCGAGCACAGCGGCCACGTCGGCGCGGGGGATCTCACCCCGCTCGACCTGCGGGCCCAGGAGCACGCGCCCGGTCGGCTCGTCATCGGTGAGGGCACCGGGTCGGATGATGGTCCAGCGCAGCGAGCTCGCCCGCAGCGCGGCATCGGCGTCGCGCTTGGCCTGGACGTAGGCCTTCCAGACATCGCCGGAGTCCTCCGGCGGGTCCTCGTCGATGCCGATGGCGGAGACCTGGAGGAATCGATCGATGCCGACCTTCTGCGCGGCCTCGATCGACTTCAGCGACCCGCCCAGATCGACACTCTTCTTGCGCTCGATATTGCCGTCGGGGCCGCCGCCGGCGGCGAACACGACCGCCGCGCAGCCCTCGAAGGCCTGCGCGAAGTCATCGGTCTCGGCATTCTCGATGTCGAGCAGGCGCGAGCGCGCGCCCAGCGGGGTCAGGTCATCGGCCTGTTGTGGGTCGCGGATCAGCGCGACCGGCGTGTGCCCGGCATCGACGAGCAAGGGAATCAGGTGGCGGGAGATCTTTCCGTGACCTCCGACGATCGCAATGGCAGCCATGTCTATCACCGTAGCGGGAACTCGCTATGGTCGTCGGGTGCAGTTTCGGACCTTCACGATCACCATGCCGACGACCTTTCGCGGAGTGAACCGCCGCGAGGGGATGGTCGTGCGCGGTGAGGTCGGCTGGGCGGAGTTCAGTCCGTTCCTCGACTACAGCGCCGTGGAGTGCGTCCCCTGGTACCAGGCGGCGCTCGACTCGGCCAATCGTCCCTGGCCCGATCGGGTCCGCGACCGGGTGCCCGTCAACATCACCGTGCCGGCCGTCGACCCCGACCACGCGGCCCGCATCGTGCTCGGCAGCACCTGCCGGACCGCGAAGGTCAAGGTCGCCGAAGGGGGCCAGTGCCTGGCCGACGACATCGCCCGAGTGGAGGCGGTGCGCGACGCGCTGCCACTCGGCGGCCACCTGCGCATCGACGCCAACGGCGGCTGGGAGGTGGGCGAAGCGGTCAAGGCGATCCGCAAGCTCGACAAGGCGGCGCGCGGACTCGAGTACGTCGAGCAGCCCTGCGCCACCGCCAAGGAGCTCGCCGAGGTGCGCAAGAAGGTCGAGGTCCCGATCGCCGCGGACGAGTCGATCCGCCGATCCGGCGACCCGTTCCGCGTCCGCGACCTGGAGGCCGCGGATATCGCCGTCCTGAAGGTGCAGCCGCTCGGCGGCATCCACGCCTGCTATCGGATCGCCGAGCAGATCGACATGCCTGTCGTGGTGTCCAGCGCCGTCGAGACCTCCATCGGACTGGCGGCGGGGATCGCGCTCGCGGCCGCGCTACCGGACCTGCCTTTCGCCTGCGGTCTCGCCACGACCTCGCTGCTGGCCGGTGACGTCGTGACGGAACCGTTGCACCCGGTCGACGGCTGCCTGCCGGTCATCCGACCCGAACTCGACGAGCGAGCCTTCGCCCGCGTCGCCGCGCCCGAGGACATCGACGAACGGTGGCAGCTGCGTCTCGAGGCCGTGCGCGAGGAGCTCGAGGAATGACATCGCCGCGAGCGGTCGACATCGCGCGTGATCTCGTGGACGAGCTGCTCGCCCGCGGCACGACGGAGGCCGTTCTGGCTCCCGGCTCACGTTCGGGGCCTCTCGCGCTGGCGCTGCACGCTGCCGATGAGCAGGGCCTCCTTCGGCTGCACGTGCGTGTCGACGAGCGCGAGGCCGGGTTCCTCGCGCTCGGGCTGGCGAAGGCGACCGGACTCCCGGTACCGGTGGTCACGACCTCGGGAACGGCGGTCGCCAATCTGCACCCGGCGTTACTGGAGGCGCTCCACGCGAGTGCGCCCGTCCTCGCGGTGACAGCCGATCGCCCCGGCCGTCTGCGAGGCACCGGAGCCAATCAGACCACCGACCAGCGTCGGATCTTCCCCCACATCCGGTTCGTCGAGGGAGTCGCCGAACTGGCCGTCGGCTGGGGCGAGGATGGACCCTGTCATCTCAACCTCGAGCTCGACCAACCGCTCATCGAGCCGATGCAATGGCGGTTCACCACCCTCCGCCGGAGCGTCGAGACACCCGCGCCGGCGGTCACGGTGGTGGATCCCGGGCCCCGGACGGTCGTCCTCGCCGGCGACGGGGCCGGCGACGGCGCAGCGCTTCTCGCCGAGAGCGGTGGCTGGCCGCTCCTGGCCGATCCCAGCTCCGGAGCGCGGCGTGGGGAATCGGCCATCGCGACGTATCGACTCCTGCTCGACCACTTCGCTCCGCGCATCGAGCGGGTGGTGTCCTTCGGGCACGCGACGCTCTCGCGATCCGTGACGGCTCTGCTGAGCCGCTCGGATGTGGACATCGTGCATGTCGGCGATCAGTCGACCTTCCCGGTCCCCGCGGGCGAACGAGTGACCTTCGTCGAGTCCGTCGAGACGATCGGACGACCGGCCGACGACTGGCTGGACGCATGGCAGGAGGCCGACAGGAGAGTCCGCGCCGGTCTCCCCTCCGCCGAGGTCTTCGATATCGCCCAGGCGGCGTGGAGCGCGGCCGCCGACGGACTGCTGTTCATCGGCTCCTCCAATCCGGTACGCGACCTGGACCTCGTCGGCGATCCAGCCCGGCCGCCCCGTCGGGTGCTCGCGAATCGCGGCCTGGCGGGTATCGATGGCGCCCTGTCCACTGCGATCGGTGCAGCGCTCGCGCGGCCGGACCGGAAGGCACTGGGGGTGGTCGGCGACCTCACCTTCCTGCACGGCAGCAACGGGTTGTTGATCGGTCCGGCTGAGCCCCGCCCGGACCTGACGATCGTGGTGGTCTCCGACGACGGGGGCAGCATCTTCGCGACCCTCGAACAAGGCTCCGCGGACTACGCCGTCGCCTTCGAACGTGTCTACGCCACCCCGACCGGCGCCCGTATCGCGGAGCTGTGCGCCGGGTACGGCATCGCTTACGAGCGTGTCAGCGCCGCCGCGCTGCCGGCCGCGCTGACACAGGAGGCTCGCGGTGTCCGTGTCCTGGAGGTGCCGGTGTCCCGGGAGGATCGCCGAGCACTCGCCGAGGCCTGCGTGCGCTCGGCGCACGAAGCTCTGGACAGGATGACGCCCTGACGCCGAAGTAACGGCGGAGCGGTTAACGTCGGGGCATGGGTTCACCCGATATTGCGGTGATCGGGGCCGGGATCGTCGGCCTCGCCGCCGCCCACGAGCTACGACGGCGCGGTGCGTCGGTCACGGTCTACGAGTCGGGGCGGCCGGGACACGGCCAGTCGGCCGGTTCCTCGCGCATCTTCCGGCATGCCCACGCCGACCCGCGCATGATCGACTATGCGGTGGAGTCTCGAAAGGCGTGGCGGCGCTGGGAGGACGAGTTCGGGGCGCCGTTGATCGCTGCGGACGGTGCTCTCGCGCTGGGCCCCGGCGCACCCTCGATGCTCTCCGCCTTGGCCGAGCGCGAGGGCATCGAGGCATCGGTCGCGGACGCGAGAATCCTTGCAGAACGGCTTCCCGTGCTCGCGGCCTACGAGGGTCCTGGTCTGGCGGACAGGTCCGGTGGATCGATCGACACCATCCGGGTGATCTCGTCGCTGACGTCCGCGGTGGGTGACGGTTTGGTGGGCGATGTGGTGCTGAGCGTGCGTCCGCTGGCCGGCGGAGGGGCGGAGGTGCGCACCGCGAACGGCTGCCGGAGCCACGATGCCGCCGTCGTGGCAGCAGGGCGGGGCACGCAGGCGCTGGCCCGCGGTGCGGGGCTCTCGCTGCCGGTGGAGACTCGCGCTCACGTACGGGTCTCGTTCGCGCCGCGCTCGCCCGTCGGATCGCTCGCGACCCTTCAGGACACGAGCGGTGCCTTCGGGGAGGCGGGCGTCTACGCGGCCGCCTATCCGGATCGCTCGGCCTACGGCGTGGGTCTCGCCGAGGACGTGCCGACGGCCGAGGACGGCGCGATGCTGGCCCCGGACGGTCTCGCGGCGCATGTCGAGCGGGTGATCGCTTACGTGAAGCGGGCCCTTCCCGGCCTCGATCCCGATCCGGTCGGTTACGTGCACTGCTGGGCGACCCGTCTTCCCTGGGGCGATGATGGCGTCGCGGTCTGGACCGCCGGGGACATCGCGTTCCTCGCGGGACACAATCTGTTCAAGCACGCTCCCGCCCTCGGCCGGGAGCTGGCGGCTACCGTGCTGGACGGCGAGGTCCCGGCCCTGCTGCGACCTGAGGCGCGCTTCGGGCGGGCCTGATCGCGTGTCAATCGCCGGTGGTGTCTCTCCAGATGTGCCGGCTGAGGGCGGTGACGTCGCGGTCGAGGTGCTCGAACTTGGTGTCCATGGTGTCGAAGCGGGCGTTCATCTCGCCGTGTAGGCCGTCGATGCGGTGGTGGACACCGTCGATCCGGCCGATCATCTCGCCACGCAGGCCGTTGATGGACGCGGCGATGGTGCGGTTGATCTGGACGGTCATGAGGGTCATGGCACCGAGCATGATCGTGGTGAAGACGCCGATGAGGGTCCATACCTGGGGGTCGTTCACAGCGCTCATCTCCTCATTCTGACCGACACGTCGGCCTCGGCACCAGTACTGAGGCCGACACTAGGCAGGCCCGCCGACGAGGTGGAAGGGCGATGCGACCGGCTGTGGATGAACTCGGCGACACCTGCCGGCTGTGGATGATCCAGGGTCAGGCCAGCTCGATCACCGCATCGGTGACCTGCTCGCGGCAAGGGAAATCACCGAGGGTCCGTTCCTCACGGCGCGTGGTGCCGGACTGGGTGCGGTCGGTGCCGTCGACGTCGACGAGCTCCAGCTCGTAGGTCAGAGTCCGGTACCCGTCCGTGGGGATCGGGAGAGATCCATCCTCGCGAACCCGGTAGTCCTCGCACTCGGTCGGGTCCTCGCAGGAGGCCGGCACGAAGGTGCCTGCGGCCACGCGGCGCAGATCGAACACCTGGGGCTCGTCATCGTCGTCATCGCGCAACTCCACCCGGATGGCGAGCACCCCGGCGAATGCTCCTGTCGTCGTCTCGATGCGGACCTCGCCGGTATGACCGGTCCATGCGCAGCCGATGCAGCCCGAGCCGGAGACGAGCGCCGTCACGACGAGCGCCGTCGACACGGTGAGACGCCGGAATCGGAGCGAAGGCATGGGTTCCACCCTGCCCGCGGGGCGAAGGTGTTGTCCACAGAATCCGCGGCAGCGACAGAGTCAGGCGAGGTCGATCACCGCATCGGTGACTCGCTGGGGACACGGGAAACCTATCGTCCGCTTCTCGCTGGCGGCGGTTCCCGCCTCGGTGCGCCGGGTGCCGTCGGTATGGATCAGCGCTATCTCGTAGTCCAGCGGCTCGTGCTCCGTGGCCACGATCGATAGCGCGATCGACCCCTCGCGATCGAGGCGATGCGCCTGGCATTTCGTGGGATCACGGCATTCGGCGTCGATGAAGGAGTCGCGTGCGACGCGATGCAGCTCCACCGACGCTGGCTCCTCACACCCCGGTGGGCAGAGGCGGAGACGAATCTCCGTCACCTCGTCGAAGGTCCCAGCAGGGGCCTCGATGCGGACCTCGCCCGCATAGGCGATCGCCGCGCAGCACCCTGAGAACACGCCCACCGTGACGGCGGCGACGATCACCGCCGCCGCCCGTCGCCGGAGAACGGGAGCCCGCATGGCTCCCACCCTGCCCGCGGGACGAAGGCGTTGTCCACAGGTGGCGCGACGGGCGATGGACAGGTCTCCCGGGTCCTCCGAAGCTGGTTGCGTGGGGTTCACGCGTGGGATACTGGCCAGGAGACGAGGAGGTGCGCGATGTCGGTGGTGCTGCCCGCAGGTCCGGGGCCGTGGACGGTCGACGATCTTCCGGAGTCGACGGTGCCGGTGGAGCTGGTCGACGGGAAGTTCGTCGTGAGTTCCGCTCCCACTCCTCGTCATCAACTGGTGTCCGCGCGGCTGGTGGCGTTGCTCGACCGGCTGGGATTCGCCGGGCGGGTGGTCGCGGCGAGCGATGTGATCGTCGATCCGCACAACAGTCGCCAGCCCGATGTGCTGGTCGTCGCACCGGGTGTCGACCTGTGGGACGGGCCGGCCTTGACACCGCAGGACATCGTCCTGGCCGTCGAGATCGTCTCCCCGAGCTCGGTCACGACCGATCGCGTCCTCAAGCCCGCTCAGTACGCCGCGGCCGGCATCGGGGGCTACTGGAGGATCGAGACCGAGCCGCGACTGGTACTCACCGCCTACGCCCTCCAGCGGGGTGATGATGTCTATACCGAGACCGGCACGTGGACCCACGGGGAACGGGTGACCGTCGCCGAACCCCTCGACGTGACCTTCGAGCTGGCCGAGCTGCGCCGCTGACCATCCCGACCGTGACACTGCTTGTGTCACGGATCACTCCCGTCTACGGTGAACTTCACCGTTGACGAGTGAGGAGCCGTGATGGCAGAGGAGACCTTCGACTACATCGTCGTGGGGTCGGGGAGCGCCGGGGGTGTGCTCGCCGCGCGGCTCACCGAGGACCCGACGGTTCGCGTGCTGCTGCTCGAGGCGGGGCCCGAGGACGATGACGACATGATCCGGATCCCCGCCGGATTCTCGTCCCTGTTCAAGACGCGCTGGGACTGGAACTACTGGACGACACCCCAAGAGCACCTGGCCGGGCGTCGCGCGGACTGGCCGCGGATGAAGGCCCTCGGCGGATGCTCGTCGATGAACGCGATGATCTACATCCGCGGCAACCGCGCCGACTACGACGGCTGGCGCGACGACTTCGGCGCCGAGGGCTGGGGTTACGAGGACGTGCTGCCGTACTTCGTGCGCAGCGAGTCCAATGCCCGGCTGTCCGGTCCCTTCCACGGCACCAGCGGTCCGCTGCGGGTCGAGGACCGGCGCTTCACGCACGAACTGAGCGAGGCCTTCGTCGAGTCGGCCGCGCGGGCGGGTCTTGCGCGCACCGAGGACTTCAACGGCGCGACCCAGGACGGAGCCGGTCAGTACCAGGTCACGCACCACCGGGGCCGACGCTGGTCGGTCGCCGACGCCTACATCCGTCCCGCCCGGCCACGGCGGAACCTGACGATCCGCACCGAGGCCTTCGTGACGCGCATCCTGATCGACGGCGCGGGTCCGCGAGCCACCGGTGTCGAGTACGAGCGCTTCGGCGTCACCGAACGGGTACGCGCCGAGGCCGAGGTGCTCCTGTGCGGCGGGGCGATCAACAGCCCCCAGGTGCTCATGCTCTCGGGCATCGGTCCGGGCGACCATCTGCGCGAGCACGATATCGAGGTCGTCGTCGACTCACGCGGAGTCGGAGAGGGGCTGCAGGATCATCCGGTGGCGGGGACGCTCATCGAGACCCAGGACACGAGCGACCTCGCCGAGGCGCAGACCCTCGGCAATCTCGCGCGCTGGCAGACCACACGCCGCGGACCGCTGGTCTCCAACGTGGGCGAGGCGGGAGCCTTCTTCGCCAGCCACGAGGGGCTGGAGCACCCCGATATCCAGATCCACCTCGCGCCGACAGGCTTCTATCACAACGGCATCCACGAGCCGGTCCGCCGCATGGTCACCGTCGCGCCGACCCTCGTCGACATCCACAGCCGTGGCCGGCTGCGGCTGCGATCGGCAGATCCGCACTGGCATCCGGAGATCGATCCCGGCTACTTCACCGACCGCCGGGACCTTGACGCGATGGTGGGAGGGTTCCGGCGGGTCCTCGATATCGTCTGGCAGGGCCCGCTCGCGCGATACCTGCGGGCGCCGGTCGAGCCCTCGACCACCGCCCCGTCCGATGACGATCTCATCGAGGTGATCGCCCGGCTCGGCCAGACGCTCTACCACCCGACGTCCACCTGTGCGATGGGCTCGGGCGGCGACAGCGTGGTCGACCCGCGGCTCCGGGTCAACGGAGTGGAGGGTCTGCGGGTGGTCGACGCCTCCGTCATGCCCCGCGTCGTGCGTGGCAACACCCATGCCCCCACCGTCATGATCGCCGAGAAGGCGGCCGACCTCATCAGGAGTGGTACATGAGCGAGCACACCAGCGAGACCTTCGATTCGCTGAATCCCGCGACGGGGGACGTCGTCGGCACCTACCCCATCGATTCGGACGAGCAGGTGCGCGAGACGGTCGCCCTTGCCCAGCACGCCGCGGCGTGGTGGGACGAGATCGGCTTCGCCGGCCGGCGGGAGCTGCTGTTGCAGTGGCGCAGCGTGCTCACCCGCCGGATCGAGCAGATCGCCGACCTCGTCCACCGGGAGACGGGCAAGCCGCACGGCGACGCTCTGCTCGAGGCGGGCCTCGCCGTCGACCACATCGACTGGGCGGCCAAGCACGCGCCGAAGGTGCTCGGACGCCAGAAGGTCGGCTCGGGACTGCTGATGGCCAATCAGGTCTCGACGGTCGAGTACAAGCCGCTGGGGGTCGTCGGGGTGATCGGTCCCTGGAACTATCCGGTGTTCACGCCGATGGGCTCGATCGCCTACGCCCTCGCGGCGGGCAATGCCGTCGTGTTCAAGCCCAGCGAGTACACCCCGGGCGTCGGGCGATGGCTCGTCGACACCTTCACCGAGGTGGCCCAGGGAGCACCCGTGCTGCAGCTCGTGACGGGCTTCGGTGAGACCGGCAACGCGCTGTGCCGATCGGGGGTGGACAAGCTCGCGTTCACCGGCTCGGCCGCCACGGGTCGCAAGGTCATGGCCGCATGCGCCGAGACTCTGACACCCGTGGTGATCGAGGCCGGCGGCAAGGACGCTCTCATCGTCGACGAGGACGCCGACCTGTCCGCGGCGGCCGAGGCGGCCTTGTGGGGTGGCATGTCGAATGCCGGTCAGACCTGCATCGGCACCGAGCGCGTCTATGTCCATGAACGCGTCTTCGACCCCTTCATGGACGAGCTGCTGGATCGCGCGCGGGCGGTGCGCCCGGGGTACGACGACGGAGGCCTGTACGGTCCGGCCACGATGCCCTCGCAGCTCGGCATCATCCGCGAGCACATCGAGGACGCGATCGCCCGCGGGGGCACCGTGGTGCTCGGCGGTGACGATGCCGTCGGCGAGCGCTATGTGCAGCCCACCATCATCACCCACGTCCCCGAGGACTCCCTCGCGGTCACGCAGGAGACTTTCGGGCCGACCCTCGTCGTCAACCCCGTGACGTCGATGGACGAGGCGGTGGACCGCACCAACGCGACGGCCTACGGGCTCGCCGGAGCGGTCTTCGGTCGCAAGAACGCCGAGAGCATCGCGCTTCGCATCAGATCGGGGATGACCTCGGTCAACTCGGTGATCTCCTTCGCCGCCGTTCCCACGCTCCCGTTCGGAGGCGTGGGGGAGTCGGGCTTCGGCCGCATCCACGGACCCGACGGGCTGCGCGAGTTCACTTACCCGAAGGCGATCACGGTGCAGCGGATGAAGCCGCCGCTGGCACTCACGACCTTCGACCGGGACCGCAAGACCGAGGGTCTGTTCGCGAAGCTGCTGACCGTGCTCTACGGCGGATCCTCGACCCTGCCCCGCCGCTGACCTTCTCCACAGGTTCCGGCATCGGCGACGTTCTCCACAGGTCTTCCTCGGGGCCTTGGCGAGGGCGTCCCGCAGACGTTGACTGTGGGACATGGACGAGGAGAGGACCTATCATGAGTGTCATGGCCGCCGAGATGCTGAGCCTGCCGCGGGGGCGTCCGTTCACCCGCGACGACCTCGACGCGATGCCCGACGACGGGCATCGCTATGAGCTGCTCGACGGGGTGCTCGTCGTGAGTCCGGCACCGAGGATCGTCCATCAGTTCGCCCTGGGAGAGCTCTACACCGTGCTGCGTGCGGCCGTGACGCCAGAGCTACAGGTGTTCTTCGCGCCGGTCGATGTGGTGCTGGCCTCCGACACGGTCCTCCAGCCCGATCTGCTGGTGGCGCCGAGAGATGACTTCACCGAGCGGGACCTTCCGACGGCTCCGCTGCTGGCGATCGAGGTGCTCTCGCCGTCCACTCGGCGCTTTGACCTACTGCTGAAGAAGGAGCGCCTGGAGCGCGCCGGTTGCGCGCACTACTGGGTGGTGGACCCGGAGGAGCCGTCGATCACCGCCTGGAGGCTCGTGGACGGTGCCTACCAGCAGACCGCTCGGGTGATCGGCGACGACCGCTTCGATGTCGCTGAGCCCTTCGCGATCGGCTTCGCTCCCGCCGACCTGGTGGAGTGACGCCTTCGGGCCGACCTGGCCGCCCGTCCTATGCTGGAGGGCGTGTCTTTTCATCGTTACGTGGCAGTAGGGGACAGTTTCACCGAGGGCGTCGGCGATGCCGACCCGTCGCGGCCGAACGGCGTCCGCGGCTGGGCGGACCGGGTCGCGGAGGTCCTCGCCGCCCGCACCGATGACTTCGGCTACGCCAATCTCGCGATCCGCGGCCGTAAGCTCGGCCCGATCGTGGCCGAGCAGATCGATCCCGCGATCGAGCTCGCCCCGGACCTGGTGACCATCTACGCGGGAGCCAACGACATCCTGCGCCCCAAGGTCGACATCGACGACCTCATGGGCCTCTACGACACGGCTCTGGGCAAGCTGGCCTCGACCGGCGCCCGGCTCGTGCTGTTCACCGCCTTCGACCCGGCAGGATTCCCGATCTTCGGCTCGCTGCGGGGACGTTTCGCCATCTACAACGAGCTCGTCCGCGAACTGGCCGAGCAGCACGAGGCGACCCTGGTGGACTTCTGGCGCCTGCGTGACTACCGAGACGACCGCCTGTGGGATATCGACCGGATGCATATGTCCAGCGCGGGTCATCAGCGCATGGCGATGGCGGTCCTGGACGCGCTCGGCGTGCCGCACGACCTGGAGCCGCTGCCCCTTGTCGAGCATCCTCCGCTGTCACGTGCGGAGCGCCGCTCGGCGAATGTGGACTGGGTCCGCGAGTACGCCGGGCCCTGGGTCAAGCGCCGGGTCACCGGGACGTCGAGCGGCGATGCCCTCGATCCCAAGCATCCGGACTACGTCAGCCTCTGATTCCTGCGAACCTCGGCCGGGCCGCTGTCGATCTGGCAGGGTGAGCAGATGGATGTGCTGGAGATGGCTCGTTGCGAGCGGGCCGACCTCGCCGATCTGCTGGAGACGCTGACGCCCGAGCAGTGGTCATCGCCGAGTCTCTGCAGCGGGTGGTCCGTGCACGATGTCGTGGTCCACATGGTCAGCTACGAGGAGCACGGCCCGCGGGATCTGCTGGGACGCTGGCGGCGGGCCGGGTACTCCTTCGGACGCCTGAACGACGTCGCCCTCGAGGAGTATCGGGGGATGAGCCCGCGCGAGTCGATCGCCTTCCTGCGTGAGCATCTCGAGCCGCGGGGAGCCACCTCGCGGTTCGGCGGAAGGGTGGGTCTCGCGGACGGCCTGATCCATCACCAGGACATCCGGCGCCCGCTCGGTCTCGTGCGGACGATCCCTCCGGAACGACTTCGGTGCGTCCTGGCCTTCGCGATCCTCGCACCGCCCTTACGCGGCGCCTGGCACGCGCGCGGCGTGCGGCTGGTGGCCGAGGACCTCGACTGGGAGTGGGGGCGCGGACCGGAGGCCCGTGGTCCCGGCGAAGCGGTGCTGATGGCGCTGGTCGGACGCCGGGGAGCCGCCGAGGAACTCACTGGCCCCGGTGCCGCCACATTGCGCGACCGATTGGGCTGACTCAGAGTGTGACGCTGTGGTCGGCGAAGGCCGTCATGGGATCGATCGGATCGCCACCACCGGGACGGACCTCGAGGTGGAGGTGCGGGCCGGTCACATTGCCGGTCGATCCGGTGTAGCCGATGACATCACCGGCGCGGACGGTCTGACCCGCCTCGACGGTGATCCGGCTCTGGTGGGCGTACCACATCTCCGTCTCGGTGCCGTCGTCGAGCACGATGACGGTCTTGTTGCCGTAGGCGCCCTCATAGCCCGCCGACTTCACGGTGCCGCTCGCGGCCGCGATGATCGTGGATCCGGAGGGACCGGCCAGATCGAGGCCGGTGTGGCTCCCGCTGGACCAGAGCCCGCTGGACTGGCCGAAACGTGCCGTCAGCCGGTAACCCGCGACCGGGACGACCCACTGGTTGGCGATCTGCTCGGAGTAGGACTCGACCGTGCGCTCCACGGCATCGCGCTGTTCGGCGATCACCGCGAGCTGCTCCTGCTGATCGGAACGCTGCTCTTCATAACGCTGGCGATCGAAATTGCGGCTGATGTCCGTGCCGTTGGTGCTGCCGAGATCCGCTCCGCCGATATAGGACTGGCTGATCGTCTGGTACTGGCTCGCTGAGAGGGCACCCTGATCGGTGAGACCGCCGGCGGCCACCGTGCCGACCCCCGCGGACGCCACGGCGACGAGGCCGGCGATGGCGGGGGTCACACGAAGATTCAACGACCGCTTCGACTTCGGGGCGACTCGCTTGCCGCCGCGTGGGGTCTGCTGACTCCCAGTGCGGCGAGGCGCTGTCGGCTTCACACAATCTCCGTAACGTCGGCGAGCAAACTCCATCGAGGTTAGCGCATGGATGGTTGCCTCTTTCAACTTCTCAGCCGAAGTGATAAATATTCGTCCGGCTCCAGGAGGGTCGACACTGGCATGGCAGGCTGGCGCCATGACCGCGAAACGGCTGCTCATCGGGGCAGTGGGTGATGACGAGGATGCGATCGCGGCCGCCGCGCGCCGGTGGCGGGATGCGGGCGCCGAGGTGGTCTATCTCGGGGCGGGCGTTCAGGCGGAGGCCGTCGCCGCGGCTGCGATCGGTGAGGACGTCGCCGCCATCGTGGTGGACGCGAAGGGTGCCGAGCCGGTGAGGGCGGCCCTCGCACGCGCTGGCGCCGAGGACATCGAGGTCCGGGTCTCGGCATGAGGCGCCCCGCAGTTCCGGGACGAAAGACGGCCCCGCCGCAGGACTGGGGTGCTCGGCCCGATAAAGTCGGCACGGCTCGAAGGGCGCCTGCCAGCTCCGCGTAGTAGCGCCACTGACTCGACGAAGGACGGTTGTCACCGTGGATTTGATGGAGTACCAGGCGAAGGAGCTCTTCGCCAAGCACGATGTGCCGGTCACGCTCGGCGCCGTGGTCACCACCGCCGACGAGGCCGAGGCCGCGGCGCAGGAGATCGGTGGCGCCGTCGTCGTCAAGGCGCAGGTCAAGGCCGGAGGCCGCGGCAAGGCCGGAGGCGTCAAGCTCGCCAAGACGCCCGCCGAGGCCCGCGAGCACGCGTCCAACATCCTCGGCATGGAGATCAAGGGGCTCACGGTCAACCGGGTCCTGATCGTCCCCGCCGCCGAGATCGTCGAGGAGTACTACTTCTCCTTCCTGCTCGACCGCTCCAACCGCAGCTACCTGACGATTGCCAGCGTCGAGGGCGGTGTGGAGATCGAGGAGGTCGCCAAGACCAACCCCGACGCCGTCCGCCAGATCCCCGTCGACGCCACCACCGGCGTGGACGAGCAGAAGGCCCGCGAGATCGTCGCGGACGCGCGCTTCCCGATCGAGCTCGTCGACCAGGCCGTCGGCACGATCCTCGCGCTCTGGAGGGTCTTCGTCGAAGAGGACGCCACGCTCGTCGAGGTCAACCCGCTCGCGCGGCTGGCCGGTGACAAGCTCGAGGCCCTCGACGGCAAGGTCTCGCTGGACGAGAACGCCGACTTCCGCCATCCCGACCACGCGCAGTTCGAGGACAAGGCCGCGGCCGACCCGCTCGAGGCGAAGGCCAAGGAGAAGGGCCTCAACTACGTCAAGCTCGACGGCGAGGTCGGCATCATCGGCAACGGCGCGGGTCTCGTCATGAGCACCCTCGACGTCGTCGCCTACGCCGGCGAGGCGCACGGCAACGTCAAGCCCGCCAACTTCCTCGACATCGGCGGCGGCGCCTCGGCCGAGGTCATGGCCAACGGCCTCGACGTCATCCTCGGTGACGAGCAGGTCAAGAGCGTGTTCGTCAACGTGTTCGGCGGCATCACCTCGTGCGACGCGGTGGCCAATGGCATCAAGGGCGCCCTCGAGCTGCTCGGGGACAACGCCACCAAGCCGCTCGTGGTGCGTCTGGACGGCAACAAGGTCGACGAAGGCCGCGCCATCCTCAACGAACTGAACCACCCGCTGGTGACCCAGGTCGACACCATGGACGGTGCCGCCGACAAGGCCGCCGAGCTCGCGAACGCGTAAGGATCAAGCAGACATGTCGATCTACCTGAATTCCGACTCCAAGGTCATCGTCCAGGGCATCACCGGCGGCGAGGGCACCAAGCACACCGCACTGATGCTGAAGGCGGGCACCAATATCGTCGGCGGTGTCAACGCCCGCAAGGCCGGCACCACCGTCTCGCACGTGGACGCCGAGGGCAAGGACGTCGAGCTCCCCGTCTTCGGCTCCGTGGCCGAGGCCATGAAGGAGACCGGTGCCGATGTCTCGGTCGTCTTCGTGCCCCCGCCGTTCGCCAAGGACGCGGCCATGGAGGCCATCGACGCGGGCATCAGCCTGCTGGTGGTCATCACCGAGGGCATCCCGGTGCAGGACACGGCCGAGTTCTTCGCCCACTCGCAGGGCACCAAGACGCGCATCATCGGTCCGAACTGCCCCGGCATCATCACCCCGGGCGAGGCACTCGCAGGCATCACGCCGGCCACGATCGCCGGCAAGGGGCCGATCGGTCTGGTGTCCAAGTCGGGCACGCTGACCTACCAGATGATGTTCGAGCTGCGTGACTTCGGCTTCACCTCGGCCATCGGCATCGGCGGCGACCCGATCATCGGCACCACGCACATCGATGCCCTCGAGGCCTTCGAGGCCGACCCCGACACCAAGGCGATCGTCATGATCGGCGAGATCGGCGGCGACGCCGAGGAGCGGGCGGCCGAGTACATCAAGGCCAATGTCACCAAGCCGGTCGTCGGCTATGTCGCGGGCTTCACCGCCCCCGAGGGCAAGACGATGGGCCATGCTGGCGCGATCGTGTCCGGCTCGTCCGGCACGGCGGCGGCTAAGAAGGAGGCCCTGGAGGCTGCGGGCGTCAAGGTCGGCAAGACGCCGAGCGAGACGGCCGAGCTCATGCGAGAGATCTTGCAGAGCCTCTGACGCCATCTCACGACGAAGCCCCCGGGATCTGGTCCCGGGGGCTTCGTCGTGTCCACGGGACCGCGTCAGGCGGCCTTGCGGACCAGCTCGCGCAGCGTCCGCTCGACCTCGTCGTCCCACTCCACGACCGCGAAGGACGTCGCCCACATCGCGCCGTCGTCCAGGTGCGCGTCCTCGTTGAAGCCGATCGACGTGTAGCGGGTGTCGAACTTCGATGCCGGCTGCACGAAGGTCACCACCTTGCCGTCGCGGGCATAGGACGGGAACCCGTACCAGGTCTTGGGATCGAGCTGAGGGGCCTCCTCGGTCACGACGACGTGGAAGCGCTCGGCCACGAGCCGGTCGAGCCCCTCCAGAGCCGCGATGGCCTCCATACAGGCATCGAACTCCTTCGCCTTCTTGGCCGCGCCCTTCACGCCCTTAGCGGCGCGCAGCTCCTCGGCGCGTTGTTTCATGGCGGCGCGCTCGGTGGCGCTGAAACTGTCCTCGGACATGGATCTCCTCGTGGTGCTCGAACGAACCGTGATGTTCGCTGATTCACCTTAGGACTGCGAGGAGGGGTGGTGCTTCTCGATTCGTGATCACTCGTCGGCGTAGGCGAGGCGCTGACCGGCCCGCTCCATGATCGCCCCGAAGTCCTCCGCGGTGAAGGTGTTGTCGCCCGACGGCGGGGCGAGCACCTGGGTGATCTCCGAGCCGCGGCGGACGACCCCCATGCGGTAGTAGACGCGCTCGTCCTCACCGGTCTCGAAGCTCAGCCTCCAGCTGACCCCGACGAAGCCGCCGGTATCGATGTCCTCGCGTTCGTCGATCTGTGCCGAGAGCTCGCTGTCGCCGCATCCATCGACCGCGGCGGCGATGCCCTCCAGGGTCTGCTGTGCGGCGTCATCGGACTCCAGCCGCGCGCTGGTCTGCGCGACGGCGAACTCCGGCGGCAGGTCGTCGGCATCGGGGATGGCGATGAGCCGGCTCGCGACCTCGGAGAACTGTTCGCCGCTGAAGTCGGTCTTGTCGCAGAGGGAGGCGGCCGGGTTGAAGCCCTCCGGCTCCTGGGCCGGGCCGGCCGCCCACACGCGGTCGATCGAGCCCAGCGGCGGCATGTCCACCACGCTGAGGAAAGAGGGGTACTGGTCGGTGACGGGAGGCAGGGCCGGCTCGACGGTGATGTCATTGGTGCACTCACCACCGGAATCGGCGCACACCCTGGCGATCGAGTCGTTCAGCGTACGGGCGAACTCGTCGACATCGGTCGGCTCGGTGCCGTTGACCTCGTGGATGAGCGTGCTGGTGACGGTCCCCGACTGCGCGAGGCCCACGCTGATGAACCGTGCGGGATCGCGATAGGACTGCAGGCGGATGATCTTGAAGTCGCCGAAGGGGCGTTTGACGGTGTACGCGTCGATCAGCCGGGTCCGCGGATGGGCGCAGTTCGCGTACCAGTCGCGCAGTGTCGTATACGCCTCCTGCGAGGCCTCCTGGCTCCGGGACACCTCGATCGACTGCGCGACCCGCTCTCCGGCGGGACTCGTGCTGTACGCCCGCACGAACACCTTCAGAGGGTCGCTGTCGGCGAAACGGGTCGGCGGACAGGTCGAGTAGGGGGTCGTGTTCTCGGTGTTGGTCTCGGTGGCGTCGACCTTCCACTCCTGCTCGGGATTGAGGCGCTCGACCTGATCGAGGGAGAGGAGATCGTCCTTGTCGATATTGTGCGCATCGAGGATGACATCGGGGCGCTCCGCGCCCATCTTCTCCCGATAGGGCAGGCCCTCGACCGTGGCCAGGGCGTCCCCATTGGTGGCCACGAAACCACCGGCGAGCACCGCCAGTACCGAGACGGCGACCAGGATCGCGGCGCCGCGGCGCCCACCCTGTCGAGCCGCGCGGCGCAGCGCGTCCGGCTCGGGGAGCTCGAGCGTGTCGACGCTGTCACGGAGCGTCATGAGGCGGGACTCGAGTTGTTCCAGGGGCTGGGTGAGTGCGGCCTCCAGCCGGGTCAGCGCATTGCTCGCCAACTCCATGCCGATGGCATCGTCGATCTGCATCTCGCGCGTGGCGTCGTCGAGATCGACGCCGGCGACCGTGAGCAGTGTCACGATGCGGCGTTCGTCGTAGTCGAGGTCGTGCAGCGCTCCGAGCAGTGCGGTGTCGCCGCCATCGTCGTGGCGCTTGCGCAGGGGGTGGACTCCGCGGGAGAAGGACGTCAGCTTGGCGGCCTGATCGCGGACATAGGCGACCGGATCGCTGCTGTCGCGCAGCCGTCCCCACGCACGCCAGGCTCGCTGGTAGGCGTCGACGCTCGCATCACGCGCCACCTGCCGGTCCCCGCACAGCGCATAGGTCGTCGCTACGACCCGCCGACGGGTGGCGCGGTAGAAGTTGTCGAACTCGTCGACACGCGTCATCGGTTCTCGACCTCCTGTGAGCATCCGTGACGGGTCCCGTGCGCGGGCTGGCCCCGTGCTCCGGCGACGCGCCGGGCGACACGCCGTGCGCGGCCGGCCGTTCTCGAACCGCGGGGGAGCGGCTCGGCGTGGCAGGCTGCGACATCGCAACTTTACAGGTTGGATGGGCGGGTGCCTGACCGGATGCGTGCTGCCGACTCCTGGCGCCCCGCCCTCCTGACGGCGGCCGCCGCCGTCGCGATACCGGTGATCGCAGCGATCCTCGTGGTGGCGGCGGTGACCCAGGACGCCGGTTGGGCGACTCTCCGCGCGGGGGTGCGCGTCTGGCTCGTCGCGATCGGCGCGGGCCTGCATGTCGGCGAGACGTCCATCAGCCTGGTGCCCCTCGGAGGGGTGCTGGCCGCCGGCGCGATCGCGGCCGCCGTGGCCGCGCGGCAGGCGCATCGAGACACACCCGATGCCGTCGTCTTCGGTGCCGTGGCCGGCGCCGGTGCCGGGGCCCTCGCCGCCACGCTCTCCGCCGCGACCTCGGTCGGGTCGATCGGCACCTCCTTCGTGCGAGCCGCCTTCGGTGCCTTCGTGGTGGTCGGAGTCTCGGCCGCGATCGCCGTGGCGATCCGGGTGCCCGGGTCGTTCCGCCTTCCCGCATGGTCGACACCGATGCTCCCCGCGGTGCGAGCCGGAATCCGCGCCGGCGCACTGATCCTGGGCTACGCGGCCACGCTCGTCGCCGTGCTCGCTGCCTTCCAGGTCCGCCGCGCGGGGGACCTGTGGGCGGCGCTGGACCCAGGGATCGGAGGCGGAGTGGCCCTGGCGATGGTGTCGTTGATGTCGCTGCCGACGATCGTGGCCTGGGCTTCCGCCGCGCTCATCGGACCGGGATTCGCGCTCGGCACCGATACGAGTGTCTCGATGACCGGTGTGGACGTCGCCGCATTGCCGGCCTTCCCTCCGCTCGCGGTGATTCCCTCGCCTGGGCCCTTCCCCGATCTCGTCGTCGTGCTCATGGTCGTCCCCGTCCTGCTGGCCGGATGCGCCGGATGGCGATGGGTGGCGGTACCCGCCGACACGTCGCTGTGGACACGCGTGGCGCTCGGAGCGGGGGCCGGTGCCGTCGCCGGGGTGATCGTCGGCCTGGTGGCAGCGACCGGCCGCGGGGCGGTCGGCCCGGGTCTCCTGGCCGATGTGGGCCCTCCGATTCTCAGCACCGCGGGCATCGCCATCGTCTCGTGGGCGCTGGCCGGGGCGATCGGCGGTGCACTGGGCCACTATCGTGGTCTCCGTGCCGACCAGGAGTGACCGTCCCGCGCGCATCGTCGTGCTCGTCTCAGGCAGCGGCACCAATCTCCAAGCGCTGCTCGACGCCGCCGCGGATCCCTCGTTCGGGGCCGAGATCGTCGCCGTGGGCGCCGACCGCGACGGCATCGAAGGTCTGCGCCGGGCCGAGCGGGCCTCGGTGCCGACCTTCATCGTGCGTCTCGCCGACCACCCGGACCGACCGGCGTGGGATATCGCCCTCGCCGACGCCGTCGCCCAGCACGACCCCGATCTGGTGGTGCTGGCCGGGTTCATGAAGCTCACCGGCCCCGCTTTCCTCGGGCTCTATGCCGGTCGCACGCTGAACACCCATCCGGCGCTGTCACCGGCCTTCCCGGGCATGCACGGACCCCGCGACGCCCTCGAGTACGGCGTCAAGATCACCGGCGCGACGCTCTTCGTGGTCGACGAAGGTGTCGACACTGGCCCGATCGTCGCCCAGGTCGCCGTACCCGTCCTCGACGAGGACGACGAGGACGCGCTGCACGAGCGCATCAAGACCAGCGAACGGCGCATGCTCGTCGAATGGGTCGGGCGCCTCGCGCGCGACGGCTACATCGTCGACGGACGCCGGATCGTCTCGCCTCCACCAACGTCAGTCCAGAACCAGGAGTAAGACCCTCATGACCGACTCGTCCCGTTCTCCCCTCCGCCGGGCCCTCGTCTCGGTGTACGACAAGACCGGTCTGACCGATCTCGCGCGTGATCTCGCCGCCGCTGGTGTGCAGATCGTCTCGACCGGATCGACCGCGAAGACGATCGAGACCGCGGGTGTCGAGGTGACTCCGGTCGAGGAGCTCACCGGCTTCCCCGAATGCCTCGACGGCCGTGTCAAGACGCTGCACCCCCGGGTGCACGCGGGCATCCTCGCCGACCGCCGGCTCGAGCAGCACCGGGCTCAGCTCGAGGAGCTCGGCGTGGAGCCCTTCGACCTGGTCATCGTGAACCTCTATCCCTTCCGCGAGACCGTCGCCTCCGGCGCGAGCTCTGACGAGGTCGTCGAGCAGATCGACATCGGCGGACCCTCGATGGTCCGGGCGGCTGCCAAGAACCACCCGAGCGTCGCCGTCGTCGTGTCCCCGGATGCCTACGACGAGGTGCGCGAGGCGCTCGGTGCGGGCGGTTTCACCTTCGAGCAGCGCCGGCGCCTCGCGGCCCAGGCTTTCGCGCACACCGCCTCCTACGACGCCGCGGTGGCGTCCTGGTTCGCCTCCGTCTACGACGGCTCGGAGGACGGCTGGCCAGAGTTCGTCGCCGAGGCCTGGGACAAGCAAGCGGTGCTGCGCTACGGCGAGAACCCGCATCAGGAGGCCGCGCTCTACACCGACGGCAGTGGCGGTCTCGCGGGCGCCGAGCAGCTGCACGGCAAGGAGATGAGCTACAACAACTATGTCGACACCGATGCCGCGATCCGGGCTGCCTTCGATCACGGGCGTCCCGCGGTGGCGATCATCAAGCACGCCAACCCGTGCGGTATCGCGGTCGGCGAGGACATCGCCCAGGCCCACGCTCGTGCGCACGCCTGCGACCCGGTGTCGGCCTTCGGCGGCGTGATCGCCGCGAACCGCCCGGTATCGGTCGCAATGGCCGAGCAGGTCGCCGACGTGTTCACCGAAGTGATCGTCGCGCCCGGCTACGAGGACGGCGCCGTCGAGATCCTGCAGCGCAAGAAGAACATCCGCATCCTGCGCGCCGACGATCTGGGCACGTATCCTCCGGCGGAGTTCCGCCAGGTCTCGGGCGGACTGCTGGTCCAGCGACGTGACCAGGTCGACGCGCCGGGAGACGACCCGACCGGATGGACGCTCGTCGCCGGAGACCCCGCCGACGAGGCCACCCTCGCCGACCTCGCCTTCGCCTGGACGGCCGTGCGGGCGGTCAAGTCCAATGCGATCCTGCTGGCCAAGGACGGCGGATCGGTCGGCGTGGGCATGGGCCAGGTCAACCGCGTCGACTCGTGCCGGCTCGCGGTCGAACGCGCCGGCACGGAGCGCGCGCGAGGGGCCGTGGCGGCGTCGGACGCGTTCTTCCCGTTCGCCGACGGACCTCAGATCCTCTTCGACGCGGGCGTGCGCGCCATCGTGCAGCCCGGCGGCTCGGTGCGCGACGAGGAGACCATCGAGGCCGCTCAGGCCGCCGGCATCACCATGTACGTCACGGGGACTCGGCACTTCTTCCACTGATCCGGCGGCACGCCTCGTCCACGGACTCCGGCCCGGCGAGGTGGGCGGCGAGCAGGTAACGCAGCGACGTGGCCAGGTTGTGGGCCTCGACGACGTCGTCATCGTGGCTCTGCAAGCGGATGGCAGTGCCGACCATCTGGGAGATCAACGCCGCGGCCAGCTCGTCCGGCTGCTCGAGTCCGTGCTCGGTCAGCAACCCGGTGAGCCTCTGGTTGATGAGGCGTACAGCCTCGGAGATCTCCGGGCGGAGCTCTTGGTCACGGCTCGCCTGAAGGAACAACGCGAGGTCGAGACCCCACATCGTGCGGTCATGCTCGGCGAAGGTGGGGATGATCGCCCTCGTCGTGTCGTCGACATCGGCGAGGAATGACAGGTCGAGGTCGTGCAGGTCGACATTCTCCAGCGATGCCGTCCACCCGGTGATGTGTCGTCGAAAGGCCTCGCGCACCAACTCGGTGATCGACGCGAAGTAGTAGGTGGTCGCGGCCGTCGGCAGTTGCGCCTCGCTGGCGACGGCCCGGTGGGTGACTGCGCGGATGCCACCGAAGGCGTAGACGCGGACGGCGGCGTCGAGCAGTTGTTCTCGGCGCTGACGGCTGCGTTCTTGGGAGAGGCGGGCTCGGGCCACAGTGGTCGTTCCTCTCGGGAGGTTGGATGTGCATGTTGGGGGTAGAACATGATCCTACGGGCCAAGCTCTGATGAGCGCCGTGCGAAACTGTCCCAGTGACTGCGCAGATTCTCGACGGCAAGGCCGTCGCCGCCACGATCAAGTCCGAACTGGCCCACCGCGTGGCCGCCTTGCGCGAGCGGGGGATCGTCCCGGGACTCGGCACGATCCTGGTGGGCGACGACCCGGGGAGCACCTGGTACGTCGCGGCCAAGCACCGCGATTGTGCGGAGATCGGGATCGAGTCGATCCGCATCGATCTGCCCGCCACGGCGACACAGGAAGAGGTCGAGGAGGCCGTCGACCGGCTCAACGCCGACCCCGCCTGCACGCTCTACATCGTGCAGCTCCCGCTGCCGGCGGGGCTCGACGAGAATGCGGTGATCGGTCGTATCGATCCCGCCAAGGATGCCGACGGGCTCCATCCCACGAACCTGGGCTGGCTCGTGCTGGGCAAGGAAGCCCCCCTGCCGTGCACACCCCGCGGCATCATCGAGCTGCTGCGTCGTCACGAGATCGACATCGCCGGTCAGCACGCGGTGGTGATCGGCCGCGGCATCACCGTGGGGCGGCCGATGGGCCTGCTGCTGACGCGGCGCAGTGAGAACGCCACGGTGACCCTCTGCCATACCGGCACGCGCGATCTGGCGGCAGAGGTGCGCCGCGCCGATATCGTCATTGCCGCGGCGGGTGTGCCAGGCATCGTCACCGGCGACATGGTCAAGCCCGGTGCGGCGCTGTTCGATGTGGGAGTCAGCCGCGACGAGAACAACAAGATCGTCGGTGACCTTGCCCCGGATGTCTGGGACGTGGCCGGTTGGGTGACCCCGAACCCCGGGGGCGTGGGTCCGATGACGCGGGCGATGCTGCTGAGCAACGTGGTCGACTTCTCCGAGGCCCAGGCGGCGCAGTGAGACCACCGCGCAGTCGCGGATCGAGGATCTACCTGATCCAGCTGGCCGCCGTGCTCGTCGGCCTGGTGCTGGTGATCGCGGGCGCCTGGCGGGTAGGTGTGGCGACGGTGGGCGCGTCCTTCCTCATCGCGGCAGCGCTGCGCGCCGTGGTGACGCCCGACCAGTACGGCATGCTGCGTGTACGGGGCAAGGCCTTCGACATGGCGTGGATGCTGGTGCTCGGCGGATCGCTGGTCTTCCTCGCGGTCAACATCCCCTCGCAACCACCGCTATGACCCGCTGACGCGATGTGGCCGGTTGTGGCCCGTTTCCTCGATGAAGAACGGGCCACAACCGGCCACATGTCGCGCCGAGACGGCGCCGGGGCTCAGATCAGGCCGAGGGACCGGACCGCGTCACGCTCTTCGATGAGCTCGGCGGCGGTGGCGTCCATCCGTGAGCGACTGAAGTCGTTGATGTCCAGGCCCTGCACGATGGACCACTCGCCGCCGGAGCATGTGACCGGGAACGAGTACACGATGCCCTCGGGGATGCCGTAGGAGCCGTCGGAGGTGACCGCCATCGAGACCCAGTCGCCGTCCGGAGTGCCGTGCACCCAGTCGCGGGCGGCGTCGATCGTGGCCGAGGCCGCCGAGGCCGCCGACGAGGCTCCACGAGCGTCGATGATGGCGGCACCGCGCTTGGCGACGGTGGGGATGAAGTCGTTCTCGATCCAGGCCTGGTCGTCGACGACCTCGGCCGCGTTCTGTCCACCGATCTCGGCGTGGAAGATGTCGGGATACTGCGTGGCCGAGTGGTTGCCCCAGATCGTCATCTTCCGGATGTCCGCGACACCGGCGCCGGTCTTCGCGGCCAGCTGGCTGAGTGCCCGGTTGTGGTCGAGGCGGGTGAGAGCGCTGAACCGCGAGGACGGGATGTCCGGTGCGTTGCTCATCGCGATGAGGGCGTTGGTGTTGGCAGGGTTGCCGGTGACGCCGATCTTCACGTCATCGGCCGCGGCCTCGTTGAGCGCCTTGCCCTGTGCTGTGAAGATCGCGCCATTGGCCTCGAGGAGATCGCCACGCTCCATGCCCTTGGTGCGGGGACGAGCTCCCACCAACAGCGCCAGGTTGACGCCATCGAAGATGTGGCGAGGGTCGTCGCCGATCTCGACCGAATCGAGGGTGGGGAAGGCGCAGTCGTCGAGTTCCATGACGACACCCTCGAGGGCCCCGAGGGCGGGGGTGATCTCCAGCAGTCGCAGCTGCACGGGGGTGTCGGGCCCGAAGACGGCACCGCTGGCGATTCGGAAGAGAAGGCTGTAACCGATCTGACCGGCGGCACCGGTGACGGCGACCTTGACAGGGGACTGGCTCACGGCGTTGTGCTCCTCGTCTGTTGGGTACGTCACGAAACTAGCGCATGACCGGGCTCACGTCTCGGGCCGTGTGACGGTATAGGTCAGATGGGCGAACTGTCCGCGCCGCTCGACATCGACCAGACGCAGGCGATCGGGACCCAGGCGCCGGGGCAACAGCGGCGCGCCGGCTCCGAGTGTCGCTGGCGCGACCGTGGCCTGGATCTCGTGGAGCGCGCCGGCATCGTCGAACTGTCCAACGAGGTCTCCACCTCCCATCAGCCAGACATCGCGGCCTTGGGCACGGTCGGTGATGGCCTCGAGATATCCGGCGGGATCGCCGGAGAGGATCGTGATATCCGCCCCGGCCGGAAGGGGGAGATCACGGCTGGTGAAGAGGAAGGCGGGCTTGCCGGCGACAGTGTCCGGCCACGTCTCGGGGTGGTCGAGCACGCCGGTCTCGTCGAGCAGCCAACGATAGGTGGACGACCCCATGACCACCGCTCCGACGGAGTCGGTGAAGGAGCTGAAGGCGTCGGCGTGCTCGGGGTCGGCCGTGTCGCTTCCCTCGACGGCGAACAACCAGCTGAGCGAGTGGTCGGTATCGGCGAGATAGCCGTCGAGTGTGGTGGCGGTCAGGTAGACGAAACGGCTCATGTCGCGACTCTAGGCGGCGACACTGACAATCGGTACCGACGACGAAGGGCCGCCCATCGGATGATGGACGGCCCTTGTGCAGCCGGGGTCAGCCGGCGTGGGTGTTCGGCTCCGTGATCGGTGCTGAGGCGTTGGCCTTGGCCGCATCGTCCTCGCTGCCGGGATTGGGCTCGCCCTGTCCGGCGCGGACGAGCTCCTCGATCTTCTTGCCGGTCTGCTCGTCGACGTTCTTCCAGTAGAGGAATGCGCGCTCGAGCACGTCTCCCTTCACTCCGCCGAGCAGGTGGCCGGCGACGGTCTGGACGAAGGCCTCGCGCTGCTCGTCGTTCCAGACCTCGCGGACCAAGTGTCCCGGCTGTGACCAGTCGTCGTCCTCGGCGCGCAGCGTGTAGGCCTGGCGGACCATCTCGCCGTCGGTCTCCCAGCCGTCGGATACCGTCCCGGTCTCGTCGGCGTAGCCGCGGCCGAAGGAGTTCGGCGCGTACACCGGGGCGTCGCCGGAGTGCTGGTAGGCCATCGACCCGTCGAAGGTGTACGTGTTCTGGTGCTGGGTGTTCTTCGCCTGGTTGACCGGCAGCTGGTGGTAGTTGGTGCCGATGCGGTAACGGTGCGTGTCCGAGTACGCGAACGTGCGGCCGAGCAGCATCTTGTCCGGGCTGAAGCCGATGCCGGGCACGACGGCCGAGGGCTCGAACGCGGCCTGCTCGATCTCGGCGAAGAAGTTCTCCGGGTTCCGGTTCAGGGTCATGGTGCCGACCTTCACCAGCGGGTAGTCGCTGTGCGGCCAGATCTTGGTGAGGTCGAAGGGGTTGATCCGGTAGGTCTTGGCGTCCTCATAGGGCATGAGCTGCACTGAGAGGGTCCAGGACGGGAACTCGCCGTTCTCGATCGACTCGTAGAGGTCGCGACGATGGAAGTCGGCGTCATGACCGGCGATGCGGTCGGCCTCGTCGCCCGTCAGTCCCTCGACGCCCTGGTTGCTGTGGAAGTGGTACTTGGCCCAGTGCTTCTCGCCGGCCTCGTTGATCCACAGGTAGGTGTGCGAGCCGTAGCCGTTCATGTGGCGGTAGGTCTTGGGGATACCGCGGTCGCCCATCAGGTAGGTGACCTGGTGCGCGGACTCGGGGTTGAGCGTCCAGAAGTCCCACTGCATGTTGTTGTCGCGCAGGCCGTTGCCGCCGCGTCGCTTCTGCGAGCGGATGAAGTGCGGGAACTTCATGGTGTCGCGCACGAAGAAGACCGGTGTGTTGTTGCCGACGAGGTCGTAGTTGCCTTCGGTGGTGTAGAACTTCAGCGCGAAGCCGCGGGGGTCGCGCCAGGTGTCGGGTGAGCCCTGCTCGCCGGCGACGGTCGAGAAGCGCGCCAGCATCTCGGTCTGCACGCCCTTCTGGAAGAGCGCGGCCTTGGTGTAGGCGCTGACATCCTCGGTGGTCTCGAAGACGCCGAAGGCGCCCGAGCCCTTGGCGTGCACGTTGCGCTCGGGCACGCGCTCGCGGTTGAAGTGCGCCATCTGCTCGATGAAGTGGGTGTCGTGCAGGAGGATCGGGCCGTCGGCGCCGACGGTGAGGCTGTTGCGGTCAGAGGTCGCGGGGGCACCGGTCTGGGTCGTCGACCCGAGGTCGGCTTCCGGAGTGGGCTTGGCGGCGAATGAGGTGCCGTCGGTCGGCTGAGGAATCTGTGCCATGGTGACTCTCCTTAGTGGGTGGATGTGGCGGCCGAGCACGTAGGGCACAGGCCCCAGAACGTGACCTCGGCTTCGTCGATGGCGAATCCGTGGGACTGCGCGGGGGTGAGACAGGGGGCCTCGCCGACGGCGCAGTCGACGTCTTCGACCGCTCCGCAGGAACGGCAGACGAGGTGGTGGTGGTTGTCGCCGACGCGCCGCTCGTAGAGGGCGGGAGAGCCGGCGGGTTCGATGCGGCGCAGGAGGCCGGCCCGGGTGAGATCGCCGAGCACGTTGTAGACGGCCTGGACCGAGGTGCCGGGGAGGGTCTCACGGACGCTGCGGAAGACGGTGTCGGCGGGGACGTGCGGCTGGCGGGCGACGACGCCGAGGACGGTCAGCCGGCCGGTCGTGACGCGCAGACCGGCGGTCTGCAGTTGCTCGCGCGGGGTCGGATACTCGCCGGGAGGCGAGGTGATCGGAGCCGTTGCGGTCATGCTCCCAGTTTAGTCTTTGTTTTGAGTTCTTCAAAGAAAGGGCACCCTCAGTTCGGTCGCCGGGTCAGGTGCGGAGTTCTTTCTCGAGGGTGGTCCATCGCCGTGCGCGCGCCTTGATCACGGTTCCGTCGAGTAGGCGCTCGATTCGGTGCGCTCGGTCGTCGATCGCGGCTTGGCTCTCGGTGCCGATGTCCTCGAGTAGCCGGAGGGCCACGGTGGCGTCATCGCGGATCGTCCAGCCACCGACGATCCGTCCGTCGGCCCAGATGGTGGGGCCGGCATTTCCGACATTGTCGAAGAGCTGCGCGGCGTGGTCGCCGAGGTACCACGAGCGCTGTTTCCAGCCCATGGTGGTGGAGTCGAGGGCGGGCAGGAGGGCGACCCACGGCGGGGGCTCGGGGGTGGCGGCGAGGTCGTCGGATAGCGCGATCGCGGGGCCGGATTCGGTGTGAACCTCGGTCGTGTCGATGGCGGCCAGTGCGGCGCGGGCTGTGGTCTTGGTCCACCCGGTCCACCAGCAGAGGTCCTCCAGTGGGGCGGGTCCGTAGGCGGCGAGCCAGCGCCTGGCGATCTCGCGAGCGGCGTCCTCGGGGGTCGGCCGTTCGGTGAGCGCTGGTGTCCAGGTCTCGGCAGCGCACCAGGTGAACTGGGTCGAGGCCCAGGTGCCGGCCGGCTTGGCGCGGACGACGTGCCCCTCGGCGGACATCAGGGTCAGAAGGCGGCTGGCCATCGACTGGGTGGTGGCATAGCGGGTGCCCGCGCCGATCTCGACGCGGGTGGTGAGGATCGGGTCGGCGGCCGCGAGATCGGCGCTTCGGAAGACGCCGAGGGCGGGGAGTGCGCCTCGCGCGGCGGCGTGGGCGTGGTCGAGGAAGCGTTCTGGATCTTCGATGCCGGAGTCACGCAGCATGGTGAGTAGCTTGCGACGTTCGGGTGCCGCGACGCTGCGGGAGGTGGCGGCGAGGCAGGAGCCGGCGAGGTCGGCCGGGACGGCGAAGACGGTGCGTCGCATGGCCAGTACGCGGACGAGGGTGCGATCGGAGTACAGCGCTCGTTCCAGGTCGGCGATCGAGGGTTCGATGAGTCGTGCGCAGACGCCGATGGCCATCGAGGCGGGATCGGTGCTGTGCAGTGCGACGACACGCTGGGCGACTTCTTCGGAGCTGTCGGCGGGGGTAGCGAGCGCATGTCGCACTCCGATGCGCCGCCGTCTTTCAGCGCCGTCGATCGTCACGGTCATGGAAGGGATCCTAGGGTCGCCATCGGTGGTTGCTCGGCGGACCCGGCGTTCTCCGCGCTCGGTGTCGCCGCTCGTGAGCTGCTACCTGTCTCGCGGGCACGGAGGATGTGCTTCCGTGGCTGCTGGGGTAACCACAGAAGCACATTCTCCGTCCTGCGAGAACGGAGGATGTGTCTTTATGGCGGTCAGGGCAACCGCGGAAGCACATCCTTCGTCCCGCAGGGCCGATTCCCCTGAGCGTCGCCTCACGAGTCTTTTCAGCGCGCCACGAGTGCCGCTGCGGATGGCGGTGAGCCATTCCGCAGTTCGTCGGCGAAAGTACGGGATAGCTCACCACTCAGCGGCGCGAGCCCGCGCACCACCGCCGGAGCTCAGCCCGCACTACCTCAGCGCGCTACCTGGAGTTCGTGACGGATGACGTCGACCCGGTTGGTCGTGATGGCGTCGACGCCCATCCCGGCGAGGCGTCGCGCGACGCCGGGGGAGTCGACGGTCCACGCGGTGACGGTCTTGCCCCGTAGATGGATCTCGTCGATGACACGCCTGGTGAGAAGCGTCCCGTCGAGGTGGAACTCGTCGTAGCTGTCCAGATCGGCGGTGCTGGGCCGGCGAACGGCGGCCAGCGCCGTCCTCGCTCCCGGGATCGCGCGACGCACCGCGTCGATCAGTGGCCGTTGAAAGCTCAGGAAGGTCACGTTCGGCCGACGACCCACCGTGGCAGCGAGGGCGGCGGCGAGGTGGACGGGATCGACCTGGGTGGCTTTCAACTCGATGCAGAGGGTCTGAGGCCGTCCGCGGAAGGCCTTGAGGATATCGGCGATGAACGGAAGAGGGGTGCCGGCCCACAGGGGCCCCTTCCACGCGCCGGCATCCAGCCGGGCGATCTCCGCTGCCGTGAAGTTCCAGACCGGTTCCTCTGACCGACCGGGGAAGACGCGTTCGACGTCGGTGGTGCGCCGTAAGGTCTGGTCGTGCAGGGCGACGATGTGGCCGTCGGCCGTCTGGTGCACGTCGAACTCGATGCCATCGGCCCCCAGAGTGGCGGCATCGAGCATGGCAGGGAGGGTGTTCTCCGGCGCCGTGAAGCTCTGGCCCCGGTGGCCGTTGATCCGTACCCGGCGGGTTCCGTCGACGATCCCGGTGATGGTGCCTTCGGTCGGTTCAGTCGTCATGTTTCCCACGGTGCGCTCCCCGGGTGACACCTTCGACGCGAGAAGGTGAACAGCGGGCGACGAAACCGCCTCGGGCTGGTCTCAGAGGGACGAGAGGAGGTTGAGAACCTCCGGCACTCGGTTGAGAGCGTCGCGTGCAATGAGGAATCCGACGATGCCCACGATCCAGGCCGTCGTCTCGCCGCCGTTCTTCTCCATCCATCGAGCCACGCGTTGCAGCAACGGCTCGACGAGCCTGCGCGCCACCAGTCGCAGCAGCATCAGCACCAGCGCCGGCAGGATCATGACGAAGCAGTAGGCGGTGAGGAGAGCGAGCCGTTCTGCCCAGCTGAGGTCGGCTGTGCTGATGAGGCCGGTGGCGGCGAGATACGGCAGCATCGTCGCGACTTCGATGAGCGCTGCCGCGAGCGCGACGCCGACGAGGGGCAGGAGCCCTCCCTCGTCGCCCATGATCCGCGAACGCCAGCGCATGATCCGACCCGGCTCCTCCTGACGATCGACGTCTTTCTTCTTGCCGATGAAGAAGCTCCACACCAGCAGGGCGACGCCGACAGCCAGTTGAACGCGTGCTGCCGCGGGGTGGTCGAGGAGGGCGTCGAGATCGCCGATGAACGTGTCGAGGCCCGCGACGAGCAGAACGCCCACCGCGAGGTAGAAGCCGGCGACTGTCGTGAGGAAGACCACGATCCGCCCGGCGCGTAGACGGCCGGGGGTGAGCAGGAACCAGATCGGGATCAACAGCGTCCCGAAGCTCGTCGAGTCGATGAGGGCGAGCACCCCGAGCGGCGCGAGGAGTTCTGGCGTCATGACGCCAGTCTCTGGTGCATCGAGTCCGCTGACGTCGGGCAAGAGACTGAGGGCCGGCGGTCTGATCTACATCCTTCGATCGACTTCGCCGTGTGGCGGATGTGCTGGGATGTAGGCGTGGAGAGAATCGGCGCGGTATGGCGCGATCGGGTGCGGGCGACGGAGCGCAGTCGTGACATCAGCGATGCCGTCTTCACCTTCGCGGCCGGTAGTGCCTTCGTGGCGGTCGGTCTCGTCAATACCGGCGGTCGGTCCCCGGGGCTCACGGCGGACTCCCGCTGGCTGTACCTACTGCCGTTGACGGCGATCTGTCTGGTGATGGTGGCCAAGAGGCGCCACCCCCTCGCAGCGTTGGCCGCCGGCGCGGTCATCTTCGGTGTCGACGTCGTGATGGGCGGCAGCATCGGGACGCTTCTCGGTTTCTTCGATCTGATCTACGCCGCCGCCCTCCGCGGCCCGGCGACGTGGGTTCGCCGGCTCGAAGTGGGCGTGGGGGTGCTGGTGCCGGTCGCGGCGGCCACGACCTTCGTCGTCTCGGGGGACCCGCAGGTGAGTCTTCTCGTGGGCTTGGCGGTGTTCGCCGTGCTCGGCACGCCGTTGTGGTGGGGACGGTCGGTGCGTCATCAGACGGAGCTCGCCGAATTGGCGGCGGAGCGCGCCCGCGACCTGGAGCGACTGGCCGAACTGCGCAGCGAGGAGGTTGTGCGCGAAGAGCGCACGCAGATGGCGCGCGACCTCCACGATGCGCTCGCCGGTCAGCTGTCGACGATCGCGATCCAGTCCGAGAGCATCCTCGCTACGCCGACGGCGAGCCCGGAACGCCATGAACAGGGACTTCGCGCGATACGCTCCGCGAGCGTGCTGGCGTTGCGGGAGATGCGGGCGATGATCGGACTCCTGCGTACCGGAGCGGAGCCCTCGACCTCGCCGGCCCGCCTCGCCGAGCTCGATGAGCTCGTGGCGAGTTTCGCCGGTCAGGGCTTGCGGGTCGAGCTGGTCGTGCCACCGGAGCTGCCGTCGCTGCCCGCGGCGGTCGACCAGGCCGCGTATCGGATCGTTCAGGAGTCGTTGACCAATGAGCTGAAGCACGGCGGGGGTGGCGGTGTGAGCGCGGCGGTCACCATGCGGCACGGATGTCTGGGGATCGAGGTCACGGGAAGACCGCGCGTGGGAGCGCCGCCTGTCGCCTCCGAGCAGGGCGGTATCGGCCTGTTGACGATGCGCGAGCGCGCTGAGGCATTGGGCGGCACCTTCGAGGCCGGCTGTCGCGAGGATGGCGACGGCAGCAGATGGCGGGTCCGCGCCACGATTCCGCTGGAGGAGATCTCATGACGACTCGGGTGCTCATCGCGGACGATCACGCCGCCATTCGCTCGGGTCTTCGCCTGATCTTGGACGACGCGGACGACATCGTGGTTGTGGGAGAGGCTGGAGATGGGGCGGCCGCGCTCGCCAATGCGCGGGCCCTGCGCCCGGATGTCGTTCTCATGGACATTCGCATGCCGGGGACCGACGGGATCGAGGCCACCGCGTCCATCGTCGGCGAGTCGTTGGCGGATGTCCTCGTCCTCACCACGTTCGACGTCGACGAGTACGTGTTCGGCGCGTTGCGCGCGGGCGCTGCCGGGTTCCTGCTCAAGACAGCGGATGCCGCGACGCTCGTCGACGCGGTTCGTCGGGTCGCGGCGGGTGAGGGGGTGTTGGCACCCGAGGTGACGCGCAGGACTCTCCGCGCGTTCGCCGAGCAAGCTCCGGCCCGACCGGCGGTGCCTTCTGTTCACATCGGTGAACTCACCGGCCGAGAGCGCGAGGTCCTCGCGGCGCTCGGACAGGGTCTGTCCAATGCCGACCTCGCCGCCGCGCTCCTGATCACGGAGGCGACGGCCAAGACGCACGTCTCACGCGTTCTCGCCAAGCTCGGCTGCTCCTCACGTGTCCAGGCGGCGATCGTCGCCCGGGAGGCGGGCCTGGTCTGAGGGGGAAGTGGCGGCGAGCATGGAAGCCCGCCGCCACTCCTCATCGATGGGTCAGCAGGAGTAGGTGCCTCGCAGGTGCACCGGCAACGGGTTGTTGCTCGTCACCTGGAAGTCCCACTTAGCGACCTCGCCGGGGGCGACCGTGCGGCACGGCGGGTCGGGCTGGAAGGCGATATCCGGCCTGACGCTCACCGAGGAGTCGCCGCAGTTGTGGTAGCGCGCGACGCGGTGATCGATCGTGTAGGTGCTGTAGCCGGCGGGGACGGTCTGGATCCACAGGCTGGCGTCCGATGAGCCGCACGGTACCGAATCGGCGCTGGCCGATGAAGTCCCGAGGGCGACGAAGCCGGCCGGGAGCAACACAGCTGCTGCGAGCGTCTTGGCGAATGTGCGGAGTTTCATGATTCTCAGCTCCTTCGGCAGTGACTCTCTGGCATCTTCACCGTAAACACATGCTGTGACCTGCTGCACAGAGAGAACCTGATGATCTCGTCCTCTGCGCTGTGATACGAACGAAAGACTGTCTACCGACGGATCGCCGCATGGCCTGGAGATGCGCGAACGCGCTCCCCATGTAGGCGGGGATGATCCTTCCGTACGATGGGGGACTGTGACTGACGTGCCGCAGACCCCCGAGACCGAGGACGACCTTCCCGAGCAGATGCGGGTGCGTCGCGAGAAGCGCCAGCGCCTCCTCGACGAGGGCATCGACCCGTACCCGGTGACGGTCGAGCGCACTCACGACATCCGCGAGATCGTCGAGACGTACAACGCTGACGAGCTGGGTGCCGACCACCAGACCGGCGTGACGGTCTCCATCGCGGGCCGTGTCATCTTCCTGCGCAATACCGGCAAGCTCTGCTTCGTCCGTCTGCGCGAGGGCGACGGCACCGAGATCCAGGCGATGCTGTCGCTGGCCGAGGTGGGGGAGGAGCGGCTCGCCGCCTTCAAGCAGATCGTCGACATCGGCGATCACCTCCAGGTCACCGGCGAGGTCATCACGAGCCGCCGTGGTGAGCTGTCGGTGATGGCGACCTCGTGGCAGCTCGCCGCCAAGACGATGCGTCCGCTGCCGGTCGAGCACAAGCCGCTGTCGGAGGAGTCGCGCGCGCGGTTGCGCTATGTCGACCTCATCGTGCGTCCCGAGGCGCGCGAGAACGTGCGGGTGAAGGCCAAGGTGCTCGGCTCCATCCGGCGCACGCTCGACGATCTCGGCTACATCGAGATCGAGACCCCGGTCCTGCAGCACACCAACGGAGGTGCCGCTGCGCGCCCGTTCCACACCCATGTGAACGCCTACGACGAGGACGCGCTGCTGCGGATCGCGCTGGAGCTGCACCTCAAGCGTGCTCTCGTCGGCGGGATCGACAAGGTGTACGAGGTCGGCAAGACCTTCCGCAATGAGGGCGTCGACAACACCCACAACCCCGAGTTCATGATGCTCGAGGTCTACGAGGCGTACGGGTCCTACGACACGATGGCCGAGCTGGTGCGTGCGCTCGTCGTCAATGCCGCGCGGGCGGTCGGCAAGACGGTCGTCCCGGCCCGCGATGGCAGCACCATCGACCTCGAAGCCCCGTGGCGTCGGGCAACGATCCATGAGCTGGTCGCGGAGGCGACCGGCGCGGAGGTCACCGCCGAGACCTCCTTCGATGAGCTCGTGGCGCTCGCGGACCGCCACGAGGTGGCCTTGCAGGATCACTGGGGTGCCGGCGAGGTGTTGCTGGAACTCTTCGAGAAGCTCGTCGAGCACACGCTGATCCAGCCGACCTTCGTGTGCGACTATCCCGAGGCCGTCCGGCCGTTGGCGAAGAAGCACCGCACGACTCCCGGCCTGGTCGAGGCGTGGGATCTCATCATCAACGGCGTCGAGTTGGCACCCGCGTACTCGGAGCTCAACGATCCGGTGATTCAGCGTGAGCGGCTGGAGGATCAGGCGCGCCTTGCGGCCGCCGGTGATCCCGAGGCGATGGATGTCGATGAGGACTTCCTGCGGGCGCTGGAGTTCGGCATGCCGCCCGCCGGCGGCATGGGCGTCGGCATCGATCGGCTCGTCATGCTGCTGCAAGGCATCGGCATCCGCGAGGCGATCCTCTTCCCCATCTCCCGCCGGGAGTGATGCAGGAGCCGAGGCGCGCCTCGGCTGAAAGTGATGCTAAAACGGGTTACGGCGTTGCGTTTCTGCAGGTCAACAAGTGTGCTCCCCGCGCGAGCGGGGATGATCCGAGCGAAGCCTTCCGCGAGTTCCGCAAGTCCCAGTGCTCCCCGCGTGAGCGGAGATGGTCGGTTCGGGACGACGCGCAGTTCCGAGGAAGATGTGCTTCTGAGGTTGCTATAACAACCAGAAAAGCGAATCCCGCATCAAGGGCTGACGGAGGATGTGCTTTCGGGGTTGCCAGAGCAACCGCAGAAACTCATCGTGCGTGGCCGGGTGTCGGCTCACGGGCCGAAGGCGTGAGTGGGGAGGTCGTCGAGGGGGAGGGGTGCGATCGCGCCGGCGGCGCAGAGGTGAATGACCTCGCACCCGGCACCCGCGCCCACGGTCGCGCTTCGCACCGTGGCGGCCCATTCCAGGTCATCCGTCCGTACCGGACCGACGTCGGGACGGCAGAGCAGGAAACCGATCCGCCACCACGCGGGCTCGTGATCGAGTAGGTCGAGCAGCCAGTCGGCGAACCGCATCGACCGCTCCGGTGACAGTGGGCCCGTGACATCAGTGAGTGTGAGCAGAGTGCGCACAGTCCTGCCGTCGCGGGCGATGAAGAGGCACTTCAGACACACTGCCGACTCACGTCGGCCCCGGAGCAGTCGTCGCCAGAGGCGTAGGAGATCGATCTGCGAATGGACGGTCGACGGCAGTGGGCGAAGGAGCGACATGCGCACAGCCTGGACGAGGAGCGACGAGGCCGCGAACGGTTATCCACAACCTGTGGCGGTGGCTGTCCTCTTTGTCGGTGTGGGCTCATAGCGTGCGCACCATCGACAAGGAGGATGTATGGACGATCAAACACAGCTGATCGCGTGGCTCGATCAGGAGGACCGGCGCACCACCGAAACGATCCGGAGGTGTGGGGTCTACATCCAGTACGTCATGGGCGACCAGTCCCGGAACGAGACATCGTTCAGCTACACCACCGGCCTCTTCGGCATGGGACACCCGGAACTGTTGGCATTCGGGCTCTCCCCGGCCAGCGCTCGGGGTCTGTTCAACGCGCTGGCGAGCCGAATCCGTGACGGCGAGGATCTGAGCCCCGGGGACATCGTGACCTTCGACGACTGGCATCACCGCGTCATCGTCGAGGTCGTGCCCAACCCCGGACAGATCCTGCTGGCGGCCAACCGCTTCTACCAGCGTCCGCCCGAGCAGTCCGTGCCCGCTCAGCAACTGACCACGGACGACAGGAACGGACGATTTCCCTGGGACGACGGATACAGCTTCCCGACATGGCTCCAACCGCGGCCAGGAGAGTTCTCGGCCTGGGGATGATCGTCACCCAGCGACGAGGGCGGTCAGCTCGTCGATCAGCCAGGAGCGATAGCGCCCGTCGTCCCAGCCCGCCGCACGCAGATGTAGATAGGTGTCGGCAGAGACCAGTAGCCCCACCATCGTCTCGACGTGCCCCACGTCCTCTACCGGCACGATGCCGGTAGAGGCGAGCAGTGCCACGCCCTCGTGGATGCTGCGGATGCGGCGCTCATCGATACGGAGATAGAGCTCTCGCACCTCCGCGTCCGCATCGGCCGCCGAGCGGATCCGCAGGGTGAGCTCGGCCATCCGTTCGAGGGCCGCGGTCATGAAGCCCGCATAGGCCTCGATGAGACTGGCTCGATCCCGAGTGGCGAGGATTGTGCCCATCGCCGCGGTGTCGTTGAGAGAGATGAAGTCTTCGACACCGGCGAGCGCCATCTCGTACGCCGCGAGCAGGAGCGCCGGTTTGGGGCCGTTGAGCCGCACCGTGGGCACGGAGACCCCTGCCTCGACGGCGATGTCGCGCACGGTGGTGAGGCCGTATCCATCGCGAACGAAGAGCCGATGGGCAGCCTCGACGATACGGCGCCTCGTCGCCGCGGCCTCCGCCTCGCGGCGGGGCGACGAGTAGGTCCGCCGCGGCCGCACATCGCTCACTGTCTCCCCCGAAGGCTCTTGACGAAGTATTCGTTATTGCCCGAGTATAACGAATAGGTCGGCGCCGCCTGACCCCGAGCGAATCGAGAGTCACCATGACGCGCGAACCGATGAACAGTGCCCCGGCCGGCGGAGGCGAGCCACGAGGATGTGATGTCGCCGACCTGGCGGTGTTCCATGGCTTTCTCCTTACCCTCTTCGACGATGCGCAACGTTGGGTCACCGAATCGGCCGAGGCCCCTCCTCGCCACGTCGCCCGCATGACCCGGCACCTCGACCACGTGGTCGCCATCCTTCATGATCACCATCACGGCGAAGACCTGGTGCTGTGGGACCGCCTGTCCGGCCGCGCACCCGGGTGCGCGCTGCATGTCGACGCCATGCGTCGTCAACATGAGAGCATCGCCGCCCGCGCCGAGGCACTCAGCGCTGATGTCGAGCGCTGGCGGGAGACTGCGAGCGAGCCCGAACGCCAGCGAGTCGTGGCCTCACTGGAAGCACTGGTCTCTGAACTGCGTGAGCACCTCGGCCAGGAGGAGAACGTCATCGCGCCGGTCGCTGCGGTCGAACTCACGCAGAGCGAATGGGACGAGCTGGCCGAACACGGTCGTCGTGCCGTACCGCGTGAGCGACTTCTGCTGCAGCTCGGGCTCATGCTCGATGCCCTCAGCCCCGATGACGCCGCCCATCTGCTCGCCTCCCTGCCCGCCCCGGTGCGCATGATGTGGGCGGCGTTCGGCGTGCGCGTCTACCGGCGCCAGCGCGCCAGGCTGGAGCGCCGGTCCCCGAGCGAGGCGGCTTGATGCGGCCGCTGACAGCGTGGATGCGCGCGGTGGGTGTGCTGTACCTGGTGCTCGGAGCGACTTGGTTCCCCGGTATCGCAGAACGGATGCTGGACAGCCGGATTCCCGGTTTCGATGCGCCCACGGACGGCGTGGCTGCTCGCGGTTACACGGATTGGATGTTCGGATTCGGGATCGATCTGTTCGTCATCGGCGTCTTTCTCCTCGCCGCGTCACGACGACCCGAGCGCGCCACCGTCCTGGTCTGGCTGGTGATCACGCTCAGCGCTACCCGCGGCATCGGCTTGGATCTCTACCACATCGCGATGGGCTACCCCGTGGTGTCGATGGTGGCCTTCATCGCGCTGCACACGGCGATCATCGCGAGCGGCGTCTGGGCGCTGAGGGCGCAGGAGCGGGCGCCGGCGACGGCGGGGGAGACGGCGTGATCGCCAGCCGTCAGAAGTCCTGAGCGCGGGACTCGCGCGTGCGGCGCCAGAAGGCCCACACCACACCGAGGACGAGCAGCGTGTAGAGGCCGATCGTGATCGGGCTGCTCACCAGGGTGAGGGGATCGTTGTTGGAGTTCGCCATCGCATCGCGCAGCGAGTACTCGGCCAACGGCCCGAGGATGACCGCGATCAGGATCGGCGCGAGCGGCACGTCGTTGCGTCGCATGACGAAGCCGAGCAGTCCCAGCGCGCACATGATCGCGAGATCGACCGTGCTCGCGCTGGTGGCGTACACGCCGAGGCTCGCGAACACGGTGATGCCCGCATAGAGGTACGCCTGCGGGATCTTCAGCAGCTTCGCCCACAGCGGCGCGAACGGCAGGTTGAGGATCAGCAGCGCGATCATCGCGATGAACAGGCTCGCCAGCAGCGCCCACACGATCTCGCCGTTGCGCTCGAACAGCAGCGGACCAGGCTGCATGCCGTACTGCTGGAAGGTCGCGAGCAGCAGTGCCGCGGTCGCCGAGGTGGGCAGGCCCAGGGCCAGGAGTGCTCCCATCGCGCTGCCGGCGGTCGCATTGCCGGCCGCCTCGGGTGCCGCCACGCCACGGATCGACCCGGTGCCGAAGGTCGGCTTGGCGCGCCGCCGATCCAGCCGCCGCTCGGTGCCGTACGCGAGGAAGGTGGGGACCTCGGCGCCGCCGGCCGGGATGATGCCGAACGGGATGCCGAAGGCGCTGCCGCGCAACCACGCCGGCAACGCCTCGAAGAACTCGGGGCGTGTGAGCCACGGACGTCCCTGGGACGGCACCAGCTCGGCGGCATTCGACCGGCCCAGGCGGCTCGCGACGTGCAGCACCTCGCCGATCGCCAACATCGCCACCGTGATGACGACGATGCTGATGCCGTCGAACAGCGCCGGCACCTCGAAGGTGTAGCGCGCCGAACCGGTCGACTGGTCGATGCCGACCAATGCGAGCGCGAGGCCGAAGCCGAGCGCCGCGAGCCCGCGGGCCGCGGACTCCGACACGATCGTCGAGATCGCCACGAAGGCGAACAGAGCGAGCGCGAAATACTCCCCGGGGCCGAACTTGGTCGCCAGCTCGGCGAGCGTCGGCGCGAAGAACACCACGAGCACCGTGGCCAGCATGCCTCCGGTGAACGCGCCGATCGCCGACGTGGCCAGCGCCTGCGGCGCTCGCCCGGCCAAGGCCATGCGATGCCCCTCGAAGGTCGTCGCGATCGCCGTGGAGTTGCCAGGCGTGTTCATCAGGATGCCCGCGGTGGAGTCGCCGAACAGGCCACCGAAGTAGATGCCGCTGAACATGATGAGCGAGGCCAGCGGATCGAGGGTGAAGGTCATCGGCAGCAGCAGGGCGACAGCCATCGCCGACCCGAGGCCGGGCATCACGCCGACCGCAGTGCCGAGGAAGGCACCGACCACCACCCAGATCATGTTCTGCCAGGTGAAGACGTCGCCGAAGCCTCCGGCGAGGTTGATCAACTGATCCATGCCGTCACCACCGATCCAACAGCCCGGCCGGCAGCGCCAGACCGAGAACGCCGCCGAAGACGATCTGGATCACCCCCGCGAGGATGAACCCGACGAGCAGGTTCCACGCGACGCGGCGGTTGCCGAGCGCGGTCGCGACCATCCCGAAGAGGAGCGTGGCGGCGATGAGCCAGCCGAGGAACTCCAGGAGTGCGGTGAAGGCGAGCAGTCCGGCGAAGGCGGAGAGCATCGCGCCCCAGTTGGTGTCCTTGGCCTCGGCTGCCGCGACACGGCGCTCGTCCTCGGGCTTGCGGAACGCGCCGACGGTGAGCGTGGCCGCGACCGCGACGCAGACCGCGGCCACCAGCCATCCGAATCCCTGTGGTCCCAGCAGGCCGCCCTCGCCGACCACGTTCATCGTCAGGTTGCCGTAGACGAGGGCGAGGGCCAGGACGATCAGCAGCGCCGCGACGACCAGTTCGCCACGCCCCGCCCACCAGCCGCGCGGAGTCTCCTCGGCATCGGTCGTCTGCTCACCCGTGGGTCGATCGCTCATGCCGCCACCTGCCAAGAAGAACGATGGTAGGCGGGTCCCGGCATGAGGTGCCTCTTTGTTCGCTCGCTTCGATCGCTCATGACAGCCCCAATTCCTCGAGGATCGCGTCGATACGTTCCTGCTCGCCGACCAGGAAGTCACGGAAGTCATCGGGACCCTGCCAGCTCTCCTCCCAGCGATTGCGCTCGATCGCCTCGTCCCAGGAGGTGGTCTGCGTCATCTCCTCGACGATGTCGAGCAGTTCATCGCGCTCCTCGTCGGTGATGCCCGGCGCCGCCACGATGCCGCGCCAGTTGACCATGTCGACCTCCGAGTAGCCGAGGTCGATCATGGTGGGGGCATCCACGCCTTCGAGGGGTTCGGGCGCGACGACCGCGACGGCGCGCAGCCGACCACCGTCGATCAGGTCGCGGAAGTCGTTGTAGCCGCTGATGCCGACGTCGACGGTGCCGCTCGCGTCCGACAACAGCGAGAGCGTCAGCTCGCCGCCGCCCGCGTGGGGCGTGTAGTGGAGCTCGCCGGCCCCCACGCCGGTCGCCTCGGCCAGCTGGGCGGCGATCATGTGGTCGATGCCGCCGGCTGAACCGCCGCCGATCGGCATCGTGGGATTCTCCTGCCACGCTTCGACGACGTCCTCGAAGGTCTCCAGCTCGGAGTCCGACGGGACCGCGATGACCTCGAAGTCCTCCGCGAGCCGTGAGACCGGGGTGACATCGGTCAGCGTGGTGGAGGAGTCGCTCATCCCGATGCCACCGACCATCACGGTCCCCGTGACCATGATCGTGGTCGGATCGCCGGTCATCCGGGCCAATTGGGAGAGGCCGATCGTGCCCGCCGCTCCCGGGACGTTGACCACCTGCACATTGCCGACGATGCCGTCGGTGCGCAGGGCCTGCTGCATCTCGCGTGCGACGAGATCCCATCCGCCGCCGGCGGCGGCCGGGGCGATGATGGTGAGTGAGGATCGAGCCTGGGCGCCGTCGCCCGTGCCGCGTGCCTCGTCGACGGCGAACCAGCCGACGAGCCCTGCGAGCACGAGCCCGATGGCCCAACGCACTGCTGACACGAGACCCCCTGGAGTGTGGCGTGGGACACTATCCTGACACGACTCGGCCTACTGACTCGTACGCTGGGGGCACGCACTTCGCCCGGGAGGAAACTCATGACCGTCGCCGTCGCTCATCACGACTCACCCGAAGGTCACGCGGCACTGCGTGCCGGCATCGATCTCGCCCGTCGTCTCGGCGGTGATCTGGCGGTACTGCACGTCCTCGACGACGACCTGACGGGCGATGTGGAGGCGGCGCGCCGCGATGCGGGAGAGCGCGTCGGGCGGGCTCTCGAGGGCATCGGCGACGAGGTCCGGCACACGGTCCACATCGTGGCCGCCGGAGGCGATATCGCGCAGGCGCTGATCGATCTGACGACGGAGGCGGGCGCCGAGATGCTCATCATCGGCGCTCGCCGGCGCTCTCCGGTCGGCAAGCTCCTGATGGGCAGCGTCGTCCAGAGGGTCGTCCTCGACAGTCCGGTGCCGGTCCTCGTCGTCAAGCCGTGAGGCGCGTCCCCACCGTCATCTGGTGCGGCGTCGCGATCGTCGCGCTGCTCGCCGGTTGGGGTCCGGTCGCCACGACCTCGGCGAATGCGGAGCGAGCCCGCGGCGAGCTCGAGCTGTACGAGCGTTGGGCCGCCGAGACGGTGGTCGTGAGCGGGAAGCTCGTCGAGGTGGGCCGCAGTCAGGAGGTGCTCCCGGATGTCTGGGACACCCCCGTGACCTACCAGGCCGATCTGCGAGGCGAGGCGGTGCTGGTCGCGACATCGTTGCAGCGGAAGGTCGCTCCAGGCGACGTTCCCGAGCGGCTCGAGCTGCGGGTCTCCCCCGAGCGGGTGCACGCCGGCGAGGTGGCCGCGGTGCAGGGCGGCCGTGAGCTGGCGAGCGCGGAGGATCTGGCGCAACGCCAGGTGCAGCGCGTCGAGGACAGCCGCACGACCGCGACGCTCGCCGCGGGTGTCTGGTGGGTCGCCGCGGCTGTGGCGGTCGTCGCCCTGCTGGTGGTCGGGCGCCTGAGGGGAGCCGCGGGTTTCGCGGGCGATCGCGACATGTCGGTGCGACAGGGACGCTACGACGCGGTGGATCGGGCCGCGCGGTCGGCGGAGCTTCCGCTCGTGCTGGGGAGCTGGGCGTTGCTGAGCTGCCTGGCGGCCTGGGGCTTCACGGTGCGTCCCGTGGTGATCGCCTGGGCGGCTCTGACCCTCTGCGTCGTGGCCGGGACGACGCTGCGGGAGACGCGAGCGCTCCGGGCGCTGATCGCCGCGCCACCGGGTATCGTGCGGAGACGGCGGAGAGGCCGCGCGATCGGGCTGCGCGCGCTTGGTATCGTGCCGCTGATCCTGTCCGGGCTGTTGCTCGTGACCGTGGCGGTGATGGCGAGCACGATCGGTCCGGAGGTCCGCCGCGAGCTGGCCCTCGGTGTCATGCTGGCGGTCGTCGGGACCGCTCTGTGCGCCGCGGGAGTGGCCCAGAGTCGCGTTCCGCAGGCGCCGGTGATTCCGCCCAGGGCGAACAGCGGAACACCGGACGCTCGATGACAGTTGAGTTAAGCATCTGGACACGCCGGCCGGGTTCATCGCCTGGCCACTAGACTGAATGAACAGTCCAGCAGAGGGGACGACATGTTCGAGAGATTCACCGACCGGGCCCGTCGGGTTGTGGTGCTCGCGCAAGAAGAGGCGCGCATGCTCAGCCACAACTACATCGGGACCGAGCACATCCTTCTCGGCCTCATCCACGAGGGCGAGGGCGTAGCCGCCAAGGCCCTCGAGAGCCTGGACATCTCCCTCGACGCCGTCCGCGGCCAGGTCGAGGACATGATCGGCCAGGGTCAGCAGGCGCCGAGCGGTCATATCCCGTTCACGCCGCGGGCCAAGAAGGTGCTCGAGCTCAGCCTGCGCGAGGCATTGCAGCTCGGCCACACCTACATCGGCACCGAGCACATCCTGCTCGGCCTCATCCGTGAGGGCGAGGGTGTCGCCGCCCAGGTGCTCGTCAAGCTCGGAGCCGACCTCAACCGCGTCCGCCAGCAGGTCATCCAGCTGGTCAGCGGCTTCCAGGGCAAGGAGTCCGAGACCGCGGGCACCGCTCCGGAACCGGCCGCCGCATCATCGGCCGTCCTGGACCAGTTCGGCCGCAACCTGACGCAGGCCGCGCGCGAGGGCAAGCTCGATCCGGTCATCGGCCGCGACGACGAAGCCGAGCGCGTCATGCAGACGCTCAGCCGTCGCACCAAGAACAACCCGGTGCTCGTGGGCGAGCCCGGCGTCGGCAAGACCGCCGTCGTCGAGTCGCTGGCCCAGGACATCGTCCGTGGCGACGTGCCCGAGACGCTCAAGGACAAGCAGATCTACACGCTCGACCTGGGTGCCCTCGTGGCCGGCTCGCGCTACCGCGGCGACTTCGAGGAACGTCTCAAGAAGGTCCTCAAGGAGATCCGCACGCGCGGTGACATCATCCTGTTCATCGACGAGATCCACACCCTGGTCGGTGCGGGTGCCGCCGAGGGCGCGATCGATGCCGCCAGCATCCTCAAGCCGATGCTGGCCCGTGGTGAGTTGCAGACCATCGGCGCCACCACGCTCGACGAGTACCGCAAGCACTTCGAGAAGGACGCGGCCCTCAACCGCCGCTTCCAGCCGGTGATCGTCAACGAGCCGACCGTCGCCGACAGCGTCGAGATCCTCAAGGGTCTGCGCGATCGCTACGAGGCACACCACCGTGTCTCGATCACCGACGACGCGCTGTCCGCTGCCGCGACGATGGCCGATCGCTACATCTCCGACCGGTTCCTGCCGGACAAGGCGATCGACCTCATCGACGAGGCCGGTGCGCGCCTGCGTATCCGTCGTTCGGCCACCCCACCGGAGTTCAAGGAGTTCGACGAGAACATCGCCGACGTCCGGCGCCGCAAGGAAGGCGCGATCGACGCTCAGGACTTCGAGCTCGCCGCCAGCCTGCGCGACGAGGAGAAGAAGCTCATCACGGCCAAGAACGAGCGTGAGCGCGCGTGGAAGGCCGGCGATCTCGACTCGGTCGCGATCGTCGACGAGCACCTCATCGCGGAGGTCCTCGCCAAGGCCACCGGCATCCCGGTCGGTCAGCTCAGCGAGGAGGAGTCCACGCGACTGCTCCACATGGAGGAGGAGCTGCACAAGCGCGTCATCGGCCAGGACGAGGCGATCAAGGCCCTCTCGCGGGCGATCCGTCGTACCCGTGCGGGCCTGAAGGATCCCAAGCGTCCGGGCGGCTCGTTCATCTTCGCCGGTCCGTCCGGTGTCGGTAAGACGTGGCTGTCCAAGGCGCTGGCCAACTTCCTGTTCGGCGACGACGACGCGCTGATCCAGCTCGACATGAGCGAGTTCAGCGAGAAGCACACCGTCTCGCGGCTGTTCGGCTCGCCTCCCGGCTACGTCGGCTACGACGAGGGCGGTCAGCTCACCGAGAAGGTGCGCCGCAAGCCGTTCAGCGTCGTGCTCTTCGACGAGATCGAGAAGGCCCACCCGGATATCTTCAACTCGCTGTTGCAGATCCTGGAGGAGGGTCACCTCACCGACGGTCAGGGTCGCGTCGTCAATTTCAAGAACGCCGTGATCATCATGACCACCAACCTCGGTGCTCGTGAGATCGCCAAGGGCGTCAACCTGGGCTTCGCCCAGGCCGGTGACGCCGTCGGCAGCTACGAGCGGATGAAGGAGCGGGTGGCGACGGAGCTCAAGCAGCACTTCCGCCCCGAGTTCCTCAACCGTGTCGACGAGGTCGTGGTGTTCCCGCCGTTGACGCAGGAGGAGATCCTGCAGATGGTGGACATGATGATCGGTCTGCTGGAGGCCCGTCTTGCCGAGAAGGACATGAGCGTCGAGCTCACCACCGCAGCCAAGGAGAAGCTCGCCGAGCGCGGCTTCGACCCGGTGCTCGGTGCCCGTCCGCTGCGTCGCACGGTGCAGCGCGAGATCGAGGACGCTCTGGCCGAGAAGCTGCTCTACGGTGAGCTGCATGCGGGGCAGATCGTCTTGGTCGATGTCGAGGGTGAGGGGCCGGACGCGTACTTCACCTTCACCGGCACCGACAAGGCCGATCTCGAGCTCGAGGGCGTCCGTCCGGCCGTCGAGGCCGGCACCGGCGGCACCGAGGAGTAACGCTCAGCAGTGCTGAACGAGGCGGGTCCGGGTTTCCCGGGCCCGCCTCGTTGTCTGTCCAGTCCCGGGCCGAGCGGTGGCCTGACCGGTCGCGTCGTCCGGCGGTTCCTGAGGCGCGAGCTGAGGTGGCGGTCAGTGGCCGGGGAGGGCGAAGAGATCGTCGTCGACGAGGACGGCGAGCCCATCGTCGAGCAGCGAGGCCAGGCAGCGATCGCGCTGTCCGGCCTCGTCCCAGACGAGATCGAGGGTGGTCTTGTGGACCGGTCCGGGAGCATCGCGCAACACCGCCATCAGCCGGCCGCGCACCTGCCGATCGGTGCCGGCCCAGGCCTGTCCGGTCGGGCGCTGCTCTCCCTCGGGATAGCCCGCCGCGCGCCAGGCGCACAGATCGGTGACCGGGCATGCCTCACAGCGCGGCACCCGGGCCGTGCAGACGAGAGCCCCCAGCTCCATCGTCGCTGCCGCCCACAGATCGGCATCGTCATCGGGGAGGAGGTCGGCGGCCAGCGTGCGTTCCGCCGCGGTCACCGCTTTCGCCGGATACTGCTCGCCCGCGATGACGCGAGTGAACACGCGACGCACATTGGTGTCGAGGACGACGTGGTGACGCCCGTACGCGAAGGACGCGATGGCGGCGGCCGTGTAGTCGCCCACGCCGGGAAGCTCTCGCAGCGTCGCGTAGTCGTCCGGCACCTGACCACCGTGCTCGGAGGCGATGGCGCCGGCGGCGGCATGCAGTCGCTGCGCCCGCCGGGGGTAGCCGAGCCGTCCCCACGCGCGGATCGCGTCGCCGGAGCTGGCGGCGGCGAGGTCGGCAGGGGTCGGCCAGCGCTCCATCCAGATCTCGAAGACGGGGAGGACGCGGCTGACCGGGGTCTGCTGCAGCATGAACTCCGAGACCATCACGGCCCACGGGTCGGGGCGTTCGCCGTGTCGCCCGCGCCAGGGCAGATCGCGTCGGTGGGCGGCGAACCAGGTGAGGACCCGGTCGTGAAGCATCGGGAGAGAGGTCGTCATGGCGCGTCGATCCTTTCATGGCAGGTCGAATCGGTAGCGTTGGACCGTGCCACGAGGACCCCTGCCCGCCGCGATCTACTGGCGCCGCCGTCTGCTGTTCGTCACGGTCCTCATCGCGGTGGTCTGGGCCTCGATCCAGGTCTGGTCCTGGTCGCAGGATCGGCGCGACGATTCCCCTGCCGCGACTCCGACTCCCTCGGCCACGCCGAGCGAGGCCGATCCCAGTCCCGAACCGGAACCGGAGCCGACCGATCTCGTGCCGGTCTCCATGCAGGCGCCGCAGGACGCTTGCACCCCTGAGAACGTCCGTATCGTTCCCTCGGTCGCCGATGGCCAGCCCGGGGGCGCGGACGTGGAGATGAAGCTGCTGGTGTCGACCGTGGACGGCGAAGGGTGTGTTCTCAGTCCCACGGATGCCGAACTCCTGGTCATCATCGCCGCCGACGGGTCGCCGGTCTTCGACTCGACCGTCTGCCGCGAGCCGCTGCTAAGCGAGTCCATCGCCGTGCCGGCCGGCTGGGCCGTGCAGGCCTCCATGCAGTGGAACGGTCGTAACTCCGGAGGGGCCTGCGGCGACGGCGAGCCCCCGGTGGGACAAGGCGACTACACGGTGCAGATCGGCACGCTCGGTGGTGAGCCGGGAGAGACGTCGTTCCGTCTCGCTGAGCCCGAGCCGGAGCCGGAGCCCGAGCCGAGCGAGGACGCGGAGGAGGAGACTCCCGAGGGCGAGGCCACCGAGGAGCCGCCCGCGGAGGAGCCTCCGGCCGAGGAAGCTCCTCCTGAGCAGTGAGCTCGCCTGGCGGGGGCCGTCAGACGTAGCGTTCGAGGATGCTGGACTCGGCGAGCCGCGACAGGCCCTCGCGCACCCCGCGGGCCCGCAGGTCGCCGACGCCCTCGACCGCCTGCAGGTCGTCGAGACTCGCGGCGAGCAGACGTTGCAGCGAGCCGAAGTGCACGATGAGCCGTTCCACCACGGTGCCGGGTAGACGCGGGACACGAGCGAGCAGCCGGTAGCCGCGCGGTGAGAGCGCGGCGTCGAGGTTGTCTCCGTGACCGATGCGCAGAGCCTCGGCCACGCTGCCGAGATCGACCAGGTCGCTCGCGGAGAGACCGCGCAGATCCGTGAGCACGTCGGGGACGGCGACTTTGCGACGTCCCTGCGGCAGATAGTCGCGCACCACGAGTTCGCGCTCGGCCTCGACGCCGCCGACGAGCTCGTCGAGCTGCAGGGCGAGAAGCCGGCCGTCGCTGCCGAGCTCGAGGACGAATCCGTCGATCTCCTCGGCGATGCGGGACACCATCTCCATGCGTTGTGCGACGGCGGCGACATCGCGGACCGTCACCAGGTCCTCGATCTCGAGGGCGGACAGCGCGTCGGCGACCTCGTCGAGCCGGGTGCGGTAGCGCTCGAGCGTCTGCAGCGCCTGGTTGGCCCGCCCGATGACCGCGGCGGTGTCCTCCAGGACGTAGCGGGTGTCGCCGAGATAGAGGGCGATGATGTGCATCGAGGCCGACACCGAGATGACGGGCAGGCCGGTCTGGCGCGCGACGCGATCGGCGGTGCGGTGCCGGGTGCCGGTCTCCTCGGTGACGATGGTGGCATCGGGCATGAGGTGCACTCCCGCGCGCAGGATGCGGGTGGCGGTGCCGTCCAGGATGATCGCGCCGTCCATCTTGGCCAGTTCGCGTAGAGCAGTGGCCGTGAAGGGGACATCGAGGACGAATCCGCCGGTGGAGATCGACTCGACCTGCCGGTCCATGCCGGCGACGATGAGGGCGCCGGTGCGCCCGCGCAGGATGCGCTCGAGTCCTTCTCTCAGCTCGGTGCCCGGGGCAACAGAGCCGAGGGCGCTACGGAGTTCGTTCGACAGGGCCACAGCGACAGCCTAGGCTGCGGCGCCGATTCGGCGCGACCGGCACACTCGGCGCGGGGCGGTGAGGCATCAACCGTCGGGTGGCATCGAGCGCTCCGTAGTGCATCGTTGCCTGGTTGGTGGCTCACCGTGATGTGGTGGCACGCGGTGGCGGTGAGTGATCAACTACTGGTCCGTCGGTGGCTCGCCCGGTGAGTCTCAACGGTTGTTGATGACTCACCTCTCACCAGGGTGAGCGGCGGGCTCAGCTGCCGGTGCGGGCGGCGGCGATGGCCGCCGAGATGTGGGAGACCCGGGCGATGGCGAGCTGGCCGGCGACCGCATCGAGGCCATCGGTGTTCTCTGGGACGATCGCATGCGTGAAACCGATCCGGGCGGCCTCGCGCAGTCGCGCGATGGTGTTGTTGACGGCGCGCACTTCGCCCGCCAGCCCGACCTCGCCGATTGCGACGAGCTGTGGCGGCAGGGGAGTGTCGGCGACCGCCGAGTAGGTGGCGAGCGCGGTGGCGAGGTCGACCGCCGGCTCGTGCAGGCGTGCGCCTCCGACCGAGGCGGTGTAGACGTCGACCTCCCCGAGCTTCAGGTTCGCGTGCTTGGTGAGCACGGCCAGCACCATCGCGATCCGCGACGAGTCCAGGCCGCTGGAGGTGCGACGTGGCGACGGGGTGGTGGCCGCGACAGTGAGCGCCTGGACCTCGGCGAGGAGGGGTCGGCGGCCCTCCATCGTGACGGTGACACAGGTGCCGGGGACGGGTCGCTCGTGCCGGGACACGAACAAGCCGGTGGGGTCGGGCACCTCGACGATGCCGTGGTCGACCAGATCGAAGCAGCCGATCTCGTCGACCGGCCCGAAGCGGTTCTTGACGGCGCGCAGCAGCCGCAGGCGTGAGGTGCGGTCGCCCTCGAACTGCAGGACGACATCGACCAGATGCTCCAGCACTCGCGGGCCGGCGACGGACCCGTCCTTGGTCACGTGGCCGACGAGCAGGGTGGCGATGCTCTCGGACTTGGCCCGTCCGATGACGGTGGAGGCGACCTCGCGCACCTGGGTGACGCCGCCGGGCACACCCTCGATATCGGACGAGCCGATGGTCTGCACCGAGTCGACGATGAGCAGGCTGGGCTTGACCTGGTCGATATGGGTGAGCAACGCGCCGAGGTCGGTCTCGGCGGCGAGGTAGAGCTCGTCGTGGACCGCTCCGGTGCGTTCGGCGCGCAGCCGGACTTGGGCGGCCGACTCCTCTCCGGAGACGTAGAGCGTGCGCCGGCCGGCTCGCGCCCATCGCGCCGCGACCTCGAGTAACAGCGTGGACTTGCCCACACCGGGCTCACCGGCCAGCAGCATGACGGCTCCGGGGACCACGCCTCCGCCGAGTACGCGGTCGAGCTCGGGGATGCCGGAGCCGGTCGCCGACGCGCCCTCGACCCCCACCTCGGAGATGGGCACCGCGGGCGACGAGACCGGGGCCGCGCTGGTGCGGGCGCCGCGAGCCGAAGCGCCTGCGACGTCGACCGTGCCCCAGGCCTGGCACTCTCCGCAACGGCCGACCCACTTGCTAGTGGTCCACCCGCACTCGGCGCACACGTACGCGGTCTTGGTCTTGGCCATGGCTCTCAGCGTAGATGCCTCCGCCGACACCGTGCCGCATCGCCGCCGAGCGGTACCCCATCAACCTCATCGGAGTCCGATGAGGTTGCTGAGGTACCGGCGAACGGTGGGTGAGGTTGCTGCCCCACCGCCACCTACGACCGGCCGAGAACGAAGTCCGCGACGGGTGGGCCGACGATCTCCGGGCCGGCATCGTGTCCGTGGCCTTCCAGATGCAGGAAGGTGCCGTCGGTGAACAGCGGTGTGAGGGTGCGGGCGACGTCGACCATGAAGGGGAAGTCGGCACCCCCGGCGAGCACGAGGACGGGGGCGGTGACGCGCTCGGCGAGCGGCACCGGCAGGAGAGCGCCGTGCTCATCGCCCATGGCCGCGGAGTCGTAGGGGAGGCTGAGCCCGACAGCATCCCACTGCGGGCCGCGCATCTGTGCCTCCGCCATCTCCGGGGGCATGCCGAGCATGGTGGCGAAGGCGATCACGGCGTCGCCCCCTCGTCCGTCGGCCACGAGGTCACGGACCTGGGTGGACCACCGGCGCGGTGTCTCAGCATCCTCGAGGGCGTACGGGGGCTCGTTGAGGATGAGCCGATCGACCGTGTCGAGCGCCGCGGCGGCACGCAGCGCGACGGCCGCTCCGGACGAATGACCGTAGAGGCTCGCGCGGCCGCCGGCAGCGTCGATGAGCGCGGCGATGTCCTCGACCTCGCGCGCCGGGTCCCACGGCGGCGGCGACGCGGCGTCGCCGGAGTCTCCTCGGCCCCGGCGGTCGGGATTGAGGACGTGCAGGCCGCGCTCGGCGAGCTCCTCGGCCAGGCCGCGGGTGGCGGCGCGGGTATTGAGCGCGCCGCCGATGACGATCAGCGCTGGACCCTCGCCGAGGTCGTCATAGACGATGCGGGTGCCGTCGCGGGAGGTGATCTGCGCCATATCCCCACGGTACGCCCGTCGTCGGTCGTCAGATGCGGATCGTGCCGCCGGGGGTCGCGAACTCCGCGACGGTGATGCCGGGCAGGGCGTTCGGCGCGACCCAGCGGACCTCGATCTGCTCGAGGGCGCTGATGGCGCCCTCATCCAGCCAGTCCGACACACGCTGGGGGCTGCCGGCGATCTCGAGGGCTACCAGCTCGATATCCGTCGGCGCCATCTGCGAGGGATGTTCGGCGGGGTCGATCAGCCACTGCATGACCTGTGGCAGCTGGGGATCGGCGGCCATCGAGCTGGTGCCGATCTGGCGCCACTCCAGATTGAACCCATCGGGACGGTGTCTGTTGCCGGGCACCGAGTGGCGGCCGATCATCCGCTCGACCGGAGTGATGTCGTCGACCGCGATACTCCAGCACAGCCAGCCGCCGCCCAGCTCGGAGCGTGCTCGCACGGCCTTGCCGAAGGCCGCCTTCTCAGCGGCCGGATGCTCCAGCACCTCGACGATCTCCATGTACTGGTGGTTGGCCAGCGGCAGGATCATGTTGCGGGTCCCGAAACGGGGATGGATCCCGCCGTCGAGGAAGGGGGTACCGAGACGCTCGCTCAGCTCGGCGGTGGTCTCGGCGAGGCCCTGTGGCCCGGCGGCGAAGGTCACGTGGTCGAGATGCATACGGCATTGTTACGGGCGCCTGCGGCGCGGACCGCACTTAGGGTCGGCTCAGTCTCGAACGGTCCTGCGACTCCGCTGCGAGGCTCGGCCAGGTGGCGGTAGACGGTCAACCCTTCCGGCGCTCGGGAGGTACTCCAGCAACGTCACCGGTCGCGGATGGGGTTGAGGAGATACCGCTGCCGGGAGGGGCGAGCGGTCTCAGCCCGGGTCGGCCGGGTGCGGCTCGGGCCGCCCGTCGGCCAGGAAGCGCTCGCAGCGGGCCGCGAGCTCGTCGTAAGCGGTCTGTCCCATCAGCGCGATGAGCTCGGGACCGTAGGAGACGAACACCGGGTCGGCTCCCACATGGGCGTCGGTGTTCGAGGAGCAGTACCAGTCGAAGTCCTGGCCCCCGGGTCCCCACCCGGCGCGGACGTACTCGCCGATGGTCACCTCGGTGTAGGTGTCTGCGTCGCCGGGGTCGACCTCCCGGAACTCGCGTCGCAGCGGCAGCTGCCAGCACACATCGGGCTTGGTCTCCAACGGCTCGAGGCCTTCGGCGAGCGCGTGCGCGTGCAGGGCGCACCCGTAGCCCCCGGGGAAGTCTCGCGAGTTGTGGAAGATGCACGCACCGTCGACGACGCGTGTCTTCAGCTCGCCGTCCTCGAGCTCGGTCCAGCCGCGCGCGTGGCCTTCGTCGTGGAGCTCCCATTCGGTGGGGTCGAGCACCTCGACGAAGCCGGAGACGCGGGCGACGTCGTCATCGTCGCTGAAGTGGGCGCCGTGGGCGCAGCAGCCGACATCGGGGAGCGAGGCGTAGACGCCGGGGCAGCCCTGACCGAAGATGCAGGTCCAGCGGGAGGTGAGCCAGGTGAGGTCGGCTCGGAAGCGTTCGGTCGAGTCGTCGGGGTTCGCGAACTCCACGAACGCGCGGGGGAAGCCCAGGTCGATCTCCGGCATCACTCCACTGTAGGAGGTCCGGAGGTGTGACGCGGTGGAACGGCCGACCGCATGACGACTGGTGGGAGTGCCGGCTGTCACACTGGAGATCATGCGCATGGGTGTGCTCGACATCGGGTCCAATACCGGCCATCTGCTCATCGTGGACGCCTATCGGGGCGGTCCGCCGGTTCCTGCGCATTCGTTCAAAGAGCCCTTGCGGCTGGCTGAGCACCTCGACGCCGAGCAGCGGGTGACCGATGAGGGTGTCGCGCGGCTGGTGAAGTACGCGGTCGAGGCGACCCATGAGGCCGCCGAGAAGGGCTGCGACACGGTGCTGGCGTTCGCCACGTCCGCTGTGCGCGATGCGGTGAACGCCGACGAGGTGATCCAGGCGGTCAATGAGGCGACGGGACTGGACTTGTCGGTGCTGCCGGGGGAGGACGAGGCGCGGCTGACGTTCCTCGCGGTCCGTCGTTGGTTCGGCTGGTCCTCCGGTCGTCTGGGGGTGTTCGACATCGGTGGAGGCTCCCTGGAGTTGGCGGTCGGCGCCGACGAGGAACCGGATGTCGTCTCCTCCCTTCCACTCGGTGCGGGCCGGCTCACCCGCGAGCGACTCGAGCGAGGGGCCTCGCTGCCCGAGCTGCGGCTCCAGGTGCGCAAGGAGATCGGTCAGCTGGCGGGACCGCTGCTGCGCGGGGGAGGGTTCGACCGGGCGGTCGCGACCAGCAAGACCTTCCGTTCCCTTGCTCGGATGTGCGGGGCGGCGCCCTCGGCGGAGGGACCGTACGTCCGCCGGGTCCTGTCCGCGCAGCGCTTGGGCAAGCTGGTCGATCAGCTTGCCACGATGACTCCCGATGAGGTCGCCGCCTTGCCCGGTGCGACGGTCGATCGCGCTCACCAGATGCGGGCCGGTGCCGTCGTGGCCGAGGCGGCGATGGACCTCTTCGGTGTGGAGGAGCTCGAGATCTGCCCGTGGGCGTTGCGCGAGGGCGTGCTCATCGAGCACCTCGACCACCTCTGATCCGGGCGGACGAGATTTTCTGACTTTTTGGTCCATTTTCCTGCGGCGGACTATCCCGGTGTGATCCGATGGAGCTATTGGCGTTGTTCAGCCCAGTAGCGGCGTCGTCCGGCGCCGGGGCTCTCACGACGTGTGAGGCATCCGGTAGGGGAATCGGAAGGTGCCGCTGTGCGCGCACGTCTGCTCGGTGTTGTTGTCGGATCGACCGTGGCGATCGGTGGAATGCTGGTCTTTGTGCCGGCAGTCGCCGAGCCGGGAGGCGGTGAACGTCCCGGCTCGGTGTGGGAAGCGCCGGCGGAGGTGAACCGCGAGCCGGTGGGCGAGATCCCTGAGGGGGACTGGTCGGCGGATCTCGCCGCTGAGGAGATCGCGGACGATGAGGCCGAGCTTCGGACCCTCATGTCGGCCGGCGATGACGAGGTAGCCGCTCCGGGCCTGGGAGTCCAGGAGCACTACGGTTTCGAGGAGTTCGGCCTCGACGACATCCACACCGCCGCGGTGAATCTGGGGAACGGGAATCTTGTCGTCCGGGCGGAGGATCTCGCCATCAACGGCCCTGGCATCGGGCTATCGCTGGACCGGTTCTACAATGGCCTGTCTCAACGGTTCGGTGGGTATGGGCCGAAGTGGTCGATCTCGGCAGCGCACGACATCGGGCTGGAGGTCGGCCCGACGATGGTGGTCTTCCGGGCGCCGTCGGGCTTCCGCGCTCACTTCACCGAGGCCGACGGCGGCTGGCAGACACCCCCAGGGTTGCAGGCCGATCTCGCCCAGCAGGGCAACGGAGAGTGGGTCGTCACGTATCGCCAGAACGGTGAGCGGCTGGTGTTCACCGCGGGCGGCTTCCTGCTGCGCAACGAGGACCGCAATGGCAACGCGTTGACGTATGCCTACGGAGCGAACAACCGCGTCGCCTCGGTGACGGATGCTGCCGGGCGTGTGACGAGCTATGAGTACACCGGCGTGCGGGTTTCGACGATCACCGACCCCGCGGGCCGGGTGTTCGAGTTCGGTTACGACGACGACCAGCGGCTCACGAGCGTGAAGGGTGCCGACGGCGCGACCCGTCACTATGGGTATGACGATGCCGGGCGGCTCACCCGCATCACGACGGCCGAAGGCTCGGTGACGTCCTTCGGGTACGACGATCGGAATCGTGTCAGCTCAGTCGACCGTCACCTCACATCCGGTGAACCGGACAGCACGGCCGCGACGACGAGCTTCTCGTATGCCGCTGGTCAGACGACGCTGACCGACCCCGATGGCAACGATTCGACCATCGAGCTCGATGACGACGGCCGGGTGACCTCGGTGACCGACCCGTTGGGACGGACGCGTTCACAGGAGTGGACCCCGAATTCGCAGGTTGCGACGCAGACCGATGCGATGGGCGGCGGCACGGGTGAGGGCAATGTCACCAGCTACAGCTACGACGATGCCAATAACCCGACCCAGGTCCAGCTGCCGACGGGTGCGGCGGCGAATGCGACCTATGGGATCGACGACGGCTGTGCCTCGCCGACCTCGGGCCATCCGCACCTGGTCAAGTGCTCGACCGACCCGGAGGGCGGTCAGAAGACTTTTGCCTATGACGGGCCCGGGAATCTGACGCATCAGACCGACACGACGAACGATTCCGGGGGCCAGGAGCTGTCCTACACCCATCATGGCATCGATGGGGCGAGCTGCGGTGGCAAGCAGGGCCAGCAGTGCTCCTCGACCAACGGCAACGGTCACACCACGCAGTACACCTACGATGGCGACGGCAATCTCGCCACCGTCACGCCGCCGGGGCCTGTCGCGCCGACGACATACAGCTACGACTCTGTCGGGCGCGTCACGCAGACCGAGCAGGGCGATCAGGTCATCGGATACGTGTACGACGCGGCCGATCGGCTGGTTCAGCAGACCGAGGAGGTCGCCGGTGAGGGAGCCTGGGAGTCCGACACGGTCTACGACTTCGACGATGACGGCCAGCTGACTGCCGAGGTGCGGTCGGGGGAACCGATCAGTGGGGGAGCCTACGGTGCCCAGTCGCGGCGCGACCACAGTTACGACACCCGAGGCAACACGACAGCGGTGCAGACGCGCGTTCCCGCGGACGGGTCCGAGTTCGATGTGACCATCGCGATGGGTTACGACTCGCGGAGCAACATGACGAGCCACGATGACGGGGTCACGGGTGCTCGGACCTATGCCTATGACGCGGCGAGCCAGTTGACGCAGCTGACGGACCCGGGTGGATCGGTGACCTTCACCTATGACGACAACGGGAATGAGACCGGCCGATCCCTGCCCGGTGGCGCGAGCATCAGCAAGGAATACGACGATTCCTCGCGCCCCACCCGCATCAGCTCAGTGGATGGCGACGGGGAGGCTGTGTCGGACTACTCCTATTCCTTCGACGACGACGGCGTGGATCGCAGCAAGATCCAGGCCCGCACTGATCACGTCGGCATCCACGCCCCGACCGGCTCGACGATCAGCTACGCCTACGACAGTCTCGGACGCCTCGTTGACGCGAACGAGAGCAGCGGCGGTTCTCACTGGACCTACGAATACGACCTCAACGGCAACAGGACGAAGTCCGGAAACGCCACCACGACGTACAACGAGGCCGATCAAGTCGTGGATCCGGGCGGCAACTCGTCGGTGGTTCGACAGTATGACGATAAGGGAAACATGGAGGGTTCGACCAACACGGTAAGAATGATCTACAACAGCGCGAACCAGCTATCTGCCACGCGCGTGTTCGGGACCGGCGGAGCGGTCCCGACAGAGGCCGCTTATATCGACAGCAGCAACACATCACTCGTCAAAGACTGGACTCGATACACGGACCTGGGACGGACGATCGAGAAAACCAGGTTCGAGGCTGAATCCTTCGGCGGTTTAGCGTTGCGCCTGACTGAATTAAATAGTGCTTCAGAGAAGCTTCACGAGTCGATCACACGTTTGCCTGATGGGCGCGCGGTGTCGATATCCCGCGATTCGGGGACTGAGTATCTGGTGGGAGACCATCAGGATTCCACCACCGCGAAACTGAACGCGGAAGGAAGTGCGGCGGCGGTTTACGCATATGAGCCCTATGGCAGTCGACGCGCCACCCCGGCTCCGGACACGCTTTCCGGCTTTGTCGGGACTCAGGCTGGTCTCGGAGGAACCCTCAAGCTCGGGGCAAGGTATTACCAGCCCGGTTATGGAACTTTCACCCAAATGGACCCCGCCGGCGAGGAGCAGAACCCCTACCTCTACGCCGCCGGCGATCCCGTCAACAATTTGGATCCGACGGGGCTGGCGAACGTCAGTTGGCAATGCGGGCTCTCCTGGGCGGGGTCGGCGATTGGTGCCGGGTCGTTGTTGTTCACCCCTTTCACTGGAGGAACTACGCTGGCTGCATCGACCTTCCTGATCGGCCTCCCATTGACTTACGATGCATGTAGTTAGTCTGGAGTCGTTGTATGAATAAGGGTCAGATTTTCCAGTTCGTCTGCGGCGGGCTGATCTGTGCTATTGGACTCGTGATCGCCTCGTCGGACACCGCCTCCTCCACGCGCTGGCTCGCCTTGCTCTTCGCGGCTTCTGGTTTGGCGCAGGCGCTTGTTGCAGCACGCGCGGGCAGGCTTAGGGGTCGGAGGAAGTCATCTCGACGTTGAAGGCCGTGGAAACTATTCTGCTTCCTTTTCCTGTCGGCAGTGGCGATAGATTGAATGCCTGTTGACGAGTTCGCTGGGCTGGGGTTTACGTCTTGCGGTTGTGATTGTTGACTTCCGCTAGATCAATGCGCTATGCCGACGTCTTTGCGACAATGGAGTATCGGTTCCTCCTTCAAGGGCTTTGAAAGAGCGACGCTGAGAATAGTTGTGCTCGGAGTGCCCATCTGAGCACGGGTCTGTCGCTTAGAATTTTCGGCCCGATGTGGCGAAGTGTTCACCACGTCTATTTTGTCAGTGGGGGCGGATAGATTAAGAGCATGTTGATCGCTACTGCTGATGAGGGGCTCGCCGTGTTGGCGGGTCTGCGTCGGGAGAGCGCGGTCGCGGACTTTCGTCGGATTGATGGCATGTTGCGGTATCTCGATGGGATTTCGGCCACGGGATATGAGTTCGCTGCCAGGGTGTCGACTATCGCGCAGGCGTTGGGCTGGTCAGAGAACGTGGTGCAGAACCGGGTAGCTGAGGCGCAGGCGGTCCGCGAGCAGCTACCTGCCACGTGGGAGGCGTTCGGCGAAGGGCGGCTTGATGGTCAGCGGGTGGCTGAGGTTGGTCGTGAGATGGCTAAGCTCGCGCACGCTCAATCGTTCGAGCGGCTCGATGGGCGGATCGCTCGGTATGCCGAATCCCACACGGTGGGTGAGTTGCGGTCGTGGTTGAAGCGTCGGGTGGCGATGGCTGAACCCGAGCATGCCGCCGAACGGTATGAGGACCTCTACCGTGAACGCTCGATCCGGGTGACTCATTCTGACGATGGGACGGGTGATCTGTATGCGAATCATCTACCCTCGATCGTGCTCGCGGATATCGAGGCACGGTTGGATCGCGCAGCACGGGCGATCCATGATCCCGATGATGAGCGGACGTTGGATCAGAAGCGCGCGGACCTCTTCGTGGGAGCACTGGGCGAGATTGATCCTGCCCACGACGGCGCCAAGGCACCTGCGGTCGCGATTGGCGTCATGGTGCCGGCGTCGACCCTTGCTGGCGTGGATGATCAGCCCGGGATTAGTGCGGATCGTGACTGGACGATCCCGGCTGACCTGGTCCGAGAGTTGGCCACCGAGGCGAATCCCTTCTGGTACCGACTCCTCGTCGACGAAACTGGGGAGGACATCCTCGAAACCGTCTACAGCGGCCGATATCCACCCGAACACTTACGCAACGCCATCCGATTCCGAGACGGCACCTGCCGATACCCCGGCTGCAGGGTCAAAGCATCACGGTGTGAAGTCGACCACCGCATCCCCGTACCCTACGGACCCACCGCCGGATTCAACAACTGGTCGCTCTGCAAACGCCATCATGACCGCAAGACCTTCCGAGCCGCCCTGCCCACCCATGACGGCGAGCACTGGCCCATCGGCGACACCATCCTGATCGAATGACCTCAGGCGGTGCGCTCCAGCGTGCCGATCTCGTCGCCGTCACGATTGAAAATGATCAACGTATCGCCCTCGATCCGTGCGGATGTCAACTTGACGAGCCAGGTGTCCACTCCAGGGCAGGCCATCAGCGTCGACATCTGCATCTGGAAACTCAGCTGATTGTCTTCCAGCTCGTAGATCCCGCGAAGGTCGTTGCAGCCATCGCTGCCGCTGACTTCGCCATCAGCGAGCTCAAGATACGGAGAGCGTTCAGCCTTGACCCCCCACGTCGCCTGAGGATCTGCTGAGTCGTCACTCGTCTCGCTGTTACCGCAGGCTGAGACGACCATGAGAGCCACCACGACGATTGCGACGCGGCCCATCGTGAGCACTGACATGAGCTTCCTCCCGATCACTACACCCGGGGGCGGGTGTGACTTTTTCTCAGGTTACAGATAGGTTGAGTTCGTTTGTGACACACAGGCTTGCACTCGGGGACCGGACGACGGGGACGCTGCGGGGTGCCAGCAGGAGAGGAAATGCATGTCGATCCACATGAAGCGAGGTGTCGCGGCCCTAGGAGTGGCGGCCCTGACCCTCACTACGGGGATGCTGTCCGCGACAGCCGCCTCCGGCGAGGAAGGCGCGGCGCTCTCGGCCGACGGCCTCGGCGCGTTCACCGCGCAGGCCGTGCAGGAGACCGATGAGACGATTATCGGTGCTGCGCTCGACGGTGAGGGACAGGTCGTCCTCTACGTCGATCCGACCAAGGGAGAGGCCGCCGTCGATGGCGCCGTAGAGGGCTACTCTGCCGCGCATTCGAATGTTTCTCCGGATAACATCGTCGAGATCCCCGGTGGCTTCGTGTCATACGAGGACACCGATGTCGTGGGCGGCGCCGGCTACTTCACCGCTCCCGGCTTGGACCAGCAGGGCGGCGCTTGCTCCGTGGGCTTCAGTGCCTGGGACAGCGAGGGCAATCCTGCCTTCGTCAGCGCAGGCCACTGCACGGGCGACGGGGACAACCAGCAGGCGGCAATGACCGTCCCGAGCGGTGATCCGGCCGGTGGCGAGACCACTCCTCCCGCCTTCATTCGCGGGGGCTCGGTCGACTTTACGCTCGGCCAGTCGCAGTTCGGCGGCCCCGGCAATGACCCGGGTCCCGCGCCCGGCGAGGAGCTCCCGGAAAATGCCGACGCGTATGTCGATATTTCCGCGTATGACCTTGCGGACGACACGCTGGACCTGTTGCCGGAAGTTACCGATTGGACCACTACTGACGACCTGTCTGAGTCCACGAATCCCGTGACCGCAGTGGGATCGCCTAGCGTCGGTGCCGCTGTCGCGAAGTCCGGTCGCACCTCCGGATACACCGACGGAACGATCGTTACTCAGGCGGGATACGCCCTCATCTCGGGACGGCTTGTTAGCGGATTCGAGACGTCGGGCATGTACAGCGAAGAAGGCGATTCCGGTGGCGCGGTGATGTCCGGCAACACCGCGATCGGTCTGATCTCGGGTGGTCCCCAGGGCGGCGGCACTCAGGTGTGGGTGTCCGACCTTCAGAAGGGCCTCGCTCAGCTCGACGGCTACACGGTCGCTCTCGATCTCGACGAGCCCGCGCTGACGTCCCCCGAGGACGGCGGCACGGTCGGTCGCGGCGATGCCATCACCGGCACCGGCCCCGCGGGCGGCGAGCTCACCATCACCTCCGAAGGCCGCGAGGACCAGACCGTCGACATCAACGGCGAGGGCAACTGGACCTTCAACGCCGTCGAGGAGCTCGGCACCTACGAGTTCAGCCTGACCGCCACGCGCGGTTTCGACACCTCCGACACGGTCGACTTCAGCGTCGAGGTTGCTGCGACCGGACCCGCGATCACCGCTCCCGAGAACGGCTCGACCGTCGTCGGCAGCGTGAACGCGATCTCGGGCACCGGCGAGCCGGGCGCTGAGGTCACGGTCGCCGGCGATGCCTCGGGCACCGCCACGGTCAACGGCGAGGGCAACTGGTCGGTCGAGGTCAACCTCGGCCCCGGTGAGTACCGCGTCAGCGCCACCCAGGTGGTCGACGGTGACGAGTCCGCTGTCACCTCCAGCAGCTTCACGGTGATCCCGGACGCCCCGGTCATCACCACGCCGGAGGACGGCGTCAACTACCGCGCCGCCACCGCCCCCGAGGGCGCTGAGGGCACCGGTATCGAGGACGCGACCATCACGGTCTTCCTGAACGACGAGGAGATCGGTGAGACCACCGTCGAGAACGGCGAGTGGAACGTGGCCTTCGAGGACGGGCTGAAGGCGGGCGACTACACGCTGCGCGCCGTGCAGACCGTCAACGAGCAGTCCAACGACGCCGGTGTGAGCTTCGCCCTCCTCGAGGACGCAGCTGCCCCCGGCCCGGGCGATGACCTCCCGCGGACCGGTATCGCAGCGATGCTGCCGTACATCCTCGGAGGCGCAGCGCTGCTGGCCGCCGGTGGAGCCGCGATGGAGATCCGTCGCCGCCGTGGTCTGGGCGACATCGCCTGATCCGGTAGCCGATTGAGCACGAAGGCCGTGCGTCCTACGGGGCGCACGGCCTTCGTGCTGTCCAGGCGGGCGTCACCTGTGCCGTGACCGGCGAACGACTAGCCTGGTGGAGTGAGTGACCACGAGCCGATCACGGTGTCGCTGTCGACATCATCGGTCTATCCCGACTCCACGGCGGCAGGCTTCGACGCCGCCAAGCGACTGGGATACGACGCCGTAGAGGTCATGGTCGGCATCGACGAGATCAGCACGGAGATCGACACCGTGCAGGCGCTCAGCGTCGAGCACGACATCCCCATCACCTCGATCCACGCCCCCTGTCTGCTGCTGACACAGCGCGTCTGGGGCCTCGACCCGTGGGGCAAGCTGCACCGCAGCGCGGAGATGGCCCTCGAGGTCGGTGCCGAGGTCGTCGTCGTGCATCCGCCCTTTCGCTGGCAACGCGACTACGCCCGCGGATTCGTCGACGGCATCCGTGACCTGGAGGAGAAGTACGATCTCGTCTTCGCCGTCGAGAACATGTACCCCTGGCGCAGCGGCAAACGCGAGTTCCAGGCCTACGCCCCCGGCTGGGACCCGCGCCTCCACGACTACGCGCACGTGACCCTCGACCTCTCGCACAGCGCCACCGCCCACGCCGACCCGCTCGCTATGGCCCGCGAGCTCGGCCCGCGCCTGCGCCACATCCACCTCGCCGACGGCAGCGGCTCGGGCAAGGACGAGCACCTCGTCCCGGGGCGCGGCAGCCAGCCCTGTGCGCAGCTGCTCGAGGAACTGGCGACCAACGGCTTCGACGGACAGGTCGTCGTCGAGATCAACACCCGCAAGTCCGCCGGCCCCGAAGGCCGGGAGAACGACCTCCTCGAAGCCCTCGCGTTCGCCCGCCTCCACGCTGCCGCCTTGCCCTCCTGACCCGTCGCTCGGGGCGTGATACTAGTCTCAGAGCATGAGCGATCTCATGTCTGGACTGCGCATCTCGGTGATCGGCGGAGGCGTCATGGGCGAGACGCTCATCTCCGCCTGGCGGGCGTCCGGCGTCCAGGACATCGCCGTCAGCGAACCGCGAGCGGAGCGAGCCGCCGAGCTCGTCGAGCGTTACGACATCACCAGCGCCGATGCCGAGACGGCCGTGACCGGCGCCAACGTGATCGTCCTCGCCGTCAAGCCGCACCACGTCGCCGAGGTGGCCGAGCAGATCGCCGGATCCGTGCGCTCCGATGCCGTGATCGTGTCCGTCGCCGCCGGCGTCACCACTGCCACCATGGAGAGCCGCCTTCCCGACGGCATCGCCGTCGTGCGGGCCATGCCCAACACCCCCGCGGTCATCGGGCAGGGCATGTTCGGAGTCTCGCCGGGATCGAGTGTCAGCTCCGAGCAGCTCGACCTCGTCGTGGAGCTGCTCGAGGGCGCCGGGAAGGTCGCGGTCGTCGACGAGAGCCAGCAGGACGCCGTGACGGCCGTCTCCGGCTCCGGCCCCGCGTACGTCTTCTATCTCGCCGAGGCCATGATCGACGGCGGTGTCGCGGCCGGTCTCGACGAGCCGACAGCCCGCCAGCTGGCCCAGCAGACCCTCCTCGGCGCCTCGGCCCTCCTCGCGGGCAGCGAGGAGTCGCCCGCCGAGCTCCGTCGCCGCGTCACGTCGCCCCACGGCACCACCCATGCCGCGATCACCACCTTCGACGAGCAGGGGGCCGGCGACGCCCTGCGCGCCGGCGTCGCCGCCTGCGCCGCACGCGCCCACGAGCTGTCCCAGGACGGGTCATGACGCAGCCGGAGTCGGATCGAGCCGCCGTCGTCTTCGACGAGCGGCTGACCGATTACGACTTCGGCCCCTCGCACCCGATGGCCCCGGTGCGGGTCAAGCTGACGATGCGCCTGGCCGAGGAGCTCGGGGTGCTCGACCACCTCGACATCGTGGGCGCCAGCGCCTGCACCGAGGACCAACTCGCGGAGGTGCACACCCCGCAGTACATCGAGAAGGTCCTCAAGCTCAGCAAGCACCCCACCCACGCTGACCCGTCCATCGGCCTCGGTACGGAGGACAATCCGCTGTTCGCCGGCATGCACGAGGCCAGCTCGCTCATCGCGGGAGCCAGCGCCGAGGCCGCGCGCCTCGTGTGGACCGGGGAGCGTCGCCGCGCCATCAACGTGAGCGGCGGCCTGCACCACGCCATGCCGGGCCGGGCGAGCGGCTTCTGCATCTACAACGATGTCGCCGTCGGCATCCGCTGGCTGCTCGACCACGGGGCGACCAAGATCGTCTACATCGATGTCGACGCCCATCACGGCGACGGCGTGCAAGCGATGTTCTACCACGATCCGCGGGTGCTCACGATCTCGCTGCACGAGTCGCCGCAGACGCTCTTCCCGGGCACCGGCTATTCGACGGAGATCGGCGCCAAGGGGGCCGAGGGATCGGCGGTCAACGTCCCCCTGCCGCCCGGCACCTCCGATGCGGGATGGCTGCGTGCCTTCCACGCCGTCGTCCCGGCGATCGTGCGCGAGTTCGGTCCCGAGATCATCGTCAGCCAGCACGGCTGCGATTCCCACATGGACGATCCGCTCACCAACCTCATGCTCAGCGTCGACGGGCAGCGTGCCTCCTATCTCGCGGTGCGCGACCTCGCCGACGAGGTCACCGGAGGCAAGTGGATCGCCACCGGAGGAGGCGGCTACGCGGTCATCGACGTCGTCCCACGGGCCTGGGCGCATCTGCTGTCCATCGTCTCGGGACGGGAGCTCGACCCGCAGGTGGCGACGCCGGAGCACTGGCGTGCCGAGGTCGAGCGACTGCGAGGCCAGCCCGCACCGGCCCGGATGACCGACGGGCGCCGCGCAGCGTTCCGGCCCTGGGAGGAGGGCTACGACCCGGCCAGCTGGCTCGACCGGTCGATCAATGCCACGCGCACCGAGGTCTTCCCGCTGCTGGGACTGGACCCGCTGTACTGAGCCCCGCGCTCCCAGATGAGACGTTCGCTTTAACTGTTCCCCGGTTCTCCACTAGGCTCGACCCACCCCCTCACGAGGATGGTGTCCGATGGCACAAGAACCGAAGTTCCTGACGGTGGCTGAGGTCGCCGAGCAGATGCGTGTGTCCAAGATGACGGTCTACCGCCTCGTCCACTCCGGTGAGCTCGCCGCCGTGCGCGTCGGACGCTCCTTCCGAGTGACCGAGAAGGCGCTGCGCGAGTATCTGGAGAAGTCCTTCTATCAGGCCGGATGAGGGGAGCTTGCCGGTGCGTCGTATCCTGAAGCGATCGTTCTTTTCCCAACCGACCAAAGGTGAATCGTGGGTTCTGTCATCAAGAAGCGCCGCAAGCGCATGTCGAAGAAGAAGCACCGCAAGATGCTCAAGCGCACGCGCGTCCAGCGTCGCAAGCTCGGCAAGTAAGAGCACGACCCGATGAGCAGGGTCGTCCTCGTCACGGGTGTCGCCGATGGTGCGGTGGCCCGGACGGCCCGGCTGATCGCCGAACGGGGTGCGGAGTCCGGCATCGAGAAGGTGGTCGGCGTCGACACGACGCTGCCCTCGCATGAGCTGGGCAGTGTCAAGTTCATCCGCGCGGACATCCGCACACCCGTCATCGGCAAGGTGCTCGCCGTGGAGGACGTCGATACCGTCGTCCACCTCGGGGTGGCACCGTCCTCCAGTCGGCTCAAGTCGACCAAGGAGCTCAACGTCATCGGCACGATGCAGGTGCTCGCCGCCTGCCAGCGCAGCGAGACGCTGCGCAAGTTCGTGCTCGGATCGTCCACCGCGGTCTACGGCACCTCGCCGCGCGACCCGGCCGTGTGGTCCGAGTCGGGCACCGCGCGCGGTGGTGTCCGCTCCGGCTATCCCAAGGACACCGTCGAGGTCGAGGGCTACACCCGCGGCTTCGCCCGGCGCCGACCCGATGTGCTGGTGACCATCCTGCGGATGTCCCAGATCCTCTCCCCGCGATCGAGCGCGCCGCTGGCCGCCTACTTCCGTGGTCCGGTGCTGCCCTCGGTGCTCGGCTTCGACCCGCGGCTGCAGTTCCTGCACCTCGCCGACGCGATGGAGGTCGTCCGGCAGGCCGCGAGCCATGATCGCCCGGGTACCTTCAATGTGGCCGGGGACGGCGTCATGCTGCTGTCGCAGTGTGCGCGCCTGCTCGGCAAGCCCACCGTTCCCTTGCCGCCGGTCGGCCTCGGGAGCGCCTTCGCCCGCGTCGCACGCCTCGTCGGAACCGAGACGAGCCCCGACCTGCACCGGCTGCTGACCTACGGACGCGTGGTCGACACTGCCGCCCTGCGGGACATCTTCGGCTACGAGGTCCGCCACTCCACGCGGCAGACCTTCTCCTCTTTCGCGGGCGCTCTGCGTCCCGGTCTCCTGCACGCGGGGGTGCGATGAACGACGACCTGCGCACGATCGGCTCCTCCGGGCGACCAGGCCGCGGCAACCGGCGCACCTCGCCCTCGGCTGCGGCGCGCGGCCTCGCCGGTGGTGCTCCCGCTGGCCCCGCGCGCAAGAAGAACGCCGGCGAGCGTCCCCGGCTCAGATCCGTGACCGATGACGACGCGGCCGCCGCCGCGGCGGCGGCCGAAGAGACCGCGTCGGGTGCTGGCGGGCGCGACCACGAGCAGCGTGAGCCGCGCCTCGAGGAGCTGCTGAGCGCGCTGCTGGGCGGTGCTCAACGGCTGCTGGGCGAGGACTGGGACGACCGGCTCCACGGCCTCACCGCGGGGCTTGCGCACCGGCTCTCCGGCGACTACGCGATCGACGACTTCGGCTACGATCCCGAGGTCGTCGCCCTGCTCGACCATCTCATCGAGCCGATCGCCGAGAAGTGGTTCCGGCTCGAGGTCCGCGGCATCGAGAACATCCCCGCCGAGGGAGGCGCCCTGCTCGTGGGCAATCACTCGGGCACCGTGCCGGTGGACGGTGTCATCACCGGTTTCGCGGTCCGCAAGCACGCGGAACGGTCGCTGCGTCCCCTGGGCGCCGATCTGGTCTTCTCACTGCCCTTCGTCAGCCAGCTCGCCCGCAAGCTCGGAGCGACCCTCGCCTGCGCCGATGACGCCGAACGGCTGCTCACCCGTGGTGAGCTGGCGGCCGTCTGGCCGGAGGGCTTCAAGGGAGTCGGTAAGCCCTACAGCGAGCGCTACAAGCTACAACGCTTCGGCCGGGGCGGCTTCGTCTCCGCGGCGATGCGCGCACAGGTGCCGATCATCCCGGTGTCGCTCGTGGGGGCGGAGGAGATCTACCCCCTGGTGGGCAATGTCCCCTCGCTCGCGCGGCTGCTCGGCGTCCCGTACCTGCCGATCACGCCCTTCTTCCCGTGGCTCGGTCCGCTGGGGATGGTGCCGTTGCCGAGCAAGTGGATCATCGAGTTCGGTGAGCCGATCCGCACGGATGCCTACCCGGCCGAGGCGGCCGACGATCCGATGCTGCTGTTCAACGTGACCGATCAGGTGCGTGAGACCATCCAGCAGAACCTCTACACGCTGCTCGGCGACCGCGGCAACCCGTTCATCTGAGCGAGACCTATGCGCCGGCGGCTGGCGAGGTATCCCGCACCGCCGGGTGAGGGAGCGTCTCAGTCGGGCCCCGTGCACGAAGGATGTGCCTTGATGGTCGCCATGACAACCGCAGAGGCACATCCTTCGTCTCCATGGCACGAAGGATGTGTCTTGGTGGTCGCTATAGCAACCGCGCAAACACATCCTGCGTCGCTCCGCGGGGCGCGAACACACGAGAACGAAGGTCAGCGGCGCAGCCCGAGCACGCCCAGGACGCTCGGCACGAGGCCTTCCTGGCGGTCGTCGCCCAGGACCGCCCCGACGACCGGCGACAGCACGTCGCCGACGCTGGAGGGTGGTTTGGCCTCGGGGAGCGCGATGATCGGCAGGCTCTCGATGGGCGGAGCCGTGGTCCGCGGACGAGGCTGCTCCGAGGAGCCGGTGTCCCCGCCGCTCGGGGAACCCCCGCGGGTGGTGGTGCCGGGCTCGCCGGTGGCATCGGACTGCCGGCCGGGCTCGCCGCCGTCCTCGGTCCCCGCGGCGGGTCCGCCCTCGACGAGAGTGCGCTGAACATCCGAGAGCAGGTCGTCGACGGACTCGGCGACGCGCTCGGTGTCCCCGGTGCACTCGGGACACGCGGTCCCGATGTCGACGCCCAGATCCGCGAGCGTGCGGACCGCGCGCTCGGCGCTGCCCCGATCGGCGGGCGCCAGGCGCTCCAGCAGCGCATTGATCCGCAACGTGGAGTCCTCGGCGAAGGCGGCGACATAGTCCGCATCGGCCGGATCGACCTGACGTCCCGCGGTGCCCAGCAGGAGTGCGGAGCCGCGCTCGGCGCTGTCGGAGAAGGCATCCAGTGCCGAGCTGACCCGCGTGCGTGCGTTGGTGTTGCTCTGCTGGCCGAGGACCTCGGCCTCTCCCAGTCGCGTGCCGGCCTGCGTGAGGTAGAGCCGCCCGAGGCTCTGGTCGTCGCCGGCGAAGGTGCGCTCGACGCGCTCGGTGCCCATCTTGACCGGATACAGGATGTCGCCGGGGACGGCGCTGGCACTGGCGCTCACCGAGCCGACCAGCGCCAAGGTGGCGGCGACGACGGCCCCCGCCCAGCGGGCCCTGCGTCGTCCAGGGCTGAGGGGCTGGGGCTCGAACACGCGCCGGGGAGGTCCGGCGACCATCGTCTGCCCGGCTGAGGCCAGCAGCTGCTCGCGCAGACCGTCGCGGAAGACCGGATCGGGGTCCGCGGTGGCGCTGACCTCCACCCGCCGCGCCAGCGCCACGAGCGCGCCGACCTCCGCGTCGTCGGGGCGACGACGCGATCCCCAGGCATCGGCGAAGGCCTGGGCGGCGCGGCGGTGGCGGAGGAACACGTGGCGTGGACCTTTCGGATCGTCTGAAGTGATCTAACGACGGGATTCGGCGGAGGTTATGGCTCGGGACGCAGCTCCTGGGGCACGTTCTTGGCGAGATTGCGCAGCGCTCGCAGCTGAAGCTGCTTGACGGCTCCCTCGCTTCGGTCGAGCGCCGCGGCGGTCTGGGCGATCGTCATGCCGGACAGGAATCTCATGACGATGCAGTCCCGCTGCTCGGGGGACAGCTCGCTGATCGCGTGATGGAGAGCATGATCGCCGAGGTGCACGAGCGCCTCGTCCTCGGAGCTCTCGGCGGCGGGCCCACGCTCGGGCACGACATCGGAGGTCAGCTCCATCCGGACCCGGGCCGACTTGTAGTGGTCGGCGATCAGATTGCGCGCGATGGTGGTGAGCCACGCCCCGAAATCCTTGCCCTGCCAGTTGAACCTGCCGACGGCCTTCATCGCCCGGACGAAGGTGTCGCTCGTGAGGTCCTCGGCCAGCTGCCGCGAGCCCACACGGTAGTAGAGGAAGCGGTACACGGTCGTGACGTAGATGTCGTAGAGCTGGCCGAAAGCCTCGGCATCCCCGGTCCGCGCGAGCTCGACGAGGGCATGGACGCGTTCGGCGTGGGACTCATCGCGGTCCGGGGGAGTCCGCGAGGGCTGACCCGTTCCAGTGCGGGTCTGCGCGAGAGCGATCCAGAGTGCGGACACGTCGAAGGGCGGCGCCAGGACGGCGACGCCGATCGGATGCCTCGCTTCGGTCACGTTTTCCCTCCCGCAACTGCCACGACTCTACGGTCTGACATCGCAGATGTCACGAAAACGAGCGGCGATACAGCCGGCGGCCGAGGGCGACCGTCGTCCACACTGCGAGGACCGCCAGCGCCGCCCTGACACCGGTGAGCGCGAAGCGGCGCCCCACCCGATAATCGCGGATGAGCCATCCCTGGCCTCGGGCATGGGCCCGGAGGCGGGCATCGGGGTTCACGGCGCACGGATGGCCGACGAGCTCGAGCATCGGGAGATCGTTGCTGGAATCGGAATAGGCGTAGCAGCGATCGAGGTCGAGGCCCTCCGCTGCGGCGAGGCCCCGCACGGCGACGGCCTTGCCCTCGCCATGCAGCATCTCCCCGACGAGGCGCCCGGTGTAGACGCCGTCGACCGACTCGGCCACGGTGCCGAGCGCGCCCGTGAGCCCGAGGCGCCGGGCGATCACCTCGGCGATCTCGACCGGGGCGGCGGTGACCAGCCAGACCCGGTGTCCACGATCGAGGTGCCACTGGGCGATCGCCCGGGTGCCCGGCCAGATCCGCATCGCCATGAACTCGTCGAAGACCTCCTCGCCGATCTCGCGGAGCTCGTCGACCCGATGCCCGGCGACGAAGGAGAGGGCGGAGGACCGTGCGTCGTCGATGTGATCGCTGCGCTCACCGCCGACATATTGGAACCACACCTGCTTCCAGACGGCGGCGGCGATATCGCGCGTGGTGAAGAACTCCCGTCGGTGGAGCCCCCGCGCGAGGTGGAAGATCGAGGCGCCCTGCATGATCGTGTTGTCGACATCGAAGAAGGCGGCGGTACGCGGGTCGAGTGCGGGGGCGAGGGCCCGTTCCACCTCCGGCGAGGCGGCGGCCGCCTGGCCCGCCAACACGGAGCGCGCCTGGAGATTGCGCGGGATCTCGCGGCGGCCCGGTGACATGCAGCACAGCGTATCGGGCCGACGAAGACCAGTGGTGTGGTTGACTCGACTCGTGCCCGTGAACTTGAGCGACTACCTGCGCGAAGCGGCCCGCGAGACGCCTGACGCGGTCGCCCTCAGCGAGCCTCGAAGCCGTCGTGAGCTCACCTGGGCGGAGCTCGACGCCTGGGTCGACCGGGTGGCGCAGACCCTCCTCGGACAGGGACTCGTCGCCGGACATCGCGTGGCCCTGGTGATGACCAACGGCATCGACCTGTGCGTGGCCTATCTGGCGGTCCTGCGGGGCGGGCTGGTGGCCGTCCCGATCAACCCGCAGGCGCCCGCGCGCGAGATCAGCCGCGTCGTCGCGGACTGCCAGCCCAAGGTCATCGTCACCGACGCGGCCGCCGCCGCGCAGGTGCGCCAGGCGGACACCGCCGGCGCGCTCATCGCCGTGCACCGGGTCGCGCCCGAGGCCGGGGAGCTGACCTTCGATGCGTTACAGGAGCGCCGATCCGGTCAGGTGCCGATGGCACCGCCCGATGCCGAGTCCCTGGCCGTGGTGCTCTACACCTCCGGTGCCTCCGCCCTGCCTCGCGGCGTCCAGCTGACCCATCGAGCCCTGATCGCCAATATCGAGCAGGTCGGGCGCATCGAGCCCCCGGTGATCGGCCCGGGCGACGTGGTGCTCGGGCTGCTGCCGCTCTTCCACGTCTACGGTCTGAACGCGGTCCTCGGGCAGGCGCTCCGGGAACGGGCCCGGGTGGTGCTGGTCGAGAGTTTCGATCCCGATGCCGTGCTCCGCCTCATCGCCGACGAGCAGATCACGGTCCTTCCGGTGGCGCCGCCGGTCATCTCGGCCTGGGCGCGACACGAGAACGTACGCGAAGCCCTCGCCGGTGTCCGCGTGGTGCTGTCCGGTGCAGCAGCCCTCGACCCCGACCTCGCGCTGCGCTTCGAGGAGGTGTCCGGTCATCGGGTCGAGCAGGGCTACGGGCTGACGGAGGCGAGCCCCGTCGTCACCACGACGCTCGTCGACAGCGAGGCGCCCCGCGAGCCCTACACGGTCGGTTGGCCGGTGCCCGGCGTCGAGGTGGAGGTCCGCGACTCGCTCGGTCAGCAGGCCGATCCCGGCGACCCGGCGCAGGTGTGGATCCGCGGCGACAATCTCTTCTCCGGCTACTGGCCCGACGGCGCGGGCGGCCCGGGCGATGACGGCTGGTACGCCACCGGCGATATCGGCATCATCGACGCCCACGGTGCGCTGGCACTCGTCGACCGGCTGCGGGAGATCGTCATCGTGTCGGGGTTCAACGTGTACCCGACCGAGGTAGAGGAGATCGTGGCCCACACCCAGGGTGTCGCCCAGGTCGCCGTCGTCGGGATGCCCGATGAGCACACGGGTGAGGCCGTGGTGGCCTTCGTGGTGCCCGAGGACGAGACCGCCGACGAGCAGGGGCTCATCGAGGCGGTCGAAGCGGTGTGTCGCGAGAATCTCGCGCGCTTCAAGCGGCCGACGCGTATCGTCGTCGCCGCGGGCCTGCCCCATTCGCCGACCGGCAAGGTGGCCAAGGGGCGTCTGCGCGAGCTCGCCCGGGAGACGCCGTGACCGGCGCGGCCGGACCGCGCGTGGTGGTCTACACCCGCGAGGGATGCCATCTGTGCGAGGCCGCCGAGGCCCAGGTGGCCGCGGTGGTGGCCGAGACGGGCGACGGGTGGGAGCGGATCGACATCGATGCCGACCCCGAGCTCGTGCGGCGCTTCGGCGAGCAAGTACCCGTCACCTTCGTCGACGGCCGCCAGCACGACTTCTGGCGCGTCGACCCCGATCGGCTGCGGGCGGCTTTGGCCCGCTGACCGTTCAGCCGAGCCTTCAGTCGGTGGCGAGCGGCGACCTACGCACCTCTCGGCGAGCCAGCGGTGACGAAGGGTGTGCTTTCGTGGCAGCCGGGGCAACCGCAGACGCACATCCTCCGTCGGTCTTCCACGCAGCATCGATCGCGGCTCGGTCGACCGGCCCCTCGACGCTGTCCAAGAGGGCAAAGGCCAAGCGTTCGACAGCAGAGGGCACCATTAGCCGAGGTCGATCTCGATCCAGACCTGCTCGGCGCGGCCGACGAGCTGCGCTTCAGGGGTGTAGAGCGCGGTCGACGTGAAGAACTTGCGGCCCTCGCGGCGATCGAGCTGTCCCACCGCGTGATAGCGCTGACCGGCCGCCGGCACCGCGTAGACCTCCGCCGTCATGGTGCCGAGGAGCATGGGCTGCTGGGAGAAGTCCGCCGCCCATCCGCCGGGGCAGTCGAGGGCCGCCCACGTCACCGGGTCGTCGATCGCGCCGTTCTCTCCCGCGAAACCTGCGTGAGCGTCCCAGGGGGCGGCGGTCAACCCGTCACCGATCGGACCGGAGAAGATGCGCAGTCCGTCGCCCTCGCCGCGCTGCGTTCCGCAGGTGAAGCAGAGATCGAAGGGATGGTGTTCGAATCCGGGATATCCGGCCGCACCGGCCGTGATCTCCTCCGCCGAGGCGAAGCGCGGCGCGTCCCGCAGGAACCCACCGGGACGGGCGTGCCCGACGAGGGCACCGCCGTGGGTGACGAGGCGGACCTCATCGTGGTCGTGCTCGTAGGTGAGCGGTGTGTCCAGCGGCGGCGGCGTCGTGAGCCGCACCTCCACCGGACCGTCGTGCTCGATGCCCGCGGCGATCACTCCGCTGGCATAGCCTCCGTTGCCCGAACCGGGGGGACCGTTGAACTGCCGCGCGATCGTCACCATGTCCTCACCGTAACGGTCGGCGGGGGCGCCCGGTGGTCCCCCTTCCGGCGGTAGCTGGTCAACGTCACGCCGGCGATCGTCCGGGACGGAGGTAGAACGTCAACCTCATCGCGCCTCGATAACGTTGCCGATCTACCGCTGCACGAGACGTGAGGTTGATGGCCTACCGCTACTGGCGGGCTGCGGCTATCGGGTGAGGGCCTCGAAGCGGCGGAGGGCCTCGCGCCGCTCCTCCGCATGATCGACCAGGGGAGCGGGATAGTCCTGCGGCGGGTCGGCCATCGTCCACGGCTCGTGCACGGCGGGTGCGGACACGTCGGCCAGCTCGGGCACCCACCGCCGGATGTAGGCACCGTCGGGATCGAACTTCTTGCTCTGCGTGACCGGGTTGAAGACCCGGAAGAAGGGCGATGCGTCCGTCCCGCAGCCGGCGACCCACTGCCAGCCGTGCTGATTGGACGCGAGATCGGCATCGACCAGGCGGTCCAGGAAGTGCGCCGCGCCGTGGGTCCACTCCAGATGAAGGTCCTTGACCAGGAAGCTCGCGACGATCATGCGGACCCGATTGTGCATCCACCCCTCCGCCAGGAGTTGACGCATCCCGGCGTCGACGATCGGGAAGCCGGTCTCGCCGCGCTTCCACGCCTCGAGGTCGTCCGCGGGCTCGTCGTACTGGAGATGCTCGAAGCGCCGGTCGTAGTAGCCGAAGGCCGAGTCGGGACGCTGGTGGAGGATATCGGCGTAGAACTCGCGGAAGGCGAGCTCGCGCCGGTACGCGGCGGCTCCGTCCGAGCCCAGCGGCGCGAGGTCGGCCAGCATCGTTCGCGGGTGGATGCTGCCCCACTTCAGGTGGACGGACATGCGCGAGGTCGTATCGAGGCCCGGGCGGTCGCGCTCGTCGGCGTAGTCCGTGACGTGGTCCTCGAGCCAGCGGCGCCAGTGCTCGCGTGCGGCCCGTTCGCCGACGGGAGGCAAGGTCACATCGTCCGGCACCCCGGCCTCGGGGATCCGGTGGGTGCGGCCCTCCGGCCTCAGCCAGGGCACATCGCGTACCGCGGGTGCCGGATCGCGCCAGCCGTGATCGAGCCACTCCTTGTAGAAGGGCGTGAAGACCCGGTAACCCTCGCCGTCGCCCTTGACCACCCGGCCGGGCGAGACGGCATAGGCCGATCCCGTGCGCACCAGCGGCACGTCGAGCGCCTTCTCGACCCTGTCGTCCCGGCTCGTGCCGTAGGGCGTGAAGGACGCCGACACGTGCACGCTGTCCGCCCCGGACGCCCGGGCCACCCGCTCGACTTCGCGCTCCGGAGGGCCGTGTACGACGTGCAGTCCGCCGATGCGCTCGTCGAACTCGGACAGCAGTCGCGAGAGGTACGCCGTGCGCACACCGGCTCCCCGTCCCCACAATCGGTCGTCGAGCACGTAGAGGGGAACCACCCCGTCCGGACCGGCCGCGACGGCCTCTCGCAGCGCCGGCTGGTCCATCAGTCTCAGGTCGCCACGGAACCACATCACGGAGGTCGTCATCGCTCCATCGTCGTGCCGGGCCGGTGTGTTCGCACATCGGAACACGCTGTCGGCGGGACGTGGAACAATGGAGGGGTGAGCGACCTGATCGATACCACTGAGATGTATCTGCGCACGATCTTCGAGCTGGAGGAAGAGGGCATCGTGCCGCTGCGTGCTCGGATCGCCGAGCGCCTCCACCAGAGCGGGCCCACGGTGAGTCAGACCGTGGCCCGGATGGAGCGCGACGGTCTGCTCACCGTCGAGGGCGACCGTCACCTGGAGCTGTCGGAGAAGGGCCGTGCACTCGCCACCCGCGTGATGCGCAAGCACCGTCTCGCCGAGCGTCTGCTCACCGATGTGATCGGGCTGGAGATCGAGTACGTCCACGACGAGGCCTGCCGGTGGGAGCACGTGATCTCCGAGCAGGTCGAGCGCCGGCTCATCGACCTGCTCCAGCAGCCCACCGAGTCGCCCTACGGCAACCCGATCCCCGGTCTCGCGGAGCTGGGTCAGGAGGTCGGGGAGGCGGACTTCCTCGCGGGTGTGCAGACACTGCCCAAGGCCATCGCCGGATCCTCGGAGCCGACGCGCCTGGTGGTGCGACGCATCGCCGAGGAGTTGCAGAAGGACACCGCGGTGATGTCGGTCCTGCGGCGCGTCGGCGCCCTTCCGGGTAACGACATCCTCGCATCGGCCGGGCACGACGGTGTCGTCGTCGCTCGCCAGGGGGAGACGGCCGAGATCGACACCGAGGCGGCCCAGCACCTGTTCGTCTCGAACTGACCACCCGGTGTCCGGTGAGCTCGCCGCGTTCGAGGCTGAACGTGCGCGGCTCCTCGGCCTCGCGTACCGGCTGACGGGGAGCGTCGTCGATGCCGAGGACGTCCTCCAGGACGCCTGGCTCCGCTATGCCGCCGCTGACGGCATCGAACGCCCCGCCGCCTGGCTGACCACCGTCGTCACGCGGCTGTGTCTCGACCACCTCGGTGCGGCGAGTCGCCGACGCGAGACCTACCCCGGCACGTGGCTTCCCGAGCCGATCGTCACCGAGCCGCACGACCCGGCCGATCTGGCCGTCGTCGCCGACGAGGTCCGCTACGCCGGACTCGTCCTGCTCGACCGGCTCCCGGCGGATCAGCGGGTCGCCTTCGTCCTGCACGATGTCTTCGACATTCCGTTCGCGCAGATCGCCGAGATCCTCGGCACCACGGCGGCGAACGCCCGGCAGCTGGCGAGTCGGGGACGACGGACGATGGCCGAGGCGCCGCGCGAGTCCCCGGCGGCGGAGCATCGGGCAGCGGTCGAGGGACTGCTGCGGGCGCTGGAGCGCGGCGACGCCGCGGGGGTCGCGGAGGCCCTGCATCCGGACGTGACCGCCTATGGCGACTCCGGCGGTCTGACCCCAACGGCGGGCCGTCCGGTCGTCGGACCCGAGCAGGTGGCGCGCTTCTTCCAGGGACTCGTGCGCCTGTACGGAGACGAGCGACTCGGCGCGATGCGGCTAGTGGAGGTCAACGGCCGGCTGGGACTCGTCACGCCGGGTACCGACGGCCGCTTCCCGGCCCGGGTGGCCGCCTTCAGCGTGGTCGAGGGGCGGGTGATCGGCACCTACGATGTGGCCCACCCTGACAAGCTCCGCGGTGTCAGGCTTGCGGACTGGCATCCCACGGCACCCGACACGCCGAGCCGTCGGAGAAGCCCTGGCCGGTGATGCCCAGGGCGTGGTTCATGCGCGCACGCTGGTTCTCGTGGGCGATCTGGTAGACGAGCTCCAGCGCCCCGCGGTCGCCCAGCCGATCCCGCAGAGGGGTCAACAGCTCCGTCGCCTCGGCGGGCGGCGTGGCCGTCATCGCATCGGAGAGACGGATCACCTGCCGCTCGAGCTCCGTATAGGCCGGCGACGTCTCGAAGTCGTCGATCTCGCGCAGCCGGACGGTGTCCAGTCCGTCGAGACGTTGCAGCATCGCGCCGAAGTCGACACACCAGGAACAGCCCACGGTCCAGGCCGTGCGGTAGACGGCGAGCTGAACGAGGGCGCTCGGGGCAGCGCCGGTCGCGCGTTCGAGGGCAAGCTCATGGACGAGATTCGTCCACAGCAGTCCGGTGTGCCGCGCCGCCACCGCGAAAGGCTCGGGGACTTCGCCGAACCGGCGACGAGCGATGCGGTAGACGAGCCGGGTGAGCGGGTTCGCCTCCGCCGGCCGAAGAGCGGGGATGGTCGGGGTCATGGTGTCCTCCTCGAGATGTCACCTCCTTGACGACACAGCCTGCCCGGATGTGACAGCCCCGCTCAGGTGATCCAGTCGAACGGTGTCGCGGGCATCGCGCTGGCATAGCGTGAGCACTCAATGTGCTACGGGGTGTGCTACGCTTATGTCATGACCACCATCTCGCATCGCGAACTCCGCAATAACTCCGCCGAAGTTCTGCGCCGTGTTGCTGCTGGAGAGGCGATGGAGGTGACCAATCGTGGCGTCGTCGTCGCCTATCTTTCCCCTGCCGCGACTCCGGCGCTGCCCTTCCCGGTATCGCGGCCCGCTCGACGAAGCGGTGGCTGGTCGGCGCTCCCGAAGGTCTCGCTCAGTCGCTCCGTGACTGAGATCGTCGATGACGAACGCGAGGACCGCCGGTGACGGCGGCACAGGTGGTCTATCTCGACACCTCGGCGGCGGTGAAGCTCATCAGCGACGAGCGGGAGTCGGACGGCCTGCGCCGGTACCTGGACGACGGGCCGACGGTCGTGTCCAGCGATCTGCTGGAGACCGAGTTGCGCCGGATCGGTGTGCGCCACGGCATCGATCAGGTACTGATCACGGCCGTTATCGACGGCGTGACGCTCACCCCGCTGAGAAGGGAACAGTTCCGCGAAGCGGGCTTGTACCCGCAGGAGGGTCTGCGCAGTCTCGATAGCCTGCACCTCGCCGGCGCTCTCGGCGTGGAGGCCTCGGCGATCCTGACCTACGACATCAGGCTCGCTGAAGCCGCCCGTGCCCACGGGCTGGACGTCGCTGCGCCGGAATAGACGAGGGCGCTCACCGTGAGGCCGCCCTGCTCAGGTGAGCCAGTCGAGCGGGGTCGCGGGCATCCCGCTCGACCCGTCGCCGGCGGGCTTGACCAGGAGGAGCTGATCGACACCCATGCGGTTCTGCTCGAAGGCCAGCGCTCCGCCCGCCAGGTAGAGCCGCCACACGCGTGCGGTCTCCTCCCCGAGCAGGTCGACGGCCTGGTGCCAGCGGCGTTCCAGGTTGTCCGCCCAGAAGGCCACCGTCCGCGGATAGTGCTCGCGGAGGGCCTGGACATCGCGGATCTCCAGACCGGCTCCCGCGAAGAGCTCCAGCGTGCGGTGCAGCGGCTTCATATGCATGTCCGGCGCGATGTACGTCTCGATGAAGGGGCCTCCGCCGGGGTGCTCACCGCTGCGTGACATCTGCTGCACGAGGGCTCGCCCGCGCGGACGCAGATAGCGGTGGATGGCGCCGGCGAAGTCGACGTACTCCTCGTCTCCGACATGCTCGCCCATCTCGATCGAGGAGACCGCGTCGACGCTGCCGGCCTCCAGCGCCAGATCGCGGTAATGGCGCAGGCTCACGTCCACCCGGTCTCCGACGCCCCGCTCGGCGGCGACCGCCGTGACGTGATCGCGCTGCTCGCTGCTGAGCGTCACTCCGGTCACGGTGACCCCGTAGTGCTCGGCGGCGTGCAGCGTCAGCGAGCCCCACCCACAACCGATGTCCAGCAGACGCATGCCGGGTCGCAGGCCGAGCTTGCGGCACACCAGGTCGAGCTTCGCCCGCTGGGCTTCGGCCAAGGTCATGCCCTCCGCCGAGAAGTAGGCACACGAGTAGGCCATCGTCTCGTCCATGAGCAGGCGATAGAACTCATTGGAGATGTCGTAGTGATGGGAGATCGCGGCACGGTCGCGCTCGGCCGAGTGCACCTCGCCGGTCAGTGCCGACTCGGCCGCCGGGGGAGCGGGGCGAGGGCCGATCGCCCCGAGGCGCAGGGCGAGGACGGCGGCGCGTGCGACGGTACCGGGACGGACGCGGAGCCGCGCCGCGCGTGGATCCCGGGCGCGAGCTTCGTCGACGGCCGACCACACGTGGCGGAGGGCGTCGGCGAGCTCCATCCCCTCGACGTCCAGCTCACCGGTGACGTAGGCGCGCGCCGCCCCCAGCTCCCCGGGCCGGTAGAGCAGATGCCGTACGGCCCGGCGAGAACGGAGCACCACGAGCGGCGCGTCCGCGGGGCCGTGCTCCTGGCCGTTCCAGAGCCGGATACGTAGGGGCACCTCGAAACCGAGGGCGTCGCTGAGCAGTCGGTACACGCGGGAGGCGGAGGACACCCGTCCATCGTCGGGGCAGAGCGTTCTCTTCGCATCCCCTCAGCTTCGCCTGGCATGCTGTCGTCATGGCTTTGCGTCCTCGCCTGCTCGGATGGTTCCACCGCACCGGCAGCGAGGTATTGGGCTGGACGCTGGTCGTGCTGGGACTCTTCATGCTCGTCCTGCCCGGTCCGGGACTGCTCGGGCTCGTCGCCGGCGTGGCGTTGCTCGCCCGGCACTATCACTGGGCCCGCCGTTCCCTGGAGCCGCTGCACGCCAGGGCCATCGAAGCGGCCCGGTACGGGGTGGCCACCTGGCCGCGGATCATCCTCAGCGCGCTCGGTGCGGCCTGCGTGTTCGCGGTGGGGGTCGTGTGGTGGTCCGACATCCTCATCCCGGAGTTCTCGGTCTTCGGGCTCGAGTTCGGTCCGCGACTGCCCGCAGGGGGTCCGGTGACGGCCATCGGCATGTTCCTCTCGGCCGCGATCGCCTGGTTCCTGCTGGGCTACAGCGTGTGGAAGTACCGTTACGCGGTGGCCAGGATCGCGAGCAGGTCCCGCTCCGCCGAGGACGTCACCGACTGACCCGGCGCGGGGATCCGGTGGCGCGGATCGAGCGTGACGCCCTGCTCGAATAGGTCGACGATCCGCGGATCCACATAGGAGGACTTCGCGATGGCCGGCGTGTTGCCCAGATGCTCGGCCACCTCACGCATGGCCGCCGGCGCCGCACGTCGCCGGGACGTGGCCGTGGACGTGTCGGCATGGGCCAGCGAGAGGGCGGCGATGACGGTGCCTCGCCAGGTACGGAAGTCCTTCGCGGAGAAGTCCCCGCGCAGGACCTGCTTGATGTAGTCGTTGACATGCTCGGCATTGAGATCGTGCCAACCGGAGCCGTCCCGCCATGCCAGCAGCTCCTCGCCGCCGCTGCGGCGCCGCAGCATGGGCAGGAGCGCGTCGGCGATGAGCGCATCGCTGACGGTGACGTTGACCTCCTGCCCGGACTTCGCGGCATAGTCGAAGACGAGGCCGTCGGGCGAGGTGTGGACGTGCTCCTTGCGCACGGTGGTCAGGCCGAACGATCCGTTCTCATCGGCGTAGCGGTCGGAGCCGACGCGGAACATGCCGAGGTCGAGCAGCGCGAAGACGGCGGCCTGCGCCTTCTGCAGTCCTTCGGCCTCGCGAAGCTGGCGACGGACGACGCGTCGCCGACGCAGCAGCGCCTCGGCGAAGTCGAGCATCCCCGCGAACTTCTCCCGGTCGCGATGCTCACGCCACGTCGGGTGATAGAGGTACTGCCGGCGCCCGGCATCGTCGGTCCCGGTGGCTTGGAGGTGTCCGTTCTCGACGGGGCAGATCCACACCTCGCTCCAAGCCGGCGGTATGACCAGCTTCTTGCACCGTTCGACGTCGATCCCCGCGAGCGCCCGTCCGTTCTCGTCGAGGTAGCGGAAGCCCCGGCCGTGACGGACCCGCGCCCACCCCGGCATGGACGCCGAGACCCGACGCAGCCGGGTCATCTCAGCGATCCCTCGACGCGGGGACGAGAGAGCGGAGCTGATGCTCGACGGCACGGCGCAGCCGGCCGCTGAAGGGCACGTCGACGCATCGGTAGAGGAGATAGGCCGCGAGGAACACCACGGCGACGGCGGCGAGCATGGCCGGCCACGCGGCCCAGTCGTGGCGATGGAGCACCTCGATGACGTACCAGCCCAGACGCTCGTGGATGAGGTAGAGCGGATAGGTCAGGGCCCCGGCCGTGGTCAGCCACCCCCAGCGGACGTATTGCAGTCGCGTGCACGAGAAGGCCCAGATCATGACCACGCCGAGCAGCAGGATCACCGCGATGATCCCGCCCCTGGCGGTGATGTCGTCCGTGCGCGTCATGAACGCCGCGTACGGGCCGTTGCTCTGATAGGCCATGAAGGCGAGGTTGAAGCCGAGCGCCAGGGTCGTGTCCGGCCGGAACCGGCCGTCGAGGTGGACGAGGTAGAGCACCATGCCGATCGCGAAGAGCGGTGCGTAGTGCGGCATGAGGATCTCGGCGAGGACGTCTCCGCCGTTCTGCTGGGCGAGCGCGCCGAGGACCGGCCAGATCAGGACGAAGGCGAGGATCCGGTGCCGGGTGATGCCGATGAGCATGAACAGGGCGATCAGCACGTAGAACTTGAGCTCCATGTAGAGCGTCCAGTAGATGCCGTCGATATTCTCCGCCCCGAAGGCGGAGTGCACCATCGTGAAGTTGAGCGCCCAGTCGTCCCATCCCAGATCCTCCGCCGGATCGGCCGGGAAGGAGGGACGGAGCGCGAAGACGATGAGGCCGGCGATGAGGACGGCGGCCCAGTACGTCGGGAACAGCCGGCCCACCCGTGAGCCGATGTAGTTCGGCAGGTCTCGTCCCCAGGCGGTCATGAGGATGACGAAACCGCTGATCATGAAGAACAGGTAGACGCCGACGGCGGCATAGGTCGTGACGTGGGCGAACCACCCGAAGTCCTCGACCTGGCTCGGGTAGCGGCCCGTGTAGTGATAGAGGATGACCCCGATCGCGGCGGCGATTCTCAGTCCGTCAAGCAGTCTCAGCCGTGGAGCCGGGGTCGTCGTACTCACGATCCGACCCTACGGTCAGCGCCAAGACGGGGCTCGCCGAACGCGAGGCGGCCGCGTGGGCCGCATGTGCCATCCTGGGGTCAGGACCTTCCCGGTCCCCGGACGAGGAGAGCCGTACCCGGAGTGCGACAAGACGGCCATCGAGGGAGTGATGGTCGTGTCGTGGCTGATTCTCGTGGTGTCCGGTGTCTTCGAGGCCGTCTGGGCGACGGCGCTCGGCAGGTCCGAGGGGTTCACCCGTCTGGTTCCCACGGTGGTCTTCGGCGTCTCGGTCGTGATCAGCATGGGCGGCCTGGCCTGGGCGATGCGTGATCTGCCGACGGGCACCGCGTACGCGGTCTGGGTCGGAGTCGGCGCGAGCCTGACCGTGATCTACGCGATGGCGACCGGCGTCGAGCCGGTGTCGTTGGCCAAGATCCTGCTGCTGCTCGGCCTCGTGGGCTGCATCATCGGGCTCAAGCTCGTGCAGTGAGCACCGCCGATGGGCGTGGTCCACGTCATCCTCATCGCACTTGGCGGGAGGGGCGTCGCGGCGTATGGTTGACAAAGGTCAATTATTGATCTTGATCAACTACTGAAAAGAGTGTGCTTTGGCTGAGTCGACGGCGCCATCGATGACGCATCGTGAAGTCCTGCGGGCCCTGTCCGGTCTGCTCATGGGAATGTTCGTGTCGATCCTCGCGGGGACGGTGGTCTCCACCTCACTGCCGCTGATCATCGCGGACCTCGGGGGATCCCAATCGTCGTACACCTGGGTGGTGACGGCGACGATGCTGGCGATGGCCGTGTCGACCCCGGTCTGGGGCAAGCTCGCCGACATCTTCAACCGCAAGCTGCTGATCCAGCTCGCGCTGACGATCTTCGTGCTCGGCTCGGCGGCGGCCGGCTTCTCGCACAGCACCGACTTCCTCATCGGGGCGCGCGTCGTCCAGGGACTGGGGGCCGGTGGTCTCGCCGCGTTGAGCCAGATCATCCTGGCCGACATCATCTCCCCGCGGGAGCGCGGTCGTTATGCGGGCCTGTTCGGGGCCGTCATGGCGGTCGGCTCGGTCGGCGGCCCGCTGCTCGGCGGCGTCATCACCGATGCCATCGGCTGGCGGTGGAACTTCTTCGTGGCGATGCCGGTCGCGATCGCCGCACTGATCATGCTGCAGCTGACGCTGCATCTGCCGAAGCACGACCGCCCCAAGCCGAAGATCGACTACCTCGGCGCCGTGTTCATCACCGCCGGCATCTCGATGCTGCTCATCTGGGTGAGCCTGGTCGACCACAACTTCGCCTGGGCGTCGGTCGAGACCGCCTGGATGGTGGGCGGCTCGGTGCTGCTGCTCGTGCTGGCCGTGGTCACCGAGCTGCGCGTGGCCAACCCGCTCGTGCCGATGACGATGTTCCGCAATCGCACGTTCACCCTCACGGTGATCGCCAGCCTGGCGGTCGGGGTCCTGATGTTCGGCACGGCCGTCTTCCTGGCCCAGTACATGCAGCTCGCGCGTGGCGCGACGCCGACCGAGTCCGGGCTCCTCACGATCCCGATGATGGTGGGTCTGTTCACGGCGTCGACGGTCTTCGGCCAGGTCATCACCCGCACCGGCCGCTGGAAGCCGGTCATGGTCACCGGCGCCGTCACCGCGATCGTCGGCTCGGTCATGCTGGGTCGCCTCGACGGTGACTCGCCGATGTGGTTCGTCTCCCTCGCGATGCTGGTGCTCGGAGCAGGCCTGGGCATGCTCATGCAGAACCTCGTCCTCGTGGTCCAGAACTCGATCGCCGTGGAGAACCTCGGCGTCGCGACGAGCGCGGTGACCTTCTTCCGCACGATCGGTGGCACGGCGGGAGTGTCCGTGCTCGGATCGGTGCTCGCGCTGCAGGTCAAGGACCGCATCGCCGAAGGCCTCGCCACCCTCGATCCGGAGCAGCAGGCGCAGGCCGCTCAGGCGCTCGGCAGCGGCACCGTGCCCAAGATCGCCGACCTCCCACCCTCGATCGCGAGCGTCGTGGAGCATGCCTACGGATCGGCGATCGGGCACGTCTTCCTGCTCACCGTGCCGCTCGCGCTCGTGGCGCTCATCGCGATCGCGCTGCTGCCCAAGCAGGATCTCGGCACGTTGACGGCGGTCCAGGCCCGCGCGCAGGCCGAAGAGGTCGCCGCGGACATGGCGGGTATCGAAGGACCGCAGAAGACCGAGGAGCGCCGGGTGGACGACGATGAGGCGTCGCCCGCGACAATGAGGTCGTGAACATGCCGACGCCCGATCCGCTCGCCCAAGCCGACCCGCGGGTCGCCGAAGCGGTCGTGGCGGTCGAGGACGCCATGAGCGCCCTGGGTAGCCGCGTCCGGGTCATCCTGCGCGACGCCGCGGGCCAGGTCGACGAGAATCTGCAGCCCTTCGGGCTGCGGATCCTGCGGATGCTGGAGCGCCACGGCGCGCAGTCGGCCGGTCAGCTCTCCGAGTGCCTCGAGGTCGACCCCAGCTCGACGAGCCGGCAGGTCCGCCAGCTCGTCGACCTGCGGCTCGTGGAGGTGACGGCCTCGGCATCGGACCGCCGGTCGCGCATCGTCGCGCTCACCGACTACGGCCACGAGCGGCTCGCGGCCATCGGGCCGTCGAGCCGGATCCTCATGCAGCGCGCGTTGAGCGAGTGGGATCTCGACGACCTGCAGCAGTTTGCGGCGTATCTCGAGCATCTCACCGATGCGACGGTGCCCCTTCCGCCCGCCGGCGCCGATCGGTCGTGAGCTCGGTCAGCATCCGAGTGACCCGCTCTGCGGCGGGGGAGAGCGAGCGGTCCGCGACGCGCGCGATCCCGAGGCGACGATCGACCCGCGGGTCGACCAATGGTGTCGTCGACAGGCCCGCGAAGGACATCAGCGGCAGCACGGTCTCGGGTGCTGCCGCGACCCCGAGTCCAGCGGCCACCAGGCCCGCGATGACCGCGAGGTTCTGAGCTTCCAGTACCTCCTGTGGTCGCGTGCCGAGAGCCTCGAAGGTGTGATCGGTGAGTGCGCGCAGGCTGGCGGCCGGGCCGAAGGCGACCATCGGCTCGGCGGCCAGCGCATGCCAGCTCACCGTCGGGTGAGCGCTGAAGTGGTGGTCGCGGGGATGGACGGCGTGGAAGCTGTCGCTGTAGAGCGGGAGGAAGACGACCGACTCGGGAAGGTCGTCGTCGCTGGTGATGGCGAGGTCGGCTCGTCCGGCGAGCAGGTCCTCGGTCGCGTCATGCGCAAGGGTGTCATGGATGTCGACGGTGACGTCAGGGGCGCTGGTGCGCATCCGCGCGACGATGCCCGGCAGCATGGTGGCGGCCACTGACGGGAGCGATGAGATGCGCACGATCCCGCCGAGGCCATCGCGGTAGAGGGCGAGTTCGCGCATGTCGCGCTCGTGCTGGCTCACCATCCGACGAGCGATCCGCACGAACTCGGTGCCGGCGGGTGTGGCGCGTACCGACCGGGTCGTGCGGTCGAAGAGACGCACGCCCAGACGCCTCTCGACGTCGTTGACGGCGCGGCTCAAGGCGCTCTGCGAGAGGTGGGCTGCCTCCGCAGCTGCGGTGAAGCTGCGGTGTTCGGCGACCTCCAGCACGAGACGGGCGGAACGGAGATCCAGATCGGGCGCGGTCACCGTGTGATTGTCCCACTGCACGCATTAATTCATGCATATTGAGGCGTGCAGAGTGTCAACGAGAGGGCGTAGCGTGACGGCGGTTACATCGTCGATGTGACAGTTGACACCCCCGACAGCGTCCTGCGGGACCAAGAGAGTGAGTGATGAGTTCAGCCCTCGCCCGCCCCGATGCGGACCCCGATATCCACGCCGTCAACGCCGCCTCGTCGTCCGACTTCCAGCCACTCGCCGGGGTGCGGGTCATCGACTTCACCCGAGTGCTGGCCGGCCCCTACGCCACCATGACCCTGGCTGAGCTGGGCGCCGATGTCGTCAAAGTGGAGATGCCCGGGATCGGTGATGAGACCCGTGCGTGGGGCCCGCCCTTCATCGATCACTCCAGTGCGTACTTCCACGCGGTGAATCGCGGCAAACGCAGCATCGAGGTCGATCTGAGTGTCGAGGAGGGTCGCAGAACCGTCGATCGGTTGCTCGCTTCGGCAGATGTGGTGGTCGAGAACTTCCGACCGGGCGTTCCCGAGCGTCTCGGGCTCGATGCCGAGCAGGTCATGGCGCGCCACCCCCAGCTCATCTACGCCTCCATCACCGGTTTCGGCCGAACCGGGCCGATGGCATCGGATGCGGGGACCGAGGTGATCGTCGAAGCGGAGTCGGGGTTGATGAGCGTCACGGGTGAGCCGGGCGCGGCGCCCGTGCGCTTCGGTGTCGCCATGGTCGATATCGCGACAGGTCTCACGATGATCAACGGCATTCTGGCGGCTCTGGTCGAACGCGGCCGGACGCAGCGTGGCCGACGTATCGACGTGTCGTTGTACGCCACCGCCGTCAGTTCGCTCGGGACGGTCATCGCGGCATCCTCCGCGGGGGGCGCGCCGCCGCGGCCGTGGGGGAGCGCGCATCCGTCGATCGTTCCGTATCGCGCTTTCGCCGCCGCCGACGGGCACGTGGTGCTGGGGGCGACCAATGATGCGATGTTCCGGCGCCTCGTCGTGGCACTCGACCTCGCCGAGGAGTTGGGTGGGCCGGAGTGGGCCACCAATGCCGGACGAGTTGAAGGCCGCGAAGAACTCGAAGAGATCGTGCAGCGTTCCGTTGCCCTGACGAGCGTCGACCACGTGGTGGCCCGGCTGCGCGCGCAGCGGGTCTTGGTCGCCCCCGTGCTGCGACCGGACGAGGCCGCGGCCAGCGAGCAGGCCCGCGCGCTGGGACTGCTCGTGGAAGAAGACGGAGTGCTCATGACCCGAGGTCCGCTCGCCGCCAGCCAGGGAGTATCGATGACCCCGGCACCAGCGCTCGGCCAGCACACGCAGGAGATCCTCGCCGAGCTGTTCGCATCGGCTACGGAAGGTCAGGAGGCCACATCATGACAACCGGACGTGCAGCGGTACTGCATTCCTTCGGCGGAGACTTCTCGATCGAGGAGTTCGCCCGCCCCACGGCGGAACCGGGCGGACTCGTCGTCGAGATCGATACGGCCACCATCTGCGGATCGGATGTTCACGCCTGGAAAGGCCACCTGTCCCTGGGCGTGCAGTTGCCGATGATCCTCGGCCACGAGATGACCGGGCGGATCACCGAGATCGGCGCGGGAGCCGATGTCGACAGCGTCGGCCAGCCGTTGCGGGTCGGTGATCGTGTGGTGTGGGCGCATATGTCCTGTGGCCGCTGTCATGAGTGCACGGTCGAACAGACCCCCGTGCTGTGCGCACAGCGGTTCATCGGCTATCTCCATGACTGCTCTGTGCCTCCGCATTTCACCGGCGGCTTCGCCGAGTACGGCATCGTTCGCCCCGGCGCGGGGCGGGTCCGGGTGCCCGATGGTGTCGAGTCGCCGTGGGCCTCGGCAGGGAGTTGCGCACTGCGTACCGTCGTCAAAGCGCTCGACCTCGCCGGGCCGATCGACCGCGACGACACTGTCGTCGTGCAAGGAGCGGGCCCCCTGGGCCTGTTCGCCACGGCACTGCTGTCGCTCCACGACCCCCGCCGCCTCGTGGTGGTGGGGGGTCCGCAGGAACGCCTCGACCTCGCCGAGGAGTGGGGAGCGACGCATACGGTGCTGGTCGATCCCTCGGCGGACCCCGCCGAACGCGTGGAGCAGGTCATGTCGATCACCGGGCGCGGCGCGTCGGTCGCCTTCGAGCTGGCCGGCGCCCCGGGGGTAGTGGGCGAGGGGGTGCAACTGATGGCTCGCCATGGTCGTTACGTCCTGCTCGGCACGCTGGGCGGCCAACCCCAACCCGTCGATGTGGCGACGGTGGTGACCCGTGGCGTCACCATGATCGGTTCGATGAGCGGCGCCATCGGGGACTACCACCGCGCGATGACCGCCTTGGACCGCTACCAGGATCGGTTCGCGTGGGATCGCATGCTCGGGAACACCTACGACCTCTCCACACTCGCCGACGCGATGGACGCCATGGTCTCGATGCGCGAGATCAAACCCGTCGTACGGCCGGCTGCCCGCTGAATCCGAAGGAATCCACCATGAACACTCTGTCGTCATCCACCCCTGCGCCTGACGAGCTGCGCTCGGCTCTCGATGATCACCGCACGAGACTGCCGGGACGTTTCGGCTTGGCCGTCGGGGGAGCGGTCCGCGACCCCCAGCGCTGGAAGGACACGGTCGACCCGGCTACCGGCGAACCGTTGGCCACGGTCGCGAGCGCCACCCCCGAGGAGGTCGATGCAGCGGTCGTCACCGCCCGCGCGGCCGCGGCGCAGTGGGCCGAGCGGCCGCCCGGTGAACGCGGTGCCGTACTGCGCCGGTTGGGTGCGCTGGTGCGTAGAGATGCCGAGGTGCTCGCTCGTCTCGAGACGCGTGACACCGGCAAGCCGTTGACCCAGGGGCGAGCCGATATCGCGGCAGCGGCGCGATACTTCGAGTTCTATGGATCGGTCGTCGAGGGATTCCTCGGCGATTCGGTCCCCCTCGGCCCCGGCTCACTCGCCGTCGTGGAACGGCTGCCGCATGGCGTGACCGGTCATGTCGTGCCGTGGAACTATCCCGCCCAGATCACCGCGCGCTCGGTCGGAGCCGCCCTGGCGGTCGGAAACGCCGCCGTGGTCAAGCCCGCCGACGAGGCGCCGCTGGTGGCATTGGCCTACGCCCGGCTCGCCCGCGAAGCCGGAATCCCCGATGGAGTGCTGAACGTGCTGCCCGGGGGTGCTGAGGCAGGGTCAGCACTGGTTGCCCATCGCGATGTCGACCACGTCTCGTTCACCGGATCGGTAGCCACCGGCCGCGTGGTCGCGGCCGCCTGCGCCGACCGTGGCCGCCCGGCGCTCCTCGAACTCGGCGGCAAGTCCGCTCATCTCGTCCTCGAGGGAGCTGATCTGGGCCGAGCCGCGCCGGTCATCGCCCGGGCTCTGCTGCTGCACGCGGGCCAGACCTGCACAGCGGGGACACGGGTCGTGGTGCACGAGTCGCTCCACGCCGATCTGGTGGCAGCCCTCGTGCCCTTCTTCACGGCCGCCACTATCGGACCCGGACTCGGGGACCCGACGGTCGGCCCGGTCGTGTCGGCGCCGCAGGCCGAACGAGTCAGGGGTTTCGTGGACCGGGCCGAACGCGAGGGGGCTGTGGTCGCCGCGCAGACGCCGATGGCCGCTACCGGCGGTGGCTACTTCGTTCCGCCGGTCCTGTTCGACCAGGTGGCTCAGACGGCCGAGCTCTTCTCGCAGGAGGTCTTCGGTCCCGTGCTCGCGGTGACACCCGTCTCCTCGGATGCCGAGGCGATCGATGCCGCGCACAACAGTGATTACGGCTTGACGGCAGCGGTCTGGTGTACCGACATCGACCGCGCGTTGCGCACAGCGCGGTCTTTGGACGTCGGGCAGAGCTATGTCAACGGCTATGCGCCCGGAGGTGGAGTCGAGCTGCCATTCGGGGGGACACGCGACAGCGGGTACGGCCGGGAGAAGGGTGTGGAGGCGCTCCGTGAGTACAGCCGCACCCGCACCTTGTTCGTCGATATCGCGAGCCACTGAGGGTCGCGTCATGGAGAGGAAGCACATCATGTCCGAGGAAGAATCCTCGACATCCCCCACCGAAGAAGGACTGGTGGAAGTGTGGGGTGACGTCGTCAGCGAACGTCACGTGAAGGTCTCGGTCCTGCTCGGTGCCGGGCTCGCCGTCCCCACCTTCTTGCTGGCGCACCGCGGATTCGCCGGGACGATGGACAATCAGGACCTTGCCAAGACCTTCGCGATGCTCGCCGGCCTGGCCGCTTGCCTGGTCGCCGCGCTGATCAGCGCGCGACTCTTCGAGCCGAAGCGGATCGTCAGCGAACGCACCCTCGATCGTGAGCAGCAGGTCGAGGCAGCCCTTGAGCTTGCGCGTCAGCCGCTCGGCATGGGCCGGCTGGCGGACCTGGACGACGAAGGACGCGAGGAGCTGCGACGCATCGGTCTGTATGAGGTCTTCGAGGAGGCCGAGCGTCGTCTCGCCATCGACGAAAGCGCCCAGGGTGGCGAAACGGAAGCGATCGACGGATCGAGCACTGCTGCGGGAGGAACGCGATGAATCCGGAACTGCTCGACGGCATCCTCACCGCACTGGCGGCGGGGCTCGCTGGCGCCGTCATCTTCTCCCTCCTCGGCCTGGTCTCGGGAACCGACGAGACGGCCACTCTCGCACCGCTGACACTGGCGGTCGTCCTCCTCGGCGTGCCGCCCGCCGGGGTGTTGACCTTCTTCATCGCCGGGGCAGCGGCCAAGCATATGACTCATGCGGTCCCCACCACTCTGCTGGGAATTCCCGGTGACACGATGGCCATCGCCCTGATGGAGGAGGCGAACTCGCTGCGCCGGCTCGGCGTACCGCATATCGCCCTGCGCAAGATGATCTCCGCGGCGGTGCTCGCGGCCTTGATCGCTGTGCCGGTATCCGTGCTCGCCGCCAGCGCTCTCGCGACGATCTCCGAGGACATCAAGAAGGTCATCCCCTACCTCTTCCCGCTGATCGCCATCGTGATCGCCTATCTGTCGAAGGGCCGGTGGGCGTCGGTGATAGCACTGGTGCCGCTCACCGCGATGATCACCGGGCTCAACTCCTTCGTCGCAGCCGAGACCGGGAAGACGCTGGCGATCAGCTTCTTCGTCGGGCTGGCCGTGGGACCGATGATCGTCGACATGGTCGGACTGGCCTCGCCCCATCTCCGGGGCTCTCTGCTGCGTGATCGGCGGCCCACGTTCTGGCTGGCACCCGAGACCGACGCTGGTGGTTCGTCGCGTCCGGCGCGAAACCCGCTCCGCGTGCTCAATCGCAAGGAAGCCTCCACGACGGTTGCCGCCGCCAGCGTCACGAGTTTGACCTTCGTGGTCAGTCCGCTCGCGATGGCGATCCTGGTCGGCGATATCGTCGGCGCTCGGGTCAAACACGCTTACCAGCGCCTCACCCGCGTGATCTCGGTCCGTAACGGTGTCACCGACTCGACGTATCTGGCCGAGACCCTCATCCCGCTGGTGGCCGTCGGGTTGCCGTTGAGCCCGATCGCGGCCGGCGCGGCCGCGCCCCTCTTCAATGCCCCGCCGGTCTTCTCCGTCGGCGGGGACGGGAGCGAGTTGCACAATCTGCATACACTCTTGAGCCCCTCACAGTTCCTGGTGTACAGCCTGATCGGCGTACTGGCCGCGGCTCTGGTGGCCTATCCGCTCACCATCAGGTACGCCCGTCGCGCGGCCTTCTTCGTCGCCCAGCGGTTGAGCCATGAGGCGGTCGTCGGAGCGTTCGCGGGACTCGTCTTGGTGGTCGCTCTCTACGAAGGAGGGTTCTGGGGAGTCGTGGTGATGCTGACCGTCGGCCTCGTCGGCGGTGTGCTCAACAAGGTCATCGGCATGCACGTCGGTGTGCAGTGCATGGCGTACTACGTCTCGGTGCTCTCGGTGCCGGTGTTGCTGGGATGAGCGGGCGGCATCCGACGGTCCACCGCGATCCAGCGCTTCCGCGGAGGGTGACGGTCTACGAGGTGGGGGCACGAGACGGCCTGCAGGCCGAGTCCGCCCTCGTGCCCTCCACCGCCAAGATCGATTTCATCAGCCGCTTGCGGGCTGCCGGCCTGCCCTGGGTCGAGGCCACCAGTTTCGTGTCTTCGCGCCGGATCCCGCAGCTCGCGGACGCCGCCGAGGTCCTGGCGGGCCTCGGCACCGATCTGGAGGCCCATCCGGTGTTGGTGCCGAACCTCCGTGGGCTGGAGCGGGCACGTGCTGCCGGGGCGCGGACGATCGCGGTCTTCGTCAGCGCGACGGAGAGCTTCGCGAGGCGCAATCTCAATGCGGGACGCGATGACAGCCTCGAGACGGCCCGGCGAGTGGTCGAGGAGGCCTCCGGGGAGGGCATGCGGGTGCGCGGCTATGTCTCGATGTGCTTCGGCGACCCGTGGGAGGGGGAGGTGGCCGTCGACGAGGTCGCGTCGGTCTCGCGCTCCCTCCTGGACAGCGGATGCGCCGAGATCTCCCTGGGCGACACGATCGGCGTGGGAACCGCCGGGCACGTCGCGGAGCTGGTCGCGGCGCACGGTCGAGCCGGTATCGGTCCGGAGCTGCTGGCCTTGCACTTCCACGACACCTACGGCCAGGCGCTGGCCAATGTTGCGGCGGGTCTGAGGTCGGGGGTGGCCTGTTTCGACGCCTCCGCCGGCGGCATCGGCGGATGCCCGTTCGCCGGGTCGGCCACGGGCAATCTCGCTACCGAGGATCTGCTCTGGATGTTGTCAGGCCTGGGAATCGAGACGGGGGTCGACCTGGACGAGGTCGTCGCGGCGGGAGCGATGATGACCGATCTGCTGGGGCGTCCGCGCAGCCGCGTCGCCACCGCACTGCTCGGCTGAACAGCGGCTCGGATCATGTCCTGTCGGTGGCCACATCGTCGACGATGATCTCGACCGACGAAGGCCCGAACCGCGGATCCGCGCCGAGGAAGTCCTTGATACACGCGAGGGTCGCGGCGCGAGCTCGTTCGGCGCTGGCGAGGAGGTCGTCGCCATAGCGCCCGCTGATGGTGAGGATGACCGAGGTCAACCGTTCATCGACCACCTCCAAGTCGATCCCCTCGACCTGATAGGTCGGATCGTCGATACGCCGCCGAATGGCCGCGATGACGACTCGGCCGGCGACGAGCACGCGGGCGAATCGCGCGCCATGGGTGGGCTCCCCGTCGGCGCTGAAGGCGATCATCGGCGCCGACGGACGGACGATGCGGCGGACCCGTCGCATGATGTCGTCCGACAGGGTGAACCAGCCCTCCGGCGTCGGCTCCTCGCGGGCAGCCCGGATGGCGGCGCTGGTCTGGTCGCCGGGATTCATCGCCAGGCCTCCATCCTGTCGGCGACGTGACGTCGCGCGCGGTACAGCTGGCCCCGTACGGCGTCCGGGCTCATCGAGAGCGCCTCGGCGAGCTCGTCGTAACTGAGCTCCTCGATCTCCCGCAGCACCCAGACCGCCCGTTGCCGCCACGGCAGTGAAGTCAGCGTCGTCTGCAGTGCGGCGAGGAGGTCGTGCTCCAGGACCACCCGAGAAGGGTCGGCCAGTGCGTCAACGGTACGCCCCGCCAGGATCTCGTCGTCGGTGGGCGTCGGACGCCGGCGTCGTCGGATATCGGCCGCGCGCCGGTGGGTCAAGCTGAACAGCCAGGTGCGCAGCGACGAAAGTCCCTGGAACGACTCGATGTTCTTCCACGCGGAGATGAAGGCGTCCTGAACCGCCTCGCCCGCGTCGTCGTCATCGGCCAGCATCCGCCGCGCGAAGCGGAACATGCTCGGGCCGTGCCGATCCACAATCGCCGCGAAAGCCGCGTCATCGCCGAGGACGGCGGCACGTACCAGACTGGCATCGTCCACATTCCGATCGTCTCCCCGCGAGGTGGCAAGCGCTCGTCGAAGGATGTGATGCGCATCACGTCGTCTGTCGCGTGAGGAATACCTGCCTCGGGCCGACTCACCTGATGTCAACCCATCGACCACTTGCACAGAAGGGGCACATCATGGCTGAGAAGACCACGACGGATGTGGAGAAGCGTGGCAGCACCGGAGCTCTGGTGACGGAGCTGGGACGGACGACGATCGCGGACTCGGTCGTCTCCAAGATCGCGGGGATCGCCGCGCGGGAGGTCGCCGGCGTACACGACCTCGGTGGCGGTGCCGCTCGCACGGTCAGCGCCATTCGCGAGCGAATCCCCGGCGCGTCGGTGGATCGTTCGCAGGGCGTGGCAGTGGAGGTCGGCGAGCGGCAGACCGCGGTCGACATCGATCTCGTCGCCGACTACGGCGTCTCCATCGCCGACCTCGCGGCGGCGGTGCGTCGCAATGTCATCACGGCGGTCGAGCGGATGACGGGTCTGGAGGTCACGGAGGTCAACCTGACGGTCCACGATGTCTTCCTCGACGAGCCCGACGAGCGAGACGATGACCGACACGTCGAGTGACCCCAGCGCGGAGACGATCGCCGAGGCCGTCCAGGCCATCGACGGCGTTCACAGCCTGCACGGAGGGCTCTTCGGGGAGGTGGCGACCTATCTCCCCGGAGGCCGCGTCTCGGGCGTCCGGATCGGCGACGACGGCGTCGACGTCCACATCGTCGTGAGGATGGGACGGCCCGTGCTGCCCGTCGCGGAGGCGGTCCGCGCCGCCGTCGAGGCGATCACCGTCGGACCGACCCATGTGACGGTCGAGGACCTCGCCGACGTCACCGGCGACTGACCCCGCGAACCATCGGAGCGAAGGACAGATCATGAACAGTTCGACTGCCGGCCTCATCGCCGGACTGCTGATCGCGATAGCGATCACGACCGGGGGATTCCTCGGATTCCTGCTAGCGATCGTGCTCGGCGGTGGAGGCCTGCTCATCGGGCGCCAGCTCGCCGGGGAGATCGATCTCGGCGACGTCTTCGCGGGTCGTCGCCGTGAGTGACCTGCTGTATACCGCCGCCGACGCCCCCGGCACCGGCGCCGATCGCCCACCCGAGGACCGTGGCGACCTGCACGTGCACGATCGGGTCGTCGAGAAGATCGTCCGGCGGAGCGCCCTCGAGGTTCGCGGTTCGGTCGTCGGGCACTCCGGCCTCGCCGTGGTCGGGACCGACTACCCGTCGGTCCGGGTCGATCTTCGAGCGGGGCACGCGTGGATCAGTGTCGACATCGCCGCCGGCTGGCCCGCGCCCGTCGAGCAGATCGCCGAGAGGGTGCGCGACCGGGTGCGGCAGCGGACCGAGGAACTGGCCGGCGTCACCGTCCAACGGGTCGACGTCACGGTTCATGTCGTCGAGTCGTCGTCGTCCCCGAGGAGGGTGCAATGAGCAGCTCCCTGGTGCCGACGGCCCGTCCGTCGGCGACACGCGTCGTGGCCTTCTATGCGTTGCTGGGCATCGCGCTGGGTGTCGTGGCCGTGCGCGACCTCGCCGTGGCGCAGGGGTGGGCCGCGGGGAAGCCCTGGTACGAGAGCGCGATCGAGGGGCTCGACGGTCTCTCGGCCAGCTCCGCGGCGACGGCCGTGGGCGTCGTCATCGGCGTGATCGGAGTGGTGGCGCTGATCGGCGCGCTGCTGCCGGCGCGCCGCACCCATGATCGCACCGAGGCGACCCCGGGCCTGTGGGTCAGCTGCCCCGCGATCGCCACGCTGGCCGAACGTGCCGCCGAGCGCACGCCGGGGGTGTACGAGGCGTCGGCGGCTGTGCGCCGTCGGCGCGTGATGGTGCGGGTCGCCGGTTCCGAACCGGAGACCGCCCAGCGGGTCGAGGACTCGGTGAAGCGGGCCCTCGACGGTCTGACCGACCGACGGATCGTCGTCAAACGACGGGAGGTGAAGGTCCCATGAGGCGGAAGGGACGTGTGACGGACCGCCTGCTCGCGGTCCTCCTGGGAGCGCTCACCACAGCCGCTGGGGCGGCGGTGGCGTTGTGGGGCCTCGATGCCGTGCCCCGATGGCCGTCGACACTAGACCTCTCGCAGATCGACGATGCGGTCGTCGACACCGAATGGTGGCCCTGGGTATGGGCCGGCATCGGTGTGCTGCTCGCCCTGCTGGCGCTGACGTGGCTCCTGCGTCGTGCCCGCCCGGTGTCGCGTCCGCCGGCGCTCTCGCGTGCCAGCACCGACGCGGGAGCGGTGAGGGTGGATCTGGACTCGGTCGCCGGGGCGGTCGCGCGCAGGCTCGAGGGCATGGCCCCCATCAGCGCCGCTCGCGGCAAGGGTGTGGACGCGCGCGGCATCTTCCGGGTCGAGGTGCGCGCGGCGATCGACGAGATCTCCGACGGACCGGCGATCGCCCGGGCGGTCGAACGCACGCAGCACGAGCTGGACGAGTCCTTCGGCGACGGCCGGGCCGTGTGCCAGCTCATGGTGTCCGCGCCGAGTCGCTGGCAGGCCTTCCGGCGGCGCGGAGGCACGACGCCGCGGGTGCACTGACGATCTGGTGGGGCAGCGGTCACAGGCCGGGCCCCACCAGATCGGTCAGCCCTCGATGCGGTGCTTCGCGGCGTCGCGCAGCGCCTCCGCGAAGGCGGGATTGTGCGCGGCCAGCTGCTCGAACGCCTCGGCGGTGAAGTGCAGCGCCTGGACATCCGTGGTGGTGACCACCGTCGCGCTCCGCAGGCGGCCGGTCACCAGGGCGATCTCGCCGACGACATCGCCGGGCTGCAAGGTGGCGACGACGCCTCCGTCCTTGCGGATCTCCACGGAGCCGTCGAGCAGGATGTAGGCCTTGTCGGCGGGCTGGTGTTCGAAGATCATCGCCCAGTTCGCGGGGATGTGGACGGTCTGACCCGTGCTCGCCAACGCCTTGATGGTGGCGTCGTCGAAGTCGGTGAGACGCTGCAACGCCGAGACGACGTCGGCATCGGACTTTCGTGCCATGCTGGTTCCTTTCGGTGCGTTGAGCCCCACCGTAGGCCAGTTCCTGCTTTGATGTGGAGCGATGCGTCGAAGTTCAGACGTTCATCTGATGACCGCACAAGGAGCAACGGACATGGGACGCGCGGAGTCACGCATGTTCGGGTCGCGCCTCCTCGGTCCGCCGGACCAGTCGACGCGCCGGCTGCGGGTCCGGGTCCAACTGCTGCTGAGCATCCTCCTGGTAGGAACCCATCTCGTCGGCGTCGGCATCGTGGTGGTCCTGTCGACCGTCGTGATCCCGGCTCCGCCCCCGAATCGCGCGATGTGGATCGCGCTGGCGATCGCCGTGCCGGTCTATGTCGCCGTCGCGATCGCCGTGGGTCTGGGCTGGGGCACGGCGAGGGCACTGTCGGCCCTGCAGTGGGCGCTGCGAGGCGAGGACCCCACGCCGCGCGTGCTCCGACGATCGCTGCGGGTCCCGGTCGCCTTGACCACGACCCAGGCCCTGCTCTGGCTCGGCGGCGTCGTGCTGTTCACGCTCCTGGCGGCGATCATCCAACCCGATCGGGCGCTCATCACGGGATTCACCGTGGCGATCACGATGGTGATCGTCTCGGCCATCGCCTTCCTGTTGAGTGAGTTCGCGTTGCGCCCGGTCGCGGCGCGCGCGCTGGCGGCGGGCGCTGCCCCGCAGGCGCGTCTCGGGGTCGGGGCCCGGATGCTGTTCTTCTGGACCCTCGGCACCGGGGTGCCGGTCGCGGGGCTGCTCACGGTGGCGTTGCTGTCGTTCATGCTCGACGACATCGACCTGCGGCTCATGGCGGTCACGACCCTCGTCATCGCCACGGTGGTGCTGGTGTTCGGCTTCTTCGTCACCTGGCTCAACGCGCGGGCGGTCACCGCTCCCGTGCGCACGGTCCGCGACGCCATGCGCGACGTGCAGTCCGGTCGTCTGGACGTCGAGGTCCCGGTCTACGACGGCACCGAGCTGGGCGCGCTGCAGGTCGGTTTCAACGAGATGGCGACCGGGCTGCGCGAGCGCGAGCGGCTCCGCGATGTGTTCGGCCGTCAGGTCGGCCGCGATGTCGCCGAGGCCGCACTGGCCGATATCGAGCTGGGTGGTCAGTCCCGTGAGGCCACGGTGTTGTTCGTCGACCTGACCGGATCGACCGGCTTCGCCACCGACCGGGACCCTGCCGAGGTGGTCGACGTCCTCAACCGGTTCTTCGGGGTGGTCGTTCAGGAGGTCGACGCGCACGACGGCCTCGTCAACAAGTTCATGGGCGATGCGGTCTTGGCGGTCTTCGGGGCTCCCGCCGAGCGGGAGGACCATGCGACCCTCGCGTTGGCCGCGGCTCGGTCGATGGCGCTGCGACTGCCGCGCGAGATGCCCGAGATCGACTTCGGGATCGGGGTCGCCACCGGCCGTGTCGTCGCCGGATATGTCGGGCACGAGTCGCGCTTCGAGTACACGGTCATCGGCGATGCGGTGAACGCCGCGTCCCGGATCACCGACCTGGCCAAGCGGGTCGAGGGTCGAGCGTTGGCCGACGGGGCCAGCGTCGAGGCTGCCGGAGCCGAGCGCGAGTGGGTCGAGCACGAGACCGTCACCCTGCGCGGCAGGACCACCCCGTCGCACCTCTTCGCACTCACGGAGTGACCGGCTCGTCTTGCCCTCGCTCTGCGGAGCGCTGGGGGAGAAATTGGCCGCGAGTGGTGCGCATTCGCCCCGGAAACGCCTCTCCGAGGGCGAATTCACACCACTCGCAGAGCTCCGCGCAGGAAGGTACACCCTCAACACTCGCGACAGCGTCCGGTGATGTCACATGCTCTAGACTAGAGAGCGAAAGCAGGGGCACGTCTCCCTGTTAGAACCTCACCAAGGGCCCGGCGGTCTTCACCGCTCGGGCCCTTGGTCTTCTCCAGCCGCTTGCATGGCGTCGCCCACACCATGATCCTGCGCCATCTGAATTGAGGATTGTCGGAGTTGCGTCACCATTGCGCACCGGCCGGGAACACCGTCTGACCAGGCGTTCCGTCGGATGCAACCTGTTGTACGCACCCATGCGTCGTTGTGCCCCAGGCAGGATTCGAACCTGCGACACCCGCTTTAGGAGAGCGGTGCTCTATCCCCTGAGCTACTGAGGCGACGCGAACATCTTCCCACGACGGGCCGCCACCCTGAAGTCCGGCGTCGACAGTGGCACACTCGGGTGCGTGCTTCGCCGGATCATCGTGCTGCTCGTCCTGTGCGCATCGATGGTGGCGTGCGCGCGCGAGCCCGCTCCGGCGCCCCCGCCACCGCCCGCTCCCACCTGGAACGCCGGGCCGGAGGGAGCGTGCGAGGTGCCCGAGACCGGCGCCTCCGCGCACACGCTCGACATCGACGGCGAGAAGCGGCGCTTCGCGGTGGACGTCCCCGACGGGTTCAACGGCGAGCGTCTCCCCGTGGTCTTCGTCACCCACGGCCGCGGGGGCGAGGCGACCGCAGCGATGGCCTACACCGGGTTCCCCGAGTACGGGCAGCAGTACGGCTTCATCGTCGTCGCCCCGCAGGCCGAGGGGAGACCCGCTCTCTGGGACTTCTCCACCGGACCGGAGGTCGAGGGCTCGGACTTCGCCTTCATCGCCGCCCTGCGCGAGCACGTCGTCGAGACCTGGTGCGGTGACGACGAGCAGGTCTTCATGACCGGCTTCTCCAATGGCTCGGCGATGACCTTCGCCGCCGCTTGTCTCCCGAGCCTGCGGTTCAAGGCCTTCGGGGCCGTCGCCGCTCCCGGCTACGTGCCCGAACGCTGCGACAGCGCACCTCCCGCGTCGATCATCTACGCCCACGGCACCGCCGATCCCGTGGTGCCCTTCGTCGGCGGGGAGACGGTCATCCAATGGGTCGAGCCCGCCACCCAGGTCATGAACGCCTGGGCACTGCACGACGGGTGCGCGCACGTCGAACGCGAACAGATCGCCGAGGACGTCCAGGTCACCCGATGGGATGTCTGCCGCGACGAGAGCCGACTCGTGTTCTACGTGATCGACGGCGAAGGGCACCACTGGCCCGGGGGTCCGTCGCTGCCCGGGCTCGGCGCGAGCACCCGCTCGATCAACATCACAGCCCTCATGACCGAGTTCTTCGGCCTGTCCAACTGAGCCGGTAGGCGACAATGGGTGACATGGACAAACCGATCGAGAACTGGCTGACCGACATGGACGGCGTCCTCGTGCACGAGGAACGCGCCATCGACGGTGCGTCGGAGTTCATCCGTGCCCTCCGAGACAGCGGTCGCAAGTTCATCGTGCTGACCAACAACTCGATCTACACACCGCGAGACCTTCGCGCCCGGCTTCGCACGAGCGGCATCGACGTGCCGGAGGGCGCCATCTGGACGAGTGCCCTCGCCACGGCGAAGTTCCTCAGCGAGCAGCGCGAGAACGGCACCGCCTATGTCATCGGCGAATCCGGTTTGACGCAGGCGCTCTACGATGCCGGATACACCATGACCTCCCGCGACCCCGAGTACGTCGTGCTCGGAGAGACCCGCACCTACTCCTTCGAGGCGATCACCCGCGCTATCCAGCTGATCGTCGGCGGCGCCCGCTTCATCGCCACCAATCCCGACACCACCGGGCCCTCGCCGACCGGACCGCTGCCGGCCACCGGCTCCGTCGCGGCGCTCATCACCCGCGCCACCGGGATCGAGCCCTATTTCGTCGGCAAGCCCAATCCGCTGATGATGCGCAGCGCCCTCAACCAGATCCAGGCCCACTCGGAGACCACGGTCATGATCGGCGACCGGATGGACACCGACGTGCTCTCCGGGCTGGAAGCCGGCCTGCGCACCATCTTGGTGATGACCGGCTCCACGCGACGTGAGGAGATCGAACGGTTCCCGTACCGTCCCAGCCGCGTCGTCGACTCGATCGCCGACGTCGTCGACCTGGTGGGGTGAGGCCGTGCGCGTCTTCCTGACCGGTGCCAACGGCGTCATGGGTCTGGCCACCGTCGACGCCCTGGTCGAGGCCGGGCACGATGTCATCGGTCTGGTGCGCAGCCCCGGAGCCGCCGAGATCGTCGAGCGCCACGGCGGACAGGCGTGGTACGGCGATGTGTTCGACCCGACCGCGTTGCGCGCGGGGATGGACGGCTGCGATGTCGTGGTCAACTTCGCGACACGCATCCCGATCGGCGCGACCGCCTACCGCCCCGGTTCGCTGACGGCCGTCAACCGCCTGCGGCGCGAAGGCGCGGCGACCGTGGCCGAGATGGCGCGCGAGCTTCGAGTCGAACGGTTCGTGCAGCAGAGCCTCAGCTTCATCTACCAAGGGCGCGGCGATGAGTGGATCGACGAGTTCTCGCCGGTGGACGTCACCTGGGTCACCGAGGCCCTCGTCATCGCCGAGGATCACGCCCGGTCGATCGAGGAGACCGGCGGCGTGTCGGTGCGGCTGCGCTACGGGCTCATCGTCGGCGACGACCGCAACACGCGCTACGTGCTGAGCCGGGCCCGCCGCGGCAAGCCCTTCGCCCTCGGAGATCCCGACGGATGGATGCACGTCATCCATCCCGACGACATCGGCACCTCGGTGGTCGCCGCGCTCGGGGCACCCGCCGGGGCCTACAACGTCGGTGCGGAGCCGTTGCGCCGCCGGACCTACGCGGATCTGATCGCCCGCGCCGCCGGACGCGAGCACGGCGACTTCCTCGCTCCCTGGATCGTCGAGCTCGGCGGTGACAAGATGGAGATGCTGACCCGGTCGCACCGCGTCAGCTCAGCGCTCTTCACCGAACGCACCGGGTGGCGTCCACGCCACCGCGAACTCACCGAGGACTGGTTTCCCGCTCGTGACTGACGAGACCGCGTCACAACGCCAGCAACGGCTGCGCCGCGCCGCCGAGCTGCTGGGCGATCTGATGCCCGAGACGACGAGCGACGAACGTGACCCGGGAGGCGACGACACCCGATCGCGCGAACGCGATCTGCTGCGCGACCGCCCCCCGCATCACGGAGGCTGACCGTGCTTACTGTCGGTCGGCGGGCGGAGTGTCGGGCGTGCGCTCGAAGTCGCCTCCGGCGAGGGCGTCGCGGATCTCGCGCAGCAGCAGGATGTCCTCGGTCGGGCCCTCGGGCTCGGGCTCCTCGCCGCGTTGCAGACGCTCCAGCAGCCGCTTCGAGGGCACGACGAAGATGAAGTAGACCACCGCGGCGGTGATGATGAACGTGATCACCGCGTTGATGAAGCCGCCGACGTTGATGAAGGTGTTCGGGTTGTCCCCGAGGACCCGGAAGCCGAAGCCCTCGGCGTCGACCCCGCCGAGCGAGGCGATGAGCGGGTCGATGAACGACGAGGTGAAGGCCGCGACCAGCGCGGTGAAGGCTGTGCCGACGACCACCGCGACCGCGAGGTCGACGATATTGCCGCGGAACAGGAAGTCCTTGAAACCCTTGAGCATGTCTGCGTTACCCCCTGGTGGAGAAAGCCATCAGGTGAACTGTATGCCCCAGCGCAGTGATGGACCAGTCATTCGAGGGAGTGGACGAGGGTGAGCCTGCCCACGAGGGCGGCGCGGGCGATCGCGGCGGCGGCCTCCGGAGCCGCCTGGATGCCGACGGCGGTTCCGGCGTCCCCTTCCTCGATGAGGACGACGGAGGCGGCCGTGGCGAGGGTCAGCTCGTCGTCGTCGGCTCCGTCGGCGATCGCGAGGACGTCGACGCGATCACCGGGGCGCACCAGCGCCGCCACCTCCGGCTCGACGACCACGCTCGCGAGCACCGTGCCCTCGTCCAGGGACCGGGGATCGATCACCCGGCGATCGGTGAACGGCTCGCCCGCCCGCATCGGTCCGGCGACCTGGCGTCCGGCGATCTCCTCGGCGGGATGAGCCACGGCCGCGTCATCGGGAACCTCGATGACGCGGATGTCGTCGGCAGCCAGTCGGTGGCCGCTCGGCAGATCGTGTGCCGCGACCTCGACTCGCGTGGTGGCGGGGGACTCCGTGAGCGCCGCGAGCGCGAAGAGGACCGCCAGCCCGGTGAGGACAGCGCACAACGAGCGGCGGTGGTCGGCGATCAGACGTGACAGGCGCTCCATGCCGCGACACTAGGGCGAGGAGGTGGATCTGTCCCCGCTCGTCCACAGGGTCTTCGCGACCCGTGACTCAGCTGCTGGTCGAGGCGGTGCCGCTCGAGGACGATGTGGAGGACGAGGCGGTCGAGGAGCTGCCCGAGGTGGAGGACGACGATCCCGACGAGTCGCCGGAGGAGGACGCGCTCGAGGGCGAGCTGTTCGACGACGAGCCGTTCGAGGAGGATGACGATCCCGAACGGCTGTCGTTGCGGTAGAAACCGGAGCCCTTGAAGACCACGCCGACGGCGCCGAACACCTTGCGCAGGCGGCCCTGGCACGCCGGGCACTCGGTGAGCGCGTCGTCGGAGAAGCTCTGGCGGATCTCCAGGCCTTCCCCGCAGTCGGTGCACTGGTACTGGTACATGGGCACGGTAGGTTCTCTCCCCACGGTAGAAATGCTGCCATCTGAGGGTACAGTGGCGTCCTAGCGAACCACGGACGTGGGACGTGACGATCTGTCGACCGAGGACTTCACCGCCGTGACCGAATGGCTGCTGCTGGCCGCCTCCCTGTTGCTCATGATCGGCTGCGGCGTGTTCGTCGCCGCGGAGTTCTCCTTCGTCACCGTCGACCGCGCGACCGTCGATCGGCGTGCCGCGGCAGGGGAGCGCGGTGCGGCGGGAACCCGCAAGGCGCTGACGACCCTGTCCACTCAGCTCAGTGGCGCGCAACTGGGCATCACGATCACCAACCTCGCCATCGGCTACCTGGCGGAGCCGGCGATCGGCCGGCTGCTGCACGACCCGCTCTCCGCCCTCGGCCTGTCCGGCGGGGGTCTGCGCGCCGCCGGCTATGGCATCGCCCTCGCGCTCAGCACGATCGTCACGATGCTCGTCGGCGAGCTCATCCCGAAGAACTTCGCCCTCTCCTTGCCGTACCGCACCGCGGTCTTGACCCAGCTGCCGCAACGGTGGTTCACCCGGGCGATGGGCTGGCCGATCCGCGGCCTCAATCAGATGGCGAACAACACCCTGCGCTGGCTCGGCGTGGAGCCGCAGGAGGAACTGCGTTCGGCCCGGTCGCCGATCGAGCTGCGATCGCTCGTCCTGCGATCGGCCGATCACGGGGCCATCGACGACGAGACGGCCGACCTCGTCGCTCGCAGCATCGCCTTCGGCGACCGCACCGCCGCGGATGTCCGCACGCCCCGCGTACGGGTCCGCTTCCTGAACGAGCACGACACGGCCCTGGATCTCATCGAGGCGGCGCGGCAGACCGGGCACTCGCGCTTTCCCGTCATCGGCACGTCCCCGGACGACATCGTCGGCATCGCGCACATCAAGCAGGCGGTCGCCGTGCCGGTCGACCGCCGTCGTTCGGTCCGGGTCGAGGAGATCGCCGACCCGCCCACCACCGTGCCGGACTCGATCGAGCTCGATCCGCTGCTGTCGCTCCTGCGCGAAGAGGGTCACCAGATGGCGATCGTGCTCGACGAGTACGGCGGCACCGACGGGGTGGTGACGCTGGAGGATCTCGTGGAGGAGATCGTCGGCGACATCGCCGACGAGCACGACCGGCTCTCGGCGCACAGCCGTCACCGTCGCGACGGCACGTGGTCGCTGTCGGGTCTGCTGAGGCCCGACGAGGTCTTCGAGCGCACCGAGATCGCGCTCCCTGAGAGCGAGGACTACGAGACGATCGCGGGGCTGATCCTCGAACGGCTGGGTCGCCTCGCCGAACGCGGCGACCAGATCGTGCTGGAACTCACCCAGACTCCGGACAGCGACGAGGAGTCGCTCGTCCCGCTGCTCGTCACGTTGACCGTCGAGCGGATCGAGGGACGCCGGATCGACCGCGTGTCGATGACCGTCGAGGAATCGATCGGCGGTGGCGAGCAGTGAACAACTGGTTCGCGATCGGCTTGACCTTCGTGCTGCTTGGGCTCAACGCCCTGTTCGTGGCCTCGGAGTTCGCGCTCATCTCCGCGCGGCGTACGCAGCTCGAGCCGCTCGCGCAGTCCGGCCGACGCTCCGCGCGGCTCGCGCTCAAGGCGATGGAGAATGTCACGCTGGCGATGGCCGCGGCACAGCTCGGCATCACGATGTGCTCGCTGGGGCTCGGAGCGATCAGCGAACCGGCGATCGCCCACCTGCTCGAACCCGCTTTCGAGCTGCTGGACGTGCCACCCTCCCTCGTGCATCCGATCTCCTTCGCGATCGCGCTCACGCTGGTGGTGTTCCTCCACGTGGTCTACGGCGAGATGGTCCCCAAGAACCTGGCCCTCGCGGCTCCCGACCGCGCCTCGCTCGTGCTCGGCCCGTTCATGCTCGGGGTCATCGCGGTGCTCAAGCCGCTCGTCATCGCCCTGAACGCCATCGCCAACAGCGCGGTCCGGATCGTCGGCATCGAGCCCAAGGACGAGGTGGCCTCGACCTTCACGCACGACGAGGTCGCCGGTCTCGTGGAGGAGTCGCGTCGTGAGGGACTGCTCGACGAGGACGAGTACGACCTCGTCACCGGAGCGCTCGACTTCCACGACGCGACGGTCGCGCGCGTGCTCATGCCGCGCGACACGCTCGTGACGATCGGCCGGGAGGCGACACCGGCCGATGTGGAGATCGCCTGCGCGCGGACGGGCTTCTCGCGGTTCCCCGTCGTGGACGACGACGGGGAGCTGGTCGGCTACCTGCACATCAAGGACGTGCTGGAGACCGATGACGCCATCCGGACCGCCCCCATCGCCGACAAGTGGGTGCGCCCGCTCGCCACAGTGGGGTCGACTGTGGGCCTGCTGGATGCGCTGCGCACGATGCAGGCGCGAGGCTCGCACATGGCCCGGGTGGCGGACCAGGGCTCCGGCACTGTGCTCGGCGTGGTCATGCTCGAGGACGTGCTCGAGGAGCTCGTCGGCGAGATCCGCGATGCCGGACGTCAGGGAAGCCGGCCGTGAACGACGCCCGCGCGATCGGTCTTGCCTCGGTCGGCGACGCCGAGGTGATCGCCCGTCTGCAGGTCGATTTCGCCGTCGAGTTCGACACCCCCACGCCGACCTATGAGCAGCTGCTCCCGCGTTTTCGGGCCCTGCTGGGCCACCCCTCGGCCTTCGTCCTGCTGTCCGGGCCGCCGGCCGATCCCACGGGTTATGCGGTGGTGACGCTGCGGCCCACCGTGTACTGCGAGGGCCCGCTGGCCGTGCTCGACGAGCTCTACGTCGTCCCTGCGCTGCGCGACGGAGGCATCGGCACGTCGCTGCTGCAACGCGCCGTCGACGAGGTGATCGCCCGCGGCGGTGGCGAGATGCACATCAATGTCGACGAGATCGATGTCGACGCCCGTCGCTTCTACGAGCGGCACGGGTTCGTCAACATCGAGCCGGGCACCGACTACCGGATGCTGTGCTACCTGCGCGAGCTCGACGATCGCTCCTGACAGACGAGAACCCGACCCGAAGGGAGTGATCGGGTCGGGCTCTCTCACGCCGCGCGGGCGCGGGGTCCGGCCGGGAGGGAGGGAAATCGGTGCCGTACCCACTGTGCCCAACGACACGTCCGTGGCGAGGTTATGGCCGCCTCGGCACTTTCCGGACGAGGTGACTGATCGTGATGCTTCGTGGTCGCGATGGCGACCCGAAAGCATCGACATCGGTCCGTGGCCGGCGAGAAGTCGATGCTGTGCGGCTGCCCTGACGACCACGAGGCATCATCATCGGTCCTCGACGCCGGGCGGGGCGAGGACGGCTGTGGCGGCTCCCTAGAATCGAGGGGTGAGCCCAGATCATGACCTCGTCCTCGTCGTCGACTTCGGCGCTCAGTACGCCCAGCTCATCGCCCGACGGGTGCGGGAGGCCAAGGTGTACTCCGAGGTCGTCCCCCACACGATGCCGGCCGAGGAGATGCTCGCCAAGGAGCCGAAGGCGATCATCCTGTCCGGCGGACCCTCGTCGGTCTACGAGCCCGATGCGCCCGCGCTGGCGCCGGGCCTCGTCGATGCCGGGATTCCCGTCTTCGGCATCTGCTACGGCTTCATGGCGATGGCCCAGGCTCTCGGCGGCCGCGTCGCCAAGACCGGTCAGCGCGAGTACGGACGCACCCGGGTGACGGTACGCGAGCCCGGCACGCTGCTCGCGGGTCTGCCCGAGCGGCTCACCTCCTGGATGTCGCACGGCGACGAGGTGGTCGAGGCGCCCGAGGGGTTCACCGTCAACGCCACGTCGCCGCGCGCCACCGTCGCGGCCTTCGAGGATGTCGGCCGTGGTCTCGCGGGGGTGCAGTGGCATCCCGAGGTGCTGCATTCTGAGCACGGCCAGCGGGTCATGGAGCGGTTCCTCCTCGAGATCGCCGGCTGCCGGCAGACCTGGACGAGCGTCAACATCGTCGACGAGCAGGTCGAGCGGATCCGTGAACAGGTCGGCGAGGCTCGGGTCATCTGCGCTCTCTCCGGAGGCGTCGACTCGGCGGTCGCCGGGGCTCTGGTCCAGCGCGCCATCGGCGACCAGCTCACCTGCGTGTTCGTCGACCACGGACTGCTCCGCGAGGGGGAGGCCGAGCAGGTCGAGCAGGACTTCGTCGCGTCGACCGGGGTCACGCTCAAGGTCGTCGACGCCGTCGACCGCTTCCTCGGGCACCTCGACGGTGTCTCCGACCCGGAGGAGAAGCGCAAGATCATCGGCCGCGAGTTCATCCGCGTCTTCGAGCAGGCCGAACGCGAGGTCGTCGAGGCGGCACCGGAGGGCCAGCCGGTCCGGTTCCTCGTGCAGGGCACCCTGTATCCCGATGTCGTCGAGTCCGGCGGCGGCGAGGGCGCGGCGAATATCAAGAGTCACCACAATGTCGGCGGGCTTCCCGAGGATCTCGAGTTCGGTCTGATCGAGCCGCTGCGGACGCTCTTCAAGGATGAGGTCCGCGAAGTGGGCCGCCAGCTCGGGCTGCCCGCGGGCATCGTCGAACGGCACCCCTTCCCCGGCCCCGGCCTCGCGATCCGCATCGTCGGCTCGGTCGACGCCGATCGTCTGCGCATCCTGCGCGCCGCGGACAAGATCGTGCGCGAGGAGACCACCAGGGCCGGTCTCGACGCCGAGATCTGGCAGTTCCCGGTGGTGCTGCTGGCCGATGTGCACTCGGTCGGCGTCCAGGGCGACGGCCGCACCTACGGTCACCCGATCGTGCTGCGCCCCGTCACCAGCGAGGACGCCATGACGGCCGACTGGGGACGGCTCCCGTACGACGTCCTGGAGCGGATGTCCACGCGCATCACCAACGAGGTCGACGAGGTGAACCGCGTCGTCCTCGACGTCACCAGCAAGCCCCCCGGCACCATCGAGTGGGAGTGACCCTCGCGTCGTGGCGGTAGGCCATCAACCCTTCCGCGCCCGGTGGCGGTAGACCGTCAACCTCATCCGTAGCCCATAACGTTGATGGCCTACCTCCAGCGGAGGGGCGTTGCCGCGGGCTCACGTCCGTTCCGTAGCGTGGGGGCCGTGAGCGCGCCGATCGTCATCGCGCACCGAGGGGTTCCCGGTGCGCGACTGGAGCACACCGCCGAGTCCTATCAGCTCGCCATCGAGCAGGGAGCGGACTACATCGAACCCGACCTCGTGATGAGCCGGGACGGCGTGCTCGTCGTCCGTCACGAGAACGAGCTCTCCTCGACGACGGATGTCGCCGACCGCGCGATCTTCGCCGACCGGAGGACCACGAAGGATGTCGACGGCGTGGCGGTCACCGGCTGGTTCAGCGAGGACTTCACACTCGAGGAACTCAGGTCGCTGAGCACCCGCGAGCGGATCCCGGAGGTGCGTCCGGGCAACCTCGGCCTGACGGGGACGATCCTCACCTTCGAGCAGGTCATCGACATCGCCGAGGCCGAGAACGCGCGTCGCGGGCCCGGGGAGCCGCGCCTCGGCATCTACCCGGAGACCAAGCACCCGACGTACTTCAACGCGCTCGGATACGACATCACCGACCTGCTGTTGTCCACGCTACGAGGCCGCGATCTCGACACCGAGCGACCCCGGTTCCCCGTCATCATCCAGTCCATGGAGCCGGGCAATCTGCGCTGGCTGCGCTCGCGGACCTCGCTGCCGCTCATCCAGCTCCTCGAACACGGCGGCGCCCCGTACGACCATGTGCTCGCGGGAGACTCCCGGGACTACGCCTTCCTCGCCTCCGCTGCCGGTCTCGCCTTCATCGCGGAGTACGCCGACGGAGTCGGAGCCCACAAGAGCCTGGTGATCGCGCGTGACGCCGAGGATCGGCTCGCGGCCCCGACGGCGCTCGTCGGCGACGCCCACGATCTCGGTCTGGCCGTGCACGTGTGGACGCTCCGCGACGAGAACCACTTCCTGCCCGCCGACCTGAGGAACGGCCAGGGCCCCGCCGATCACGGCGATGCCCTGGCCGAGTACCTCGCGTTCTACGACGCGGGTGTCGATGGCGTCTTCAGCGACTCCACCGCCCGTGCGATCACTGCACGGGACCGCTGGGAGCGTCGGTCCCCGTCTGCCACGGGGTCGCCGGCTCCTGGGGCATGATCACCCAGGCCACGATGTAGGCCACGACGCTCACCGGCAGCGTCACGAGGACCGCGACGAGAGCCACCAGTCGCACGAGCGTCGCGTCCCAGCCGAAGTAGGCGGCGATGCCGCCGCAGACGCCCCCGAGCCACTTGTCCTGGGTCGAGCGGGTGAGCTTCTTAGCGGTCATGTTCTCCTCCTGAAGGTCAGGGCCACGCCGATCAGGCCGATCACGATGAGGGCGATCGGTCCGGCGAGCCGCAGTTGAGCGCCGGTCATGACGTCGTACTCGAGTGCTGTCCATCCTGCCGCGACGAGCAAGAACAGCACGCCGAACACGAAGGGTGTCACCCGGAAGGGATGGATGTTCATCGTCGGATCACCTCGATAGCTCCGGCCGAACTGTTGATGGATAGGTGGAAGACATCCGACCCGGGGTCGCCGTAGTCGAGATGCGGGCTCCAGCCGTCGGCGGTGCGCTCGAAGACCTTCACCTGGCCCGCCCAGCGGATGGCGGCATCGACATGGACGTCGAGATCGCGGGGTACGACGACCCGCACCAGGCCGAGCCCGTGATCGATCTCCACGGACTCCCCGGCGAGATCGTCCGGGACCGAGACATCGGTGAGGTCATAGGTCACCTGGCCGGCGCCGGTGTCGATCGCGCGGGTGGCCTGGCCGACCGATGTCGGGGTGAAGGTGAAGTCGCCGGCACGGGCATTCGGCAGCGCGGACGTCGCCGCGAGAACGACGCACAACACGAGACCGACCGGGACGAGGAGTCCGGCATTGCCGATCTTGCTGCCCACGAGCAGGCCCACAGCGGTGAGGACCAAGCCGGTGAGCGCGTAGATCTCGGGAACGACATTCGCGACCTGCTCGGACCAGAGCCACAGGCCACCCCAGGCGAGCAGGATGAGCGAGACGGTGCCGAGGAACAGAGCCGGCGACCAGGGAGTCCGCGGAGGCCCTGGGGGCGGGGGAGGACCGTGCATGAGGGGAGGCCCGGACGTGGGCGGCTGTGCGCCATCGTCCTCGTCGTCCGAAGCGATGCCGTCATCGCCCGACTCATCGGCCGTCTTCTCGGTCGAGCCACCGGCGGGGGTTGGCCCGAGCGTCGTGGTGACGGAGTCATGTCCGGCCGGAGACGGGGTCGCGGCGAACGGCGGTGAGCCTGGACTCGGCGGGCCGTACGGGACCCCCGGAGCCGGTGGACCGTACGGAGTCCCCTGGGGCGGCGAGGCCTGGGTGCCGCGCCGGTGCCGTCCTGAGACGAACCAGTAGACCAGGGCGATGGGGACGGCGACCCAGAACATCACCCAGAGCGTCACCCAGGCCCAGCCGCCGAGTCCCCAGGCGCTGTCGCCGAGGATCGCGGCGATGGCGATCGCCCCCGCGATCGCCAGGCCCACCATCCGGACCTGCTTCTCGTTCTCGCCGAGGCCGAACATCTCGCCCAACACGCTGCGGTCCTTGCCCTCCTCCGGCATGAGGAGCCAGCACGCCCCGTAGAGCACGAGGCCGGACAGCCCGACGAGGGTGAGCACGACGAAGCCGACGCGCACGATCACCGGATCGATGCCGAGCCAGCGGGCGATGCCGGTGGAGACACCGGCGATCATCCGATCCGAGCGCGGTCGGCGTGCGTTCTCGAAGTCCTGGAGTCGGCGTGGCGGCGAGGACGCGTCCCGCGGCGTCGATGTGTCCTGATCGTTCATGTCTCCATCGTGGCCGTCCGGCGCTCCGCCGACCATCGGGTGTTTCCCTGATTCCTCCCGGTGTCGTGTCAGGGCGATGCCGGGGTCGTCCCTGGTGGCGCGCTCGCGCGGCCGCGTGTGAGGCTTGGTGCCGTGACCACCTCCGCCGCCCCGCCGCATCCCCGAGCGACGCGGCCCGTCGACCGGCGGATCGTCGGAGGCGTCGCGGCCGGGTTGTCCGACCATCTGAACGTGCCGGTGCTGTGGATCCGGATCGGGTTCGTGGTCGCGACGTGGTTCAACGCGGCCGGGATCATCGGCTATCTGCTGCTCTGGCGCTTCCTGCCGCTGTCCTCACCCGACGACACCCCCGGCATCGCCTCAGCCACACGGGCCGGCATGCGAGGTGCGGAACGGACCTCCGCCCGCGAGATCGCCCAGACGGTCGCGATCGGCGCGGTGGGGCTGGGTGTCTTCGCGCTGATCTCGATTCTCGGCGGCGGTGTGTCCTCCCGCCTGCTGATCCCGGTGCTCGCCGGCGCCCTGGGCGTCGCCCTGATCTGGCGCCAGCTCGACGACGCCACCTGGAGCTCCTGGCTGCGACAGACCCGAGGTGCCGGCTACTGGGCGCGTATCGCCGCCGGCCTCGGCCTCGTCGGGCTCGCCGCCGTCTACGTCATCTCCGAAGGCCGGGGCTGGAACGCCACCCTCGATCTCGTCGCCGCCGTGGTGGTGGCGGTCTTGGGAATCGGACTCATCCTCGGCCCGTGGATCGGGAGCCTCTGGCACGATCTGGAGAGCGAGCGGCGCGAACGGATCCGCTCCCAGGAGCGCGCGGACATGGCCGCACACCTGCACGACTCGGTGCTCCAGACCCTCGCGCTGCTGCAGAAGAACGCGGCCGACCCTCGTACGGTCGCCACGCTGGCGCGGCGGCAGGAACGCGAGCTGCGGACCTGGCTGTACGGCGACGAGATGCCCGGTGACGGCACGGCGGTGCGCTCGTTGCGCACCGAGGCGGAGGACGTCGAGACCACGCATCGCGTGGCGGTCGAGCTGGTGGCGGTCGGCGATCACCCGCTGTCGGCGGACGCGGTCGCGCTCGTCCGTGCCGCTCGCGAGGCGATGGTCAACGCCGCCAAGCACGCCGGTTCCGAGCGCGTCGACGTCTACGCCGAGTTCGCCGCCGACCGTGGCGAGGTCTTCGTGCGCGACCGCGGAGTGGGCTTCGATCCCGACGGCGTCGCCGACGACCGGCAGGGCATCCGCGGATCGATCGTGGAACGGATGCGTCGCCACGGCGGCGAGGCGACGGTCAAGAGCACACCGGGGGAGGGCACGGAGATCGTGCTGACGATGCCGTGGGACGATCCGGCCGAGGAGGACGAGGATGGATGAGTTGCGAGTCGTGGTCGTCGATGACCACGCGATGTTCCGGTCCGGCGTGCGCGCCGAGCTCGAACGCGTGGGAGCGGGGCGGGTCCGCGTGGTCGCGGAGGCCGAGGACGTCCCCTCGGCGGTGCGGGTCATCGCCGACCATCGTCCGGACGTCGTGCTGCTCGACGTCCACATGCCCGGCGGGGGAGGCCCGGAGGTCATCGCCCAGGCGCCCGGCGCCACGTATCTCGCGCTGTCGGTGAGCGACGCGGCGGAGGACGTGATCGGTGTCATCCGGGCGGGAGCGCGCGGCTATGTCACCAAGAACATCGCCGCGGATGAGCTGGTGGACGGCATCGAGAGGGTCGCGGCGGGCGACGCGGTGTTCTCGCCGCGGCTGGCCGGTTTCGTCCTGGACGCCTTCGCCGGCACGATCGCCGTGGCCCATGTCGACGAGGATCTGGACCGGCTCACCGAGCGCGAGCGCGAGGTCATGCGCCTCATCGCGCGCGGCTACGCCTACAAGGAAGTGGCCAAGGAGCTGTTCATCTCGATCAAGACGGTCGAGACCCATGTCTCCAATGTGCTGCGCAAGCTTCAGCTCTCCAGCCGCCACGAGCTCACTCGCTGGGCCAGCGACCGCCGCCTCATCTGACCCGAAGGCTCGTCCGCGCGGCTGTGAGGGGCGGTGAGTTACGCACCTCTCGCTTCCCAGGGCGGTGGGTTGCGCACCTCTCACCGACCTCGAGAGGTGCGTAACCCACCGCCCCGGGTGGGCAGGGGTGCGCAGCCCACCGCTCGAGTTCGGCGCGTGATTCTGCTGTCGGCAGAAGACGCGAAGGCCGGCGACAGGACCGGCCTACGATGAAGCATGCCGGAAACTCCATCGTCCCCTGATCATGCGGCGGCGCGCGAGCCGCTCTGGCGCGAGGCGCTCGGCGCGCGGTTGCGTGACGAACGTCGACGTCGCGACGAGACCCTCGGCGATGTCGCCCGGCGCGCGGGCATCTCGCTGCAGTATCTGTCCGAGATCGAACGCGGGATCAAGGAGCCGTCGAGCGAGATGATCGCGGCGGTGGCCGGGGCGCTGGAGCTGACGCTGCTCGACCTCACCGTCGAGGTCTCCCGGCAGCTGAGCGCTCCCGTGGCGGGCACGGCGCGCGGCGCCCAGCGTGGTGCCTTCGCCCTGGCCGCCTAGCGACCGATGCGCGCCCAGCCGGGGCGGTAGGTTGTCAACGTCTCCCTCCCCGGTTGAGGTACCTGATCAACGTCATCGGGGCTCGATAACGTTGATCAGCTACCGCTGCCAGCGAGGAAAGGTTGACCAGCTACCGCCGCCGGAACCTGCCCGGGGTGCTCCGCGGCAGCGCCGTCAGCCGTCCCGTTCCGCGAGCACGGTGTCGATGAGTCCGTAGTCGCGGGCGGCCTCGGCCGTGAAGACCCGGTCGCGGTCGGTGTCGGTGCGTAGCGTCGCGACATCCTGGCCGGTGTGCCGCGAGAGGATCCTCTCGATGTCCGTGCGGATCCGCACCACCTCGTCGGCCTGCAGGATCAGGTCGGGGATAGGGCCGCGTCCCTGTGCCGCCGGCTGATGCAGCACGATCCGCGCGTGGGGCAGAGCGGCCCGTGCCCCCGGAGCCCCGGCGGCCAGCAGCACCGCACCGACGGAGATCGCCTGGCCGACGCAGGTCGTGGCGACGCGGGGCCGCACGTAACGCATGGTGTCCTGGATCGCGAGCATCGCGCTCGGATCGCCGCCCTCGCAGTTGATATAGAGCTGGATGTCGCGGCTGGGATCGTCCGCCTCGAGATGCAGCAGTTGGGCGACGAGGGCGTTCGCCACCCCGGCGTCGATCGCGGTGCCCAGATAGACGACCCGCTCGGTGAGCAGGTGGGAGTAGACGTCCATGATCCGTTCGCCGCGCGGGTTCTGGGTGATGACATTCGGGATCGGGTAACTGCTCATCGTCTCGCTCCCGCTGCCAGGCCCAGCGGCTGCGGCTGCGTCGGAGAGATCGCGTCGAAGCTGCCCGCGATCTCATCGACGAAGCCGTAGTCGAGTGCCTCTTGGGCCGAATACCAGCGGTCACGCAGGGAGTCGTTGAACACGCGCTCGATCGGTTGTCCGGTGTCCTGGGCGATCAGTCCGAGCACCGTGTCGCGGGTATGACGCAGGTCCTCGGCCTGGAGCTCGAGGTCGACGGCGGTGCCCGAGATACCCGCTGAGCCCTGATGCATCAAGATGCGCGAGTGGGGGAGTGCCCGCCGTTTGCCGCGACTTCCGGCCGACAGCAGGAACTGCCCGGCGCTGCACGCCATTCCCAGTACCAAGGTCGACACGTCGCAGGGGACCATCCGCATGACATCGCGGATCGCGAGCATCGCCGGGACCGAGCCGCCGGGGGAATGGATCCACAGAGCGATCTCCGCTCCCGGCCTCTCGGCGGCCAGGGTGATGAACTGGGTGGCGAGGAGGGTTCCGTTGTCGTCGTCGAGTTGCCCGTCCAGCACCAGTACGCGCTGCTGGTACAGCTCCCGGCGCGTGCTCTCGCCGAACAATCGAGGGTTCTTCTCATCGGTCATGTCTTCACTGTGAGTCCCTCAGGCGGCGGAACGAAGCCCCTTCCGCCGTCGGCGGAGCCTTCCACCCTCAGCGGAACGAACCCAGAACCGGTTGAGTATGGGGGCACCCCACACTCAACGGGTTCGCGAGGTCACCAGACGCTCTCGAAGAGGGTGACGGCCTCGGCCCGACCCATGCCGCGGCTCTGCGCGGACTTGGCGAAGGCGATGGCCGCGTTGCGGGTGTCGTCGTGGGTCAGCGTGGTGCTGGCGATGAAGGAGCCGCGGCGTCCCTCGGTGCGGATCACGCCCATCGCCTCGAGCTCGCGATAGGCGCGGGCCACCGTGTTGACCGCGAGCCCGAGCGTCTCCGCCAGGGCCCGGACCGTGGGGAGCCGTTCTCCCTCCGGCAGTTCACCGGAGGCCGCGGCCTCGGCGATCCGCTGACGCAGCTGCTCGAACGGCGGAGCCGTCGCGTCGGAGTCGATCGTCCATTCCATGATTCCATTGTGCTGCGTCGGTGGTAACGATGCCGACCACCTCCCGGAATCATCGGCCTGGTTCCAGTGAGCTAGGCGCGGAGACCGATCGAGCACGGGATCGTCAGCGCGAGCCACTAGTCTGGAGGCGATGACTCTGCCGTTCCCCGTGCCCTCCTCGCCAGCCCCCGAACGCGGCCCCCGTGTGACCACCTCGGACCGACTGGTCGAGGGCCTCAACGACGCCCAGCGCGAGGCGGTGACCCACACCGGCGGTCCGCTCCTCGTCGTGGCCGGGGCCGGATCGGGCAAGACCCGCGTGCTGACGCGGCGGATCGCCTGGCTCATCGCCGCGCGCGGCGCGCATCCGGGGTCGGTGCTGGCGATCACCTTCACCAACAAGGCCGCTGCCGAGATGCGCGAGCGGGTCGCCGAGCTCGTCGGCGGTCGCGCGCGGATGATGTGGGTGTCCACCTTCCACTCCGCCTGCGTGCGGATCCTGCGACGTGAGGCCGACAAGTTCGGTTTCACCTCGTCCTTCACGATCTACGATGCCGCGGACACCCGCCGGCTCATGACCCTCGTCTGCCGTGACCTGGACCTCGATCCCAAGAAGGTCAATCCGCGCGCGGTGCTCAACCACGTCTCCAATCTCAAGAATGAGCTCGTCGATCACGAGGCGGCGGCGAGCCGCGCGCAGACGCCCACCGAGCAGCAATACGCCGAGTGCTATGCGCTGTACCAGCAGCGGCTGCAGGCGGCCAATGCCATGGACTTCGACGACCTCATCATGAACACCGTCCATCTGCTCCAGGCCTGGCCGGAGGTCCGCGAGGCCTACCGGCGCCGCTTCCGGCACGTGCTCGTCGACGAGTACCAGGACACCAACCACGCGCAGTACGCCCTGATCCGCGAGCTGTGCGATGCGGAGTCCGATCTGATGGTGGTCGGCGACTCCGATCAGTCGATCTACGCCTTCCGCGGCGCCAATATCCGCAACATCCTGGAGTTCGAGTCCGACTTCCCCGATGCGCACACCGTCCTGCTGGAGCAGAACTACCGCTCCACGCAGACCATCCTGACCGCCGCCAATGCCGTCATCAGCCGCAACGAGGACCGCAAGGACAAGAAGCTGTGGTCCGCCGAGGGCGATGGCGAGCAGATCGTCGGCTACGTCGCCGACGACGAACGCGACGAGGCCCAGTTCATCGCCGATGAGATCGACCGGCTCACCGATGACGGCACGGCGGAGCCCAAGGATGTCGCGGTGTTCTACCGCACCAACGCTCAGTCACGGGTCTTCGAAGAGGTGTTCATCCGCGTCGGTCTGCCCTATCGGGTCGTCGGCGGGGTGCGGTTCTACGAGCGCAAGGAGGTCAAGGACGCACTGGCCTATGTGCGCGCGCTGGCCAATCCCCGCGACGACGTCTCGGTGCGCCGGATCCTCAACGAGCCCAAGCGCGGCATCGGCGACCGGGCCGAGAGCGCCCTCGATCGCTTCGCGCAGCGGCGGCAGATCAGCTTCTGGGAGGCGATGGGCCGGGTCGACGAGATCGACGACCTCGCCACCCGCTCGCGCACGGCCGTCCGGCAGTTCGCCGAGGTCATGCACGGGCTGCGGCAGCTCGCCGACTCCGGCGCCCCCGCGGACGCCGTCATCGAGGCCGCGCTCACGCGCACCGGCTATCTCACGGTCTTGGAGGAGAGCCGCGATCCACAGGACGAGACCCGCGTCGAGAACCTCGCCGAGCTGGTCGCCGTCGCGCGGGAGTTCGTGGCCGGTGCCGCCACGCTCGCCGATGACGCCGAGGCCGCCCCTGAGGACACCGATGCCGGTGATCTCACCCCCGGATCCCTGTCGGCGTTCCTGGAGCAGATCGCCCTCGTCGCCGATGCCGATGCCATCCCCGATGACGGCGAGGGGGTGGTGACCCTCATGACGCTCCACACGGCCAAGGGGCTGGAGTTCCCTGTCGTGTTCCTCACCGGCCTCGAGGACGGCGTCTTCCCGCACATGCGGTCGATGGGCGACGCCAAGGAGCTCCAGGAGGAGCGACGCCTCGCCTATGTGGGCATCACCCGCGCCCGCGAGCGGCTCTATCTGACGCGTGCCTCGGTGCGATCGGCCTGGGGGGCGCCGGCCTACAACCCTCCGTCGCGCTTCCTCGACGAGGTGCCCGATCACGTCATGGACTGGCGACGGCTCGGCTCGCCGGCCACGCAGTGGACGCCGAGCACTCCCTCGGCCTCCGCGCGGCGGGACAGCGGCTCGTTCCGCTCGGCGAATGTGGCCGCCCGGTCCAAGCGCGCCACCCGGGACATCGTCGCCCTCGAGCCCGGGGACCGGGTCACCCACGACACCTTCGGGCTCGGCACGGTCGTCTCCCTCGACGGCTCGGGCCAGAACTCGGTGGCCAGCGTCGATTTCGGATCGCAGGGAGTCAAGCGGCTGCTGCTGCGCTACGCGCCGGTCGAGAAGCTGTGACTATGACAGTGCCCACATCGCCCGCCGGACCGCCCCGATCACGGAACAGATGAGCCGGATGCCACGTTGGCATCTTCCGTGACCTCGATGACTCAGACCCGGCGCCCGACCCATCTCGGCCTCGCGATCATCGCCCTCGCGCTGGGCGGTTTCGCCATCGGCACGACGGAGTTCGTGACGATGGGCCTGCTCGCCGACATCGCGGACAGCATCGATCGCTCGATCCCTACGACCGGCCACATCATCACGGCCTACGCCTTCGGCGTGGTGGTCGGCGCTCCGCTGATCGTCTCGCTCGGTGCCAAGCTGCCCAAGCGGGAGCTGGCCATCGGTCTCGTAGTGGCGCTTGCGGTGGGCAACGGCCTCACCGCGCTCGCCTCCGGCTATCTGCCGGTGCTGGTGTCCCGGTTCATCGCGGGGCTCCCGCACGGCGCGTACTTCGGGGTGGCCTCGCTGCTGGCCGCGTCGATGGTGCCCGCGTCGATGAAGGGGCGGGCGGTCAGCCGCGTCATGATGGGCCTGTCGGCGGGCACGGTCGCGGGTGTCCCGTTGAGCGCCTGGCTCGGCCTGCACTTCGGCTGGCGATCGGCCTATGTCTTCGTGGTGGTGGTCTCGCTGCTGACCGCCGTGCTGATCTGGCGCTTCGTCGAGCGCGTGCCGGGCACGCCGGAGGCCACGATCCGCCGTGAGCTCGCGGCGCTCAAGCGCCCGCAGGTGCTGCTGGCCGTCGCGGCGGGCATGATCGGCTTCGGCGGCATCTTCGCGATGTACTCCTATATCGCCCCGATCGTCACCGATGTCGCCGGCCTCGGCCGCACGACGATCCCGTGGTTCCTGCTGGCCTTCGGCATCGGCTCGGTCGTCGGCACCTGGCTGGCGGGGATCCTCGCCGACTGGGACAACGTGCGGCAGATCGTCGGCGGATTCGTCGCGAGCGTCGCGGTGCTCGTCGGGTTCTACGCCGTGATGGACCAGCCCGTCTTCACGGCCATCGGGGTGTTCGCGATCGGTGCTCTGGGCAGCATCGTCGCGGTGGGGCTGCAGATCCGCCTCATGCACGCCGCGGGTGATGCGCAGATGCTCGGGGCGGCGCTCAACCACTCCTCGCTGAATGTCGCCAATGGTCTCGGGGCGTGGCTCGGCGGCATCGTCATCGCCGCGGGCTACGGCTACCGCGCGCCGAGCCTCGTGGGTGCCGGACTGGCGGCGGGCGGACTCGTCGTCGTCCTCATCGCCGTCGCCCTCGAGCGCCGCACCCGCCGCTGACCCCGGCCCCATCTGACCCTCCGGGTCCAGCTTTTGCCGGGTTGTGGCCCTCGTGCGAGTCAGGAAAGGGCCACAACCCGGCAACAGCTGTGAGCGCGACGCGACAGGCTGGACTCAGGCGGTGATGGACTGGGCGCCGACCGAGGGACGCAGCCAGACGTGGTCGCCGTGATGCAGATCGAGTGCGGTCGCCTCGCTGCGCGTCACGGTCACCTGCACCGGCTGGGTGTAGCGCGGATCGGTCGGGGTGACCTCCAGCCGGATCTCGAAGCCGATCCGCGTCCACCGGGTGATCGGTCCGTCCACGACAGCGGCCTGTTCCAGGCGTGAGATCTCGATATCGTGCGGACGGATCAGCCGGTCGCCGAGGGTCGTCACCGGGCCGAGGAAGCTCAGCACGAACTCGCTCGCCGGCTTGTCGTAGAGGTCATCGGGGGTGCCGACCTGCTCGATGCGCCCCTCGTTGATGACCACGATGCTGTCGGCGACCTCGAGGGCCTCCTCCTGATCGTGGGTGACGAAGACCGTCGTCACGTGCACCTCGTCGTGCAGCCGGCGCAGCCAGTCGCGCAGCTCCTTGCGGACCTTGGCATCGAGTGCGCCGAAGGGCTCGTCGAGCAGCAGGACGCTCGGCTCGATCGCGAGTGCCCGGGCGAGCGCCATCCGCTGACGCTGGCCTCCCGAGAGCTGAGCCGGCAGCCGATGCGCGAACTGCTCCAGGTGGACGAGCTCCAGCAGCTCGTCCACCCGGCGCTTGATCTCCGCCTTGGGACGCTTGCGGATCTCCAGCCCGAAGGCCACGTTCTTGGCCACCGACATGTGCTTGAACGCCGCATAGTGCTGGAAGACGAAGCCGACATTGCGGCGCTGGGCGGGCACCCGGGTGGTGTCCTGGCCCTCGATCTCGATCGAGCCGCTGTCGGACGTCTCCAGGCCGGCGATGATGCGCAACAGGGTCGACTTGCCGCCGCCGCTGGGGCCGAGCAGCGCCGTCAGCCCGCCGCTCGGGATCGTCAGGTCGATATCGCGCAGCGCGACGAAGTCGCCGAAGTTCTTGTTGATCCCGCTGATCTCGATGCCCATGTCTATTTCTTCTCCTTGGGTCGCAGGATCGTGACGATCACGAGGGCCGCCACGGCGATGAGGGTGAGCAGGAAGCTCGTCGCATAGGCCGCGCCGCGCTCGAACTCCAGGTACTTGTCCTCCACGACGAGGGTGGCGGTCTGGGTCTGCTGGGTGATATTGCCCGAGACGATCTTGACGGCCCCGAACTCGCCCAGCGACCGGGCCAGGCTCAGCACGACGCCGTACACGAGCGCCCACCGGATCGAGGGCAGCGTGATGCGCCGGAAGGTCTGCCAGCCGCCCGCGCCGAGCGAGCGCGCCGCCTGCTCCTGCTCGGTGCCGACCTCCTGGAGCACCGGCACGACCTCGCGGATCACCAGCGGCAGGCTCACGAAGGCGGTCGCCATGATGATGCCAGGCACCGAGAAGATCACCTGGAAGTCGATCGCGCCGAGGACCGGTGCGAAGGCACCGTCGCGGGGACCGTAGGCGAGCAGGAGCGCCAGGCCGATGACGACGGGGGAGACCGACAGCGGCAGGTCCAGCAGGGAGTTGAGCACTCCCTTGCCGGGGAACTCGTAGCGGACCAGCAGCAACGACATGCCGACGCCGAAGACGGTGTTGATGACCACGGCCCAGAAGGCGACGACCACCGTCATCTGCAGGGCGAAGATCACGACCGGGTCCTGCAGCGCCGCGACCAGATGGTTGCCGTCGCTGAAGGTGTGGATCACCACCAGCGAGACCGGCCAGACCACGAGGAAGAACAGATAGGCCAGTACGATCGCCCGGCGAACATAGGTCGCCCGGGTACGTCGTGGCCGGCGCACGGTGGAGAGCTCAGTCACGACGGGCCACCCGCCTCGAGATCAGATTGAGCGTCACGATCGCCGCGAGCGCCACGCCGAGCAGGATGACGGCGACCGCCGAGGCGGCGGCCGGATTGTCGTTCTCGATATAGGTGAAGATCCGTACGGAGGCGACCTCGGACTCGAAGGGCAGATTGCCCGAGAGCAGCACGAGTGAGCCGTACTCGCTGATCCCACGGGCGAAGGAGAGCGTCGCCCCGGCGGCGATGGCGGGGGTCAGGCTGGGCAGGATGATGCGCCGCCACGTCGTGAAGGTGCTGGCGCCGAGCGAGGCGGCGGCCTCCTCCACCTCGGGCTCCAGCTCCATCAGCACCGGCTGCACGGCCCGCACCACGAAGGGCAGCGTCACGAACAGCAACGCCAGGAACACCGAGTGGGAGGTGTTGGAGACGTCGATCCCGAGCGGGCTCGCCGGTCCGTAGAGGCTCAGCAGCACCAGGCCCGCGACGATGGTGGGCAGCGCGAAGGGGATGTCGATGATGATCTCGAGGACCCGCTTGCCGGGGAAGTCGTCGCGCACCAGGACCCAGGCGATGAGCGTGCCCATGACCACGTTCAGCGCCGTCACCAGCAGCGCCTGGCGGACCGTGAGCCAGATGGCTGCCGCCGTCTGGGAGCTGCCGAGGGTCTCGGCGAAGACGGCCCAGCCGCCACCGGCAGCCTGGAAGGCGATGAGGGCGAGCGGGATCAGCACCAGGATGCTGAACCACGTGACGCCGATCCCCAGACCGATCGCCGCAGGCCGGTCGAGGGTGGACGACGCCCGGCCGCGACGACGCGTGCGCGCCGTCGCGGCCGGGTCGAGCTGCTCGATCGTCACGAGTTCAGTCCCGCGGCGGTCTGGAGCCGGGTGATGATGCCCTCGCTCTCGTCGAAGAAGGTGCTGTTGACCTCGTCCCAGCCGCCGAGGTCGTCGTCGATGGTGAAGAGTGTCGCGACGTCCGGGAACGGGTTCTGCGGATCCATCGCGCCCTCGACCTCGCCGACCTCGACCCCGTCGACCGAGCGCAGCGGGCGGAAGCCCTTGCTCACGTACTCGGTCTGTCCCTCGGGCGTGAGCACGAAGTCCAGGAAGGCCTCAGCCTTGGGGTCCGCATCGGTGAGAACGGCCGCCGGATTCTCGATGAGCAGCGTGTCCTCGGGCACCACATACTCGATCGGCTCGCCGTTCTGCCGCGCGAGGATGGCCTCGTTCTCATAGGAGATGAGGACATCGCCGGTGCCGCTCTGGAAGGCCTGCGTCGCGTCGCGTCCGCTGCCCGGGAATGCCTGCACGTTGTCGAGCACGTCGGCCAGGAAGGCCTCCGCCTCCTCCTGCGAGCCGCCCTGGCCCACGATGTGCAACCATGCGCCGAGGATGTTCCAGCGCGCGGCTCCGGACGATCCGGGATTGGGCGTCACGATGCCGATATCGTCGCGGGCGAGGTCGTCCCAGCCCTGGATGTTCTTCGGATTGCCCTCGCGCACCGCCAGCACCACCACCGAGTCGGTCACGATGCCCTTGTTCGGTCCGTCGTCCCACGACTCGTCGACGAGGCCGGCATCGACCAGTCGGGTGACATCGGGGGTGACGGAGAAGTGCACGTAGTCGGCGTCGAGTCCGCTCGCGACGGCACGGCTCTGATCGCCGGAGGCGCCGTACGACTCCTTCCAGCTGACACCGGCGCCCTCGTCGGTCTCGGCGAAGGCCGCTTGCGCGGCGTTGTTGCCGGCCTTCGGCACCGCGAACCCGACCAGCGAGAGCGACGTGGCATCGGCATCGGCGCTGCCGCCGGCTCCCGAAGGCGCGCATGCGGCCGTCGCGATCAGCGAGGCGAGGGCCGCTGCAGCCGCCAACCGGCGACGGTACCGAGAAGTCATCGAGGTGCCTTTCTGGGCTTTCGGAGATCCTGACGAGCCCTCACGTTAGGGGCCTGGCGCACTTCTGAGACGCCTGTCCGCCCTGTGGACAGCGTTCTCACCGCCGCCGGATTCTGGTAAGGACATCCGCTCTCGGCGCGTTCAGGAGCACGCCAGCGACGGTCGCGGCCTCGATGCGCGGTAGGTTGGGGCCGTGAGCGAATCGACGATCATCTACACGCACACCGACGAGGCCCCCGCCCTCGCCACCCACAGCTTCCTGCCGGTGATCTCCGCGTACGCGGCTACCGCCGGTGTCGAGGTCGAGACCCGCGACATCTCGCTGGCCGGGCGCCTCATCGCGGTGTTCTCGGACCGTCTGCCGGCCGAACAGCGCGTCGACGACGCCCTCGCCGAGCTCGGCGAGCTGGCCAAGCGCCCCGAGGCCAATATCATCAAGCTGCCGAATATCTCGGCCTCGATCCCGCAGCTCAAAGCCGCCGTCGCCGAGCTGCAGTCCCAGGGCTACGACCTGCCGGACTACCCGGACGAGCCGACCACGGACGAGGAGCGCGACATCCGCGCCCGTTACGACAAGGTCAAGGGCAGCGCCGTCAATCCCGTGCTGCGCGAGGGCAACTCCGATCGACGAGCCCCCGCCTCGGTCAAGAACTACGCCCGCAAGAACCCGCACCGCATGGGCGCCTGGAGCGCCGACTCGAAGACCAATGTGGCCACGATGGGCGAGCACGACTTCAAGGCCAACGAGCAGTCGGTGACACTGCCCGCCGATGACGCGCTGCGGATCGTGCACGAGGCCGCCGACGGCACCACCACCGTCCTCAAGGACGATCTGAAGGTGCTCGAGGGCGAGGTCGTCGACGCCACGATCATGCAGGCCGCGTACCTGCGGGCCTTCCTCGCCGACGCGATCGCCCGCGCCAAGGCCGAGGGCGTGCTGTTCAGCGTCCACCTCAAGGCGACCATGATGAAGGTCTCCGATCCGATCATCTTCGGCCAGGTCATCAAGACCTTCTTCGCTCCCGTCTTCGAGCAGTACGGTGCCGATCTCAAGGCCGCCGGCCTCTCGGCCAATGACGGTCTCGGCGGCATCTACGCCGGCCTGGAGAAGCTGCCCAATGGCGCGGAGATCAAGGCCGCGTTCGATGCGGCGCTCGCCGAGGGTCCGGAGCTCGCGATGGTCGACTCCAGCCGCGGCATCACCAATCTGCACGTGCCGAGCGATGTCATCGTCGACGCCTCCATGCCCGCCATGATCCGCACCTCGGGCCATATGTGGGGCGCCGACGATGAGGAGCACGACACCCTCGCGGTCATCCCGGACAGCTCCTATGCGGGCGTCTACCAGACCGTGATCGAGGACTGCCGAGCCAACGGCGCCTTCGACCCGTCGACGATGGGCTCGGTGCCCAATGTCGGCCTGATGGCGCAGAAGGCCGAGGAGTACGGCAGTCACGACAAGACCTTCGAGATCGAGTCGGCGGGCACCGTGCGCGTCCTGAACGCCGCGGGCGATGTGCTCATGGAGCACGATGTCGAGGCCGGCGACATCTGGCGCGCGTGCCAGACCAAGGACGTCGCGATCCGCGACTGGGTCAAGCTCGCCGTCACCCGCGCCCGCGCCACGGGCGATCCGGCGGTGTTCTGGCTCGACGAGAGCCGCGCCCACGACGCGAGCCTCATCGCGAAGGTCAACGCCTATCTGCCCGAGCACGACACCGAGGGCCTGGACATCCAGATCCTCAGCCCCGAGCTGGCCACGGCGTACTCGCTGGAGCGCATCCGCAAGGGCGAGGACACCATCTCGGTCACCGGCAATGTGCTGCGCGACTACCTGACCGACCTGTTCCCGATCCTCGAGCTCGGCACCAGCGCCAAGATGCTGTCGATCGTTCCGCTGATCGCCGGCGGCGGTCTGTTCGAGACCGGTGCGGGCGGCTCGGCTCCCAAGCACGTGCAGCAGCTGGTCAAGGAGAACCACCTGCGGTGGGACAGCCTGGGTGAGTTCCTCGCCCTCGCGTCGAGCTTCGAGCACCTCGCGCAGACGACGGACAACGCTCGTGCGCAGATCCTCGCGGACACCCTCGACCGCGCCACCGGCACCTTCCTGGACGAGAACAAGTCACCCAGCCGCAAGGTCGGCGAGATCGACAACCGGGGCAGCCACTTCTATCTCGCGCTCTACTGGGCCGAGGAGCTCGCGAAGCAGACCGAGGAAGCTCCGTTGGCGCAGGCCTTCGCTGAGCTCGCCTCGACGCTGCGCGAGAAGGAAGAGCAGATCAACGCCGAGTTGCTCGAGGTGCAGGGCTCGCCGGTCGACCTCGGCGGCTACTTCCAGCCCGATGTCGAGAAGGCCACCCAGGTGATGCGTCCCAGCGCCACCCTGAACGAGGCCCTCGCCACCCTCTGAGCCCCCCCGGGGCAAATCTTGGGCGGGGTGGGCCCCCTTTCCGGCGGGGCACCGGCCCCACACCCCGGCATTTCTCTGTCGTCCACAGGGATCATCTCGAGAGATGAGCATCCACAATCGTTCCACGGGGTCTGGTCGAACCGTCGGACGCGGGCGACTCTCGAAGGATGGAACTCCCTGTAGAACTGGCTGGCGGTCCCTTCACCCGCGCTGAGGCGCTTGCCGCCGGGCTCACACCGAAACAGATGAGATCGTCACGACTGCGCCGGTTGCTGCGCGGTGTGTACGTCAGCGCTGACCTCGTCCTCACCGTGTTGGTCTGGGCGCGCGCGGCGCTACTCGCCGCGCCGTCTGGAGCCGTGATCTCCCACCACACGGCGCTCGCTCTCTGGGGACTCGATGTGCCATCGGACGGCCGAATCCATGTCTCGACGCGTACCGGTTGGGACAGCGAACATCCCCGGATCGCCAGCCACCGGCGACTCGCGTCGATCGCGGTGCGAGAGCGACACGGGCTCCTGATCACGAGCCCGGAACGGACCTTCGTCGACCTTGCGACCAAGCTCAGCTGGCCGTGGCTCGTCGTCGTCGGCGACTGGCTCATCGAACAGAGGCTCACCACGCTCCAGAGGCTCGTCGAATACGCCGAAGAGCGACATCTCAGCGGAGTGCGAAAAGCTCGCCGGGCGTTGCGCTGGGTGCGCGAAGGGGCGGAATCGCCGCGAGAATCCTGGGTACGTGTGCTTCTCGTGATGGCACGGCTGCCCGAGCCGGAAAGTCAGGTACGGGTCTTCGGCGCCGATGGCATCTTCGTTGCCCGAGTCGACTTGGCATATCGCGCCTGGAGAGTCGCCGTCGAGTACGACGGTTACTGGCACGAACGGTCCGCCCGGCAGCGCGAACACGATCGGGACCGCCGCGAGCGGCTCGAACGTCTTGGCTGGACCGTGGTCGTGATCTACGACGGCGACCTTCGGGATCCTCGGAGCATTCCATGGAGGGTCTTCCATGCGCTACGAGATCAGGGGTACCTCGGCTCGGCTCCGGTCATGTCCGTCATGTGGGATCGCTGGTTCTCGCCGAACAACCTTCGCCGGGTTGTGGCCCCTTCTGCAGCCGCCTGAGGGCCACAAGCCGGCAAAAGTTGGACCCGGAGGGTCAGCGGGGGCGGGGGAAGAACTGGACGATGAGGAGACCGAGGAGGAAGGCCGCGGCGGGGACGAGGAGGGCCTGGCTCATTGCGGTGGAGAAGGGCTCGGCGGCCTCGGGAGGCAGCGCGGTGGGGCCCGCGCCCTCGGCACCAGCGCTGGCCGCCTGGGGGAGATGCGCCGCGAGGCGGCTGGAGATCGCCGCGGCGATGGCGGCGCTGCCGAGCACCGCGCCGATCTGGCGGGTCGCGTTGTAGACCCCGGACCCGGCGCCCGCCGACGCCATCGGCAGCCGGCGGGTCGCGGTCGCGGCGAGCGGCGACCACAAGAAGGCATTGCCGAAGCCCACCAGAGCGGTGGCGATGAGGATCAGCCAGACCGGGCTATCGGGAGTCACCGTCTGACTCATGAACAGGATCGACCCGCCGGAGACGCCGAACCCGATCGAGGCCAGCAGCCGCGGCGCGACACGATCGGTCCAACGGCCGACGATCGGCGCCATCGCGGCCGTGACGACGGCCATGGGGATCAGCAGCATCCCCGACTCGGTAGGGGACCAGCCGCGAGCCGTCTGGGCCCACAACATGAACGGGAATGACATCGCGGTGACCGAGAAGGACACCATCGAGATCGCCGCATTGGAGACCGAGAAGTTCCGCTCGCGGAACAGCTGCAACGGGACGAGCGGCTCACGACGGACCCGGGACTGCCACCACAGGAAGATCGCGCCGACCACCAGGCCGAGGGCGATGAGAGCCGGGACCGAGACGATACCGGTGATCTGGCCCCAGTCGTAGCGTTCGCCCTCCTGGATGCCGAAGACGATGAGGAACATCGCGGCGGCGCTGAGCACGACGCCCACCCAGTCGAAGGAGTGCGCATGGGTCTCCAGCCGCGGCACCAGCCTCCAGGCCAGGGCGAAGCCGATGATCCCCACCGGCACGTTGACGAAGAAGATCCACTCCCATCCCGCGGAGTCGACCAGGACACCGCCCAGCACCGGGCCCACGAGCGTGGCGACGCCGGCCGTGGCACCCCACAGCGCCATCGCGCGGCCGCGGCTCTCCGGGGGGAACGTGCGGGTGATGACCGCCATGGTCTGCGGGGTCATCATCGAGGCACCGAGTCCCTGGAAGACCCGCGCGACGATCAGCATCTCGATCGTGGTGGTGACCGCACACCACAGCGATGCCAGCGTGAACAGCGCCAGACCGACCAGATACACGTTCTTTGGGCCGATGCGATCGCCGAGCCTGCCGGTGATCAGGAGGGGCACGGCGTAGGCGAGCAGATAGGCGCTCGTGACCCAGATGACCGTGTTGTAGTCGGTCTGCAGCGCCGAGCGGATCGCGGGGGTCGCGACCGAGACGATCGTGGTGTCGACCAGGATCATGAAGAAGCCGATCACCATGGCCCACAGCGCCGGCCAAGGGTTGGCGGGGGTCGTGGTGGCGTCGGGGGACGAGGAGTCGGTCACAGGCCGAGTCTGCCACCGACCATGGACGTTCTGGTCGTCGCGCCCGGGACGCTCAGGGAGCGGCGACGAGCGAGGCCGGATTGGGCACGGAGCCGAAGCGACCCAGAGGCAGGATCCTGAAGTTGAGTTTGGCCTCGATGGCATCGGCCGCGAAGAACCCGTAGACGCGAGAGTCCTCCGAGGCGCCCCAGTTGTCGCCGACCAGCCAGTACTCGTCCTCGGGCACGACGAACTCGCCCGTGCCGCCTTCCCTGCCCTCGACGGTGCAGCACATCCCGCCTCCCGGCTGGTCGTCCCACTCCGGGTTCGCCACGCGGTAGGCGACCGATTCCCCCTCCGGTCGCACGGTCACGACCGGCACCTGAGCGGTCGACTCCACGGTCACCGTGTCTCCGGGGATCCCGATGACGCGCTTGACGATCGCGACATCCTCGGGCGTGCGGGTCTCGACGAGGTCGAAGCGCTCGATGCTGGACCGGTTCCAGAACTGCGCCTGCAAACGGTCGCCGTGGGTGAGGGTCGGATTCATGCTGGTGCCCTTCACCTGCACCGAGAAGGCGAGCGCGGCCACGGCACCGACGGCCAGCAGGAAGAACCCGATGAGCGCAGTGATGCCGAGGACGCGGATGGCGGCGATGCCGCGTTCATAGGAAGAAAGCATGGGGTCCTCGGGGTTCGTCGGGCGGCACCACTGTAGTCGGGGTGGGGGAAATCACGATTCCAGTGGACTGCAACTCCGAGTTATGCCTACACTCAGACCGTCGCCTCGTGATCTGGGTCACTGAGGGAGTAGCCAGTAGGGCGACACCACCGCTCGTTGAGGGACGAGTGGTCAGAGGGAGATATAGATGAAGACAGAGGGAATGGGTCGCGCGCGCCTTGGGCGGTTCGCGGCCATCACGGTGCCGGCCACGCTTGCGAGCGTCGGTCTGGGGATCGCGATCGTGCAGGGCATGGTCGCGGCCACGATCTCATCGGCCGGTGGTTTCGATCTGGACACCAGCTTGAGCGCCGATGCGCTCAAGGTCCGTCCGGGGCAGACGCAGGTCGGCGATGCCGATACGGGCAAGGAGACGATCTTCGCCGAGACCGAGAACGCGCGGGCCGACGGCCTGACGGTCAAGAGCCCGACGGTGAACCTGCCGCTCGTGCAGGGCGTCCACCTGGAGATCGCCTCGACGGACAGCAATATCGGCCTCGGCAATGTCGCGCTGAATGCCGCCACGTTGCGCACACCGAACGGCGCCAGCCTGAACAACGTCACCCTGGGCCAGGCGCAGTCGCAGTCCGGCTTCTCGGACACGAGTCAGGCCTCGGGCTATGACGCGACCGGCTTCTCCCTGGTGAGCGGCGAGTCGACGTTGAACAACATCTCGGCGAAGGCCTATGCGGTCACGCTCGGTGGCCTGTCGCTCAACAATCTGTCGCTGTCGGTCAAGCGCAGCTGACGATCGCTGGTGGCGTGGGGGGGGGCCGCCCCCCCCCCCCCCCCCCCCCCGCGGGGCCCCCCCCCCCGCCCCACCACACAGCCCCACCCCCCCC